>NZ_CP131914.1:1456353-1760971 GCF_040529045.1 Xanthomonas indica | reverse complement strand
GGCCTGTGCGGCTTCACCGCGCCCAACACACCGCAGTGCCGGGTCAGTGCCTGGATCACCGAAGTGCGCAAGCAGAGCGGGTTCGCCTGGCTGGAAATCGGCAACAAGCAGCCCCGCCGCGGCGACCCGACCGCCGAGCTGCTGGCCGAGAACCAGGCGCAGAAGCAGGCGATCGGTGCGTTCTCGCCGGTGCCCGAATACCGCCTCAGCAGCCATGACGGCCAGCACTACGTGCGCAGCAACGGCACCTGCTGCGCGTCGCTGGACGACTACCTGACGCGGACCAAGTACTTCGGCAACGAAACCGCCGACGACCGTCCGAACTTCCGCGCGCAGGTCACCGCCGGCTTCACCAGCATCATCACCGACGATCCGCTGGGCGTGATCCGCGCCAACGTGCCGCGCAACACCGCGCGTTACAACTGACCACTGGATGGTTGCGCCGGGGAGTGCGCTCCCCGGCCCTGCACGGCGCCACTGCGCCGTGCAGCCCGTCGCCCGCCTTCAGGAGCTCCCATGCGTTCCGCCCCACGTCCCCGCCATCTGCTTCTCGCCCTGCTGGTCGCCGGCGCGTGCGTGCCGCTGCTGCAACGCGCGGCCACCGCGCACGGCGCGCAAAGCGCAGCGCCCGCCTCCCTCGCAACGCACCCGCACGTCGGCCCGGCAAACGCGCAGACCCCGCTACCCACGGGCATCGTTTCGGCGACCGGCAGCGCCATGCCCGGACCGCCTGCCAGCGCGGTGCTGGCCGCGGCGCAGGCGCTGCCGGCCGACTTCCAGGCGGATGTGCTGCTGCGCCTCGCCCCCTCCGCCGATCTGCCAGCCGACGGCGATCGCGCCGCTGCCGCACAACGATTGACGCAACAGGCCGTGGCATTGGCCGAGCGCGCGCAACGGCGCATGCCTGGCCTGGCCCGCGTCGGCAGCATCGACGAAGAGCGCGACAACGAATTGCGCGCGCCGCGCACCGCCGGCCTGGATCAACTGACGCTGCAGACGCGCGCCGCCCAGCACGCCACGCCGGCGCAGGCGCAAACGCTGTTCGCCGCGCTGCCGACGCCGCGCGCCGGCAGTTGCGATGCGGACGATCTCGACGATCCGAGCCCGAGCTATGCGTTGGCCAGCGCACTGCAGCCGGCACAACCGGCGGCGCGCTCCCGCGCACTCGCCGCACGCGTGGACGCGGCGCAACACGAAACCGACACTGCCCCGGCGCTGAAGATGGCGCTCGCCGCTGCGCCGCTGGACAGCGCCGGGCAGGCCCAGCTCGCCGACAGCCTGGTGCGCATGTTCGAGCGCATCCGCGGCGACGATGCCGGCTTCACCGCCACCGAACTGAGCGTGGCCGGCGACATGCCGCTGCTGCTGCAGCAGTTGGCCGACCCCGCGCCGCGCGAGCGCCTGCATGGCGCCTACCGTGGCTATGTCGCCGCGCATCTGGCGCAGACCCGCTGTGCGTCCAGCGTGCTCGGCGAGCATTGGCTGCTTGAGCAGCGCTTCGTCGCCGACGTGCCGGCCGACCGCATCATGCCGGCGCCGCCGGTGCCCGCGCTGACGGTCGATGCGGATGCGATCTCGCTGATCCGCCAGGCCGGTTACAACATCCGTGCGCAATTGCTGGACCCCACCGCCAGTGCCGGCGATCCCGCCACGGAAAAAGCGTCGATGGAGTTCCTCGACCAGCTCGACCACGGCGTGCTGCAGCAGACCGCGGCCGGCGACGACAGCGGCCGCGTGCAGCGCGCGCGCCTGCGCGAACTGCTGCGCTATCTGGAGTACGCGCCGGCTGGCGCCGCGCGCGATCGCGGCATGGCCCTGCTCGCCACGCTGCTGAGCGGACCGTACTATGCGAAAGACCACGACACCTGGTTCGGCGACCTGCGCGTGCTCGCGGATCAGGCGCAACGCTGGCCTGATCGCGCACAACGCCTCGCGCAACTGAGCGAGCACGCCGATCCGGTGGTCAAGGTGTACGCAATGCTGATGCAACGCCAGCAGTTCCCCTGAGCGTGATGCACCGCAGCACGGCACTGCCCATGCCGTCGTGCGGCCAGGCACGACGGCATTGCCACCGCGCGAGATGTGAACCCTGTCAAGGCCCGGGGTTCAGTTGCGATTCGGGAAGCGGCGCCTATTGTGCGCCCCTCTTCCGATCCGCCCATCTTGGCGGGTCCCGCCGGACTTCAGATTGCCGGCACCCGGGCGGCCCGTGACAGGCCGCCTCCCCATGACGCCAAGCCGCATCGCTTGCCGCGCCATTCCGGCGCAGCGCCACGACGGCCCATACGGAGCAAGGAGTACGATGAAACTGGCCTGGATTCTCTGGCTGTCGCAGTTGTTGCCGCAACCCGCTGCCGATTCGCTGTGCCTCAGCACCACCGTGTACCTGGAAGCGCGCGACCAGACGCTGCGCGGACAGCAAGCCGTCGCCGAGGTCGCGCTGCGTCGCCTGGACAGCGGCCTGTGGGGCGACTCGATGTGCCAGGTCGTCACCGCGCGCAAACAGTTCGCACCGGGCCTGGTGAAGCCGGGCACCGAACTGAAGAACGACGACGCCTGGGCCGATGCGGTCAAGGTCGCCTTCGCCGCCGAGCGCAACTGGGCGCTGCCGCAGGGCCAGCGCAAGGAGATCGTGCCCGGCGCCAGCCACTTCGCCGCGCATGCCATCGCCAGCCCGAGCTGGCGCAACGCGTATCAGGTCGCGACCATCGGCGACCACACGTTCTATCGCGTGCAGAAGCTGCGTCCGCGCAACGCGTCGTAATCGCTCGCCGCCCAGGCATGGCCTGACGCAGGCTCCCGCGCGCCGCACACGGCGCGTCTGATCGCCAAGCGCCCCGCGCAACAGGTACGCTCTGCCGTCCTGACTTCGATGCGGAGCCGCCTGCCATGAAACTCTATTCCAAGCCCGGCGCCTGTTCGCTGGCCGATCACATCGCGCTGCGCTGGGCGGGATTGCCGTTCGAACTGAAGCTGCTCGATGCCGCCGCGATGAAGGCGCCTGCGTATCTGGCGATCAATCCGGCCGGCGCAGTGCCCGCGCTGCAGATGGACGACTGGGTGCTCACCCAGAACTCGGCGATCCTCAACTACATCGCCGACCTCGCGCCCGACGCGCAACTGGCCGGCGACGGCAGCCCGCGCAGCCGCGCCGAGGTGCAGCGTTGGCTGGCCTTCCTCAACGCCGATCTGCATCCGGCGTTTCATCCGCTGTTCGGCAGCACCCGCTATCTGGACGATGCCGCGGTGATCGCGCGCACCCAGGAGCACGCACGCGAGCGCGTGCGCACGCTGTACATGCGTGTGGAGTCGGCGCTGGAACAACAGACTTGGCTCGGTGGCGCGCGCCGTTCCATCGCCGACGCCTATCTGTTCGTCACCCTGCGCTGGGCGCGCGCGCAGCAGATCGCGCTTGGTGCCAATCTGCAATTGCACTTCGAACGCATGTCCGCCGATCCGCAGGTGCAGGCGGCGCTGCAGGCCGAAGGCCTCGGTTGAGCAACGCTGCGAACGCCGGCGCGGGCGCGCCGGCGTCGTCCTTGTGGCGTCAACCGCGCAAGGCGCGGCGGATTTCCTCCAGCGCGCCAGGGTCGTCCAGCGTCGACAGATCGCCCGGATCGCGCTGCTCGGCCAGCGCCTGCAGCGAACGCCGCAACAGCTTCCCCGAACGCGTCTTCGGCAAGGCCTGCACCAGATACACCTGCGCCGGCCGCGCCACCGCGCCTAGCCGCTGCACCACGCACTGGCGCAACTCCTCGACCACCGCCGCGGCATCGGGCGCGGCCTGTTTCAGCGTCGCGAACACCACCGGCACCTGCCCCTTCAATTCATCGTGCATGCCGATCACCGCGACTTCGGCCACGTCGGCGTGGCCGGCGATGGCTTCCTCGATCTCGCGCGTGCCCAGGCGATGTCCGGCCACGTTGATCACGTCGTCGGTGCGGCCGAGGATGAAGGTGTAGCCGTCCTCGTCGCGGATCGCCCAGTCCAGCGAGCTGTACAGCAACGTGTCGAAGTGGCTGAAGTAACTGCGCAGGAAGCGCGCATCGTCGTTCCACACCGTGGTCATGCAGCCCGGCGGCAACGGCGGCTCGATCACCAGCACGCCCTTGCGTCCCGCCGGTACCTCGACACCGTGCTCGTCGACGATGCGCGTGCGATAGCCGAGGTTGGGAAAGCCCGGCGACCCCGGCTTGACCGGCCGCAGCTCGACGCCCGGCAACAACGCCAGCACCGGCCAGCCGGTTTCGGTCTGCCAGTAGTTGTCGATCACCGGCTTGCCCAGCGCTTCGCCGATCCACAGTGCGGTCGGCTCGTCCAGGGGCTCGCCGGCCAGGAACAGATAGCGCAGCGCGCTCAGGTCGCGCTCGCGCAGGTAGCGCGCCGGATGCTTCTTCAGCACGCGGATCGCGGTCGGCGAGGAGAACATGGTGCGTACCCGGTACTTCTCGCACAGCGCCCACCACACGCCCGGATCCGGTTGCACCGGCAGGCCTTCGTACAACAGCGAGGTCGCGCCGACGATCAGCGGGCCGTACACGTTGTACGAATGCCCCACCGCCCAGCCCACGTCGGAGGTGGAGAACATGGCCTGCCCGGGGCCACAGTCGAACACCGTGCGCATCGACAGCGCCAGCGCCACCGCATGCCCGCCGACATCGCGCTGCACGCCCTTGGGCTTGCCGGTGGTGCCGGAGGTGTACAACAGGTAGCTGGGTTCGTTGGATTCCAGCCACACCACCGGCACCTGCGCATCGCCGACTTCGGCACGCAACTCGGCATAGTCGACGTCGCGCCCGGGCACGCGCGGCAGCGCCGGATCCAGCCCGCGCGAGACGATCAGCACCGTCGGCGGCGCCGCGCTGGCCTCGGCGCAGGCGGCGTCGACCAGCGGCTTGTAGGGGATGCGCTTGCCACCGCGGCTGCCGGCGTCAGCGGCGATCAGCAGCTTGGGCCGCGCATCGTCGATGCGCAGCGCCAGGTTGTGCGCGGCGAAGCCGCCGAACACCACCGAGTGCACCGCGCCGATGCGCGCGCAGGCCAGCATCGCGAACACCGCCTCGGCCATGTTCGGCATGTAGATGACCACGCGGTCGCCGCGCTGCACGTCCAGCCGCTGCAGCACCGCGGCGAAGGCGTTGACCTCGCGGTGCAGCTGCGCATAGGTGATCTCCTGGGTCTGCCCGGTTTCGCTGGACACCGCGACCAGCGCCAGCTGCGCGGCGCGCTCGGGCAGATGCCGGTCCACCGCGTTGTGGCACAGGTTGGTCAGGCCGCCGACGAACCAGCGCCGGAACGGCGGCGTGTCGTACTCCAGGATCGCCTGCGGCGGGCGCTCCCAATGGATTGCCTGGGCCTGCTCGGCCCAGAATTCCTCGGGCCGCTCGATCGAACGTCGGTACAGCGTCGCGTAGTCCATGCCGCCCCTCCCAAGGCCGGTGCACCGGCTCCGAGCATAGTCCTTTGGCGGGGAGGACGTCGTTCCGACCTTGGTCGAAGGGGTTAGGCGGCTACCGCCTGAGTTGCGCCATGCAGCGAAGGAGCCGCTTTGAAAGCAACAAGGGGCTAATGGAAGGTTTCAGCCTTGAGCTTTTGCGACACCGGCTCCGCTCTCCGCCGAGCCAGCTCTTGCTGAAGAGGAACCAAAACATCTTCCGGAAATACAGCTCCTGGCATATTGGCTCCATCTAGCCAAGCGTTGGCAAATGCTTCCTTGTCCTCCGCAAAGTAAGGCGCAAAAGCCCCGACCTTTCTGTTTGCAATTTCGGCCGAAAGCACGGCAATTGCCGCATTGCGCTGAAGCGCATGCACCTCTGACTCTAGAAGAAGGACACGATAGCCAAGAAAGGCACTGACAAGAGCCAGGAGAACAAGCAAGGCTTTGGATAGCATGAAATTGCTCGACACTATCTAACCGGGTTAGTTAAGCCACCTGCGAAGCAGTTCCACTCGGATGAACTGTCAGCTTGCAAGGCGCCATTCGCCACGTTTTGAAACTTCAGCCGATTGAACGATCTTGCGCTCACGCAAGCGTGTGCATGCCCACCGCATGTCGTACTGCCAAGTAAAGAATAGCTCTCCAGATGCATGGAGCTCTTTCTCATGATGCGTCCAAATGTGCTGCGCCACTTGAACGATGCTGGCTGAGCCTGCATGCGCCTTCAGTGCTGCAACAACCCAATCTTGAAGATCTTCGCGCTTCGCCATCAGCTCTCTCCTTAGCTTGATCTGACCTGATTACCGCTCGCTTTTGCCGCTTCCTCCAATGGAGGCGGTTGCCTCACGTCCTACTTCCCCGGCACCGTAAATGTCACCACCACATTCCCCGGCGCCTGCTCGAAGCGCGTGGCCACCGAATCCTTGCTGAGTTGCACGATCTGCGCCAGCGGCTTGTGCGGCACGCCCTGGAAATTGACCGTGACCTGGACCAGCGCACCATTGGCCCAGTTGAAGCCGACCATCGGCTTGCTGCCGACCGATTTCTCCAGGTCAGCCGCCACTTCCTGCGAATGCGCGTACGCATTCTTCACCGTGTCGACGGCACCGCATGCGGTGAGCGCCAGCAGCACTGGCGCGCAAAGAAAACGCAGTTTCATCGTGCGCTCCAGGTCGTCGCGCTACTGCTTCTGCGCCGCCGCGGTCGCCGCCGCCGCACGCGGCGGCGCCTGCTTCACGTAGCGGTCGAACCACTCCAGCATCTCCGCCACCACGTCCTCGTTGGACTCGCGCGCGGTGTACCAGTGCGGTTCGAACGGCAGCAGCACCAGCCGCGCGGTGCCGCCGAGGCCGCGGATGGCCTGGAACATGCGCGGGGCCTGGGTGGTCTCGGTGCCGGGGTTGGCGTCGTCCATGCCGTGCACCAGCAGCAGCGGCTCATTGATCTTATCGGCATGGAAGAACGCCGAGGCCTGCGCGTACACCTCCGGCGCCGCCCAGAACGAGCGCCGCTCGTTCTGGAAACCGAACGGGGTCAGGGTCTTGTTGTAGCTGCCGCTGGTGGCCACGCCGGCGCGGAACAGGTCGGTGTGCGCCAGCAGGTTGGCCGCCATCAGCGCGCCGTGGCTGTGGCCGGTGACGCCGATGCGGTCGCGGTCGACCACACCCAACTCCACCGCCTTGTCCACCGCCGCCTGGGCGTTCTCCACCAGCTGCTGCAGGTAGGTGTCGTAGGCGGTCTTGGGGTCGCCGACGATCGGGAACGCGGCATCGTCGATGATCGCGTAGCCGGCCAGCAGCAACAGCTGGTAGGAATGCAGGCGGGTGAAGTCGCGGTCGTTGGCGCCGCTGACCTGGCCGGCCTTGGACGCATCGGCATAGTCCAGCGGATAGGCGTAGAGGATCGCCGGCACCCGCGTGCCTTCCTTGTAGCCGGGTGGCGTGTACAGGGTGAAGGACAGTTCGACCCCATCCTTGCGCTTGTAGGTCACCAGGCGCTTCTTGATCTGCCGCACCACCGGGGTCGGGTCGGGGAAGCGGGTCACCGGCGCCAGGGTGGAGGCGACCACGGCCTCGCCCGCGACGGCAGCCGGCTGCGCCTGGCCCAGCGTGCGCAGGTAGACGTTGGGCGGATCGCTCGGCGACTGCCGCCAGGTCAGCAGACGGGTGGTGTCGTCGCCGGCGAACCCGGCAAAGGCCTCGTCGACGTCGGCGCCGCTGCGGAACAGGCGCTGGGTCTTGCCGCTCGCCAGGTCGTAGCGGTCCAGGAATGGCCGGTCGCCGGCCGGCGTGGCGCCCTGCCCGCTCAGGAACAACGCACCGTTGTCCTCGCGCAGCACGTACTCGCCGTTGGCCAGGCGACGCAGCTCGGGGGTGCCGGGATCGGCATAGAGGTCGTCGGTGGACAGGTCGAACAGCACCCGCCCGGCGCTGCCGGGACGGTCCGCGTCCAGCAGCGTAGTGCGGCGCCAATGGCGGTTCTCGTCGTACTCGTCCAGCAGCGCTTGCCCACCCTGCGCGAACCAACTCAGGCCGGCGTAACGCTGGGCCACCTTGGCCAGTTCGCGCGGCTTGCCGGCGAACGGCGCCGACAGGGTCAACAGCTTGTCGCGGGCAGGAACGTTCGTCTTCCAGTCGCCACCGTCCAGGGCCTCGGCCCAGACCAGGGTGGCCGGCTGGTTGGCACGCCAGCCATAGGCGCGCGGCCCGGTCGGCACGCCATGCACCGGCACGCGGTCGGCCACCGGCAGGTTCGCCAGCACCCGCTCGCTGCCGTCGGCCAGGTCCAGCACCGCCACGTCGTGGGCGAAGCGGCCATAGGTGGTGACATAGGAGTACGGGCGCTGCAGGCGCTCCACGCGCACGTGGCGGCCGTCCGGCGCGCCGTCGACCACCGAGTACACCGCCGGCTTGCCGACCGTGCGCAGCTTGCCGCTGGCAGCATCCACGGTGACCAGTTGCGCCGTGGCGTAGTAGGTGAACTGCGCCTCGTCCTCGGGGCTCGACAGGGTGTCGCGCGCCTCGTAGGTGCTGCTCTCGCCCTTGCCGCGGATCGCTTCCTTGACCTCCGGCCCCGGCGGCACCGCCGCCTTCACCGGTGCCGGACCCAGGTCCTGCGGCACCGCGCGCACCAGCAGCGTGTCGCTGCCGCCCAGCCACTGGATCTCGCCGCCCAGCACCGGGTTGAGCTGCACGCCGTCAATGCGGCGCACCGTACCGGTGGCGACGTCGCCCAGCCACAGTTCGACGCGGTCGGCGGCGGTGTTGTTGAAGGCGAAGCGGCGCCCGTCCGGCGACCACACCGGCTGCGCCGGGCAGGCGCCGGCCAGCAGGGTCACCGCGGTCTGCTTGCCGCTGGCCACGTCGACCAGGCTGAAGCCGTCCAGGCAGGCGCGGATGCCGTAGCCGTTGGACATGTCGTGGCGGGCGTGGGTGCGCGGCTCCACGCGCACCCCGGCCAGTTTCAGGTACGGCTCGGCGACGCGCGCGATCGGCGGGTAGGCCTGGCGCTCGACCAGCAGCAGGGTGCGCCCGGTCGGGTCCAGCCGCGGCGACGGATTGAGCGGCGCGCGCATCACGCCGAGCAGCGGCTCGGGCGGTTGCCGATAACCACTGTCGGCGGTGGCGGCGTGGGCGGCAACAGGCAACGCACTGGCAAGCGCCAGCGCGCCGATCCAGCGGAACGGCATGAGCATGATCGAAATCCCCTTTCGAATGGCCCCGGCAACGTAGCACGGTCGCCGCGCGGTGGCCGAGCGCCGAAGGTCATGCCTGGCACTGCCCGCGTGCCGCGCTCAGGCCGGTTGCAACGCCTGCTCGGCGGCCAGCGCCGCCACCACGCTGGGACGCTGGGCGATGCGCGTGGCGTAGGTGGCCAACGCCGGATGCGCGGCCAGCGACAGGCCGAACCGCGGCAGCCAGCCGAGCACGGTGAACAGGTAGGCATCGGCCACGCTGAAGCGGTCGCCGAGCAGGTATGGCCGCGCATGCAGCGCGCTCTCGGCATGGCCATAGCGCTGCAGCAGCCGCGCGGCCACCGCAGCGCGCCGCTCCGGCGCCAGCCCCGCATCGAACAGCGGCACGCTGCCGGCATGCAGTTCGCTGTTGATGAAGGCCAGCCACTCGTACAGGCGATAGCGCGGCAAGGCGCCTGCGTCCGCGGGCGGCGCCAGCGCCGCCTGCGGACAGCGGTCGGCCAGGTACAGCAGGATCGCCGGCCCTTCGGTCAGCACCTGGCCATCGTCCAGTTGCAGCGCGGCCACATAGCCCTTGGGATTGATCGCGCGGAAGTCCTCGCCCTCGGCGGTGCGCTTGCTGCGGTTGTCCACGTGCACCAGCCGGAACGGCAACTGCAGTTCGCGCAGCACGATGTGCGGCGCCAGGAAACAGGCGCCAGGAGCGGCATAGAGATGCATCGAAACGGTCTCGCAGGAACGCCGGACAGTCGGCGCGCGCAGTGTGCGCGGCATGGCCGCCTGCGGAGAAACAAGAATGTCAGGGCGGGTCAGTAGCGCTGCTAATGGCTTGCTCCAGGAACGCGCGCAACTGCAGTGCGGCAGACGCCGGGTGCGCCGCGGCGACCAGCGCGAAGCGACGCTGCAGCCGCGGCTGCAACGACAGCACCTGCACGCCGTCGCGCTCGGCCGGCAGCACCGACGCCGGCAGCAGGCTGGCGCCTGCGCCGTCGCGCACCAGGGTCCAGGCGCTGGACCAGTCGCGCACCTGCAGGCGCAGGTCGGCGATCGCCAGCCCGGCGCGTTCGGCCAGGCGCTGCGCATGCAGCCAGCAGCCGCCGGTGGCCAGCACGAACGGCAGCGCCAGCAGCTCCGCCAGGGCGATGTCGCGCGCCTGCGGGCGCACCAGCGCCGGCGGCAGCACTGCCAACCACTCGTCCGTGCCGAACACGATGGCAGCGCGCTCCGGCGCCGGGTCCAGCACCACGCCCAGGTCGACCGTCCCGGCCGCCAGCCAGGCCTCGACTTCCTCGTCGCTGCCTTCCAGCCAGACCACGCCCGTGTCCGGATGCGCCCGCTCGAACGCGCGCAGGCGCGGCGCCAGCCACGGCCGCGACGAGGCGAATCCGGCCACCCGCAGCGACGGCGCGGCGGGCGCACGCTGCGCCCTGGCCAGCGCCTGCAGTTGCCCCAGTTCGGCCAGCATCGCCCGCGCATGTCCCAGCGCACGCGCGCCGAACGGGGTCGGCCGAATCCGTCCACGCTCGCGCAGCAGCAGCGCGGCGCCCAGCACGTGCTCCATCTGCGCGATGGCCTGGCTGGCGCCGGATTGGGTGATGCCGCAGCGCGCGGCACCGGCGCTGATGCTGCCGCACTCGACGACGGCGACGTACAGCCGCCAGTGGATCAGATTCATCATGCTGTCGGGCTTCCCACAACGCGAAACGCCGGGCGGGGCCCGGCGTTCCGTGACGACGCGATCGCGTTGGCGATCAGCCCAGCAGGTGGGCCACGCCGCTGCGCTCTTCTTCCAGCTCGGCCAGGGTCTTGTCGACGTACTTCTGGCTGAAGTCGTCGATCGGCAGATCCTTGACGATGGTGTACTTGCCGTTCTCGGTGGTGACCGGGAAACCGAAGATCACGCCTTCCGGGATGCCGTAGGAGCCGTCGGACGGCACGCCCATCGTCACCCACTTGCCGTTGCTGCCCAGCACCCAGTCGCGCACGTGGTCGATGGCGGCGTTGGCGGCCGAGGCGGCCGAGGACAGGCCGCGCGCTTCGATGATCGCCGCGCCGCGCTTGCCCACGGTCGGGATGAAGGTACCGGCATTCCATTCCTGGTCGTTGATCGCCTCGGCGATGGAAGCGCCATCGGCGGTGGCGAAGCGGTAGTCCGGGTACATGGTCGGGCTGTGGTTGCCCCACACCACCAGCTTCTCGATGCCGCCGACCGGCTTGCCGAGCTTGAGCGAGAGCTGGCTCAGCGCGCGGTTGTGGTCCAGGCGCAGCATGGCGGTGAAGTTCTTCGGGTTCAGGTCCGGCGCCGACTTCATGGCGATGTAGGCGTTGGTGTTGGCCGGGTTGCCGACCACCAGCACCTTGACGTCGCGCTTGGCCACCTTGTTCAGCGCCGCGCCCTGCGCGGTGAAGATCTTGGCGTTCTCCAGCAGCAGGTCCTTGCGCTCCATGCCCGGGCCGCGCGGACGCGCGCCGACCAGCAGGGCGATGTCGGCGTCCTTGAACGCCACTTCGGCGTCGTCGGTGCCGACCATGCCGGCCAGCAGCGGGAACGCGCAGTCTTCCAGCTCCATCATCACGCCCTTCAGCGCGGCCTGGGCCTTCTCCATCGGCAGTTCCAGCAACTGCAGGATCACCGGCTGGTCCTTGCCCAGCATTTCGCCCGAGGCGATGCGGAACAGCAGGGCATAACCGATCTGGCCGGCGGCGCCGGTCACGGCAACACGAACGGGTGCTTTCATGGGGGATTCCTCTGCTAAGAAAGTGGGTGGGGTGGATCAGTAGACGCGATAGCCCAGCGGCTGCAGGTGCAGGTCCAGGGCGGCGGTGTCGTAGCCTTCGACCACGTGCTGGCCGATGACGGTGATCGGCACGCCTTCCAGGCCCAGCGCGGCGGCGGCCTGGCGGCCGGCCTCCTGCTCCACGTCCAGGACCGTGTAGCGGACCTGGGCGCGGGCGAAATCGGCCTGTTGCCGGCGGCAGTAGCCGCACCAGTCGGCGGCGAGCATGACGATGCCGTCATCGCCGGTCAGCCGCCGCGGGTCGCCGGCGGCCAGTGCGGCCGACGGCGCCGAAGTCGTACTGCGCCACCACGCGTGCACGCCACCGCCGATGGCGAGCAGCAGCAGGCACAACACAAGGGGGCGCATCGTCATCGGCAGTCGGGTGCGGCAATCAACCGGGAAATGGTAGCACGCAGGGTCCGTGCGCCCGGCCGCAGGACCGGACGCGCGGACAGTGCCGGATCAGGCGTCGAGCGTGCGGTTCCACTCGGCGACGCGGTCGGCCTTGGCCGCCAGCACCGCGTCGGCGTCGCCTTCGATGGTGATCTTGTTGATCACGTCGCCCTGGGCGACGCTGTCGACCACGTCCAGGCCCTCGAGCACCTTGCCGAACACGGTGTGCTTGCCGTCCAGCCACGGGGTGGCGACGTGGGTGATGAAGAACTGGCTGCCGTTGGTGCTGGGGCCGGCATTGGCCATGGACAGCACGCCGCGGTCGTGGCGCACGCCGTTGTTGGTCTCGTCCTCGAAGCGGTAGCCCGGGCCGCCGCGGCCGGAGCCTTCCGGGCAGCCGCCCTGGATCATGAAGTCGGCGATCACGCGGTGGAAGTTCAGCCCGTCGTAGAAGCCGCGCTTGGCCAGGTTCACGAAGTTGGCCACGGTCAGCGGGGCCTTGTCGGGATACAGCTCGATCTTGATCGGGCCGCGGACGGTGTCGAAATGGGCGATCAGGGACATGGGATTCCTTGGAAACGGGGGCGTCATGAGGGGCGCATAGGATACACGGCGCCTTGTTCAGGCTTCGCCCGTGCCCGCCGCCGGCGCCTGAACGGGCCCGCCCGGCCCACCGCCGCCGGGCGCCGGCAGGCGCCACGGGATCCGGGTATACTAGGTGGCTTCCTTTCCTTCCTTCTGGCGCCGGCTGGCCCCCTTTCGCATGTCCATCGAAAATCTTCGCAATATCGCCATCGTCGCCCACGTCGACCACGGCAAGACCACCCTCGTCGACTGCCTGCTGAAGCAGTCCGGCACCCTGTCCGAGCGCACGGTGCTGGCCGAGCGCGTGATGGACAGCAACGACCAGGAAAAGGAACGCGGCATCACCATCCTGGCCAAGAACACCGCCATCACCTGGCAGGGCAACCGCATCAACATCGTCGACACCCCCGGACACGCCGACTTCGGCGGCGAGGTGGAGCGCGTGCTGTCGATGGTGGACACCGTGCTGATCCTGGTCGACGCGATGGACGGCCCGATGCCGCAGACCCGCTTCGTGACCCAGAAGGCCTTCGCGATGGGCTTCAAGCCGATCGTGGTGGTCAACAAGATCGACCGCCCCGGCGCGCGTCCGGACTGGGTGATCGACCAGGTATTCGACCTGTTCGACAAGCTCGGCGCCACCAACGAGCAGCTCGACTTCCCGATCGTCTACACCTCGGCGCTGAACGGCTACGCCTCGCTGGACGACAGCGTGCGCGACGGCGACATGACCCCGCTGTACGAAGCGATCATGCAGCACGCGCCGAAGCCGGACGTGGATCCGGACGGCCCGTTCCAGATGCGCATCAGCCAGCTGGACTACAACAACTTCGTCGGCGTGATCGGCATCGGCCGCATTCAGCGCGGCGTGCTGAAGAAGAACATGCCGGTGGCGGTGATCGACCGCGAAGGCAAGAAGCGCCAGGGCAAGGTGCTGCAGGTGCTGGGCTTCCTGGGCCTGGAGCGCATCGAGCAGGACAGCGCGCAGGCCGGCGACATCGTCGCCATCTCCGGCATCCAGGAACTGACCATTTCCGACACCGTGTGCGCGCTGGAAGCCCCCGAGGCGCTGCCGCCGCTGACCGTGGACGAGCCGACCATCTCGATGACCTTCCAGGTCAACAACTCGCCGTTCGCCGGCAACAAGGACCTGTCCGGCGGCAAGTTCCTGACCAGCCGCCAGCTCAAGGACCGGCTGGAGCGCGAGACCGTGCACAACGTGGCGCTGAAGGTGCAGCAGCTGGAAGACGCCGACAAGTTCCTGGTGTCCGGCCGTGGCGAACTGCACCTGTCGGTGCTGATCGAGAACATGCGCCGCGAAGGCTTCGAACTGGCCGTGTCGCGCCCGGAAGTGATCATCAAGGAGATCGACGGGCAGCTGATGGAGCCGGTCGAGCAGCTGGTGGTGGACATCGAAGAGCAGCACCAGGGCGGCGTCATGGAGAAGCTGGGCATCCGCAAGGGCCAGCTCAAGAACATGGAGCCGGACGGCAAGGGCCGCGTGCGCCTGGACTACATGATCCCGGCGCGTGGCCTGATCGGCTTCCAGAACGAGTTCCGCACCCTGACCCAGGGCTCGGGCCTGCTGTTCCACGTGTTCGACCACTACGGCCCGAAGGAACAGGGCGCCATCGCCAAGCGCCAGAACGGCGTGATGATCGCCAACGCGCCGGGCGCCACCCCCGCCTACGCGCTGGGCCCGCTGGAAGAGCGCGGCCGTCTGTTTGCCGCCGAAGGCGACAACGTGTATGAAGGGCAGCTGGTCGGCATCCACTCCAAGGACAACGACCTGACCGTCAACGCGATCAAGACCAAGCCGCTGACCAACATGCGCGCCTCGGGCAAGGACGATGCGATCAAGCTGACCCCGGCGATCAAGTACACGCTGGAGCAGGCGCTGGACTTCATCGAGGACGACGAACTGGTCGAAGTCACCCCGAAGGAGATCCGCTTGCGCAAGAAGCACCTGACCGAAAACGAGCGCAAGCGCGCCGGTCGCGCGGGCTGAGCGGCAGCGCACGCCCATGGCCGCCGACAAGGCGTACAACCCGGATCCGCACGCGCATCCGGGCCTGCACCTGATCGCACTGCTGGAGGCCGGCAAGGGCCTGCTCGCGGTGCTGGCGGCCACGGGGCTGGAACTGATGGGTCCGGCCCCGCTGCGCGCGGGGGTGGACAAGCTGATCGTGCGCTTCAGCCTGGATCCGGACCACGGTGCCCTGCCCTCGCTGCTGACCATGATCAGCCCCGGCGCGGTGCACCTGGCCGCCGCCGGCATGCTCGCCTACGGCGTGCTGCACCTCATCGAGGCCTGGGGCCTGTGGCGCGCCAAGGCCTGGGCCTCGCTGCTGGGCTGCGTCTCCGCGGCCATCTACCTGCCATTCGACGTGTACGCGATCGTGCGCCACCCCGGCTGGGCGTCGTGGGCGGTGCTGGCGATTAACCTCGCCGTGGTCGGCATCCTGGCCCGCGATCTGGTGCGGCGCCGGCGGCATCCGCCGGCGGCCTGAACCTCACCCGGCGCCGCAACGGCGCCTCTCGCTCAAGCGACATGCGCCTATGCACCAGCATGGGCGCGTTCGTGTGCCCAGCACTTGGCCGGCATCGTTGACCGTGATGCAGAGCGCTCTATCCATCCAACGCGGCATGACCACGTCACAGCATCGCGCAACGATCAGCGCGCCGCGCGTTCCCCGTCCGTAGTCGCATTCACTGCCGGCGCTCCATCCTCGGCGCCAGGCGAACGCATCGCCTCCGAGTCGCTGGCGCGTACCGGCGGATGCGACAGCCGTACCGGCTCCGGCGCCACTTCCGCGCGCAGCAGCGGCAGCGCATAAGGATGCGCGCGCACCAGGAAATCCAGCATGCGTTCGCGCACGATGCAGCGCAGGTCGAAGGCATCGCCGGAGTTGCGCGCACTGACCAGCAGGCGCACCTGGATCGTGCGCTCGCTGGTGTCGGTCACCTGGGTCACGCAGACCCGGCCATCCCACAGCGGCTCGCTCTTGCAAATGCGCTCCAGTTCGGCGCGCACCTGCGCGATCGGCGTGCGGTAGTCCAGCCACAGGAACGCGGTGCCGAGCAGGTCGGCGCTGCTGCGCGTCCAGTTCTGGAACGGGTTCTCGATGAACCAGGTCAGCGGCACCACCATGCGCCGCTCGTCCCAGATCCGCACCACCACGTAGGAGCTGCCGATCTCCTCAATGCGGCCCCACTCGCCTTCGACGATGACCACGTCGTCGAGCCGGATCGGCTGGGTCAGCGCGATCTGCAGGCCGGCGATCAGGTTGCCGAACACCGGCTTGGCGGCGATACCGGCGACCAGGCCGATGATGCCGGCCGAGGCCAGCAAGGTGGTGCCGATCTGCCGCACCGCCGGAAAGGTCAGCAGCACGATCGAAGTACCGAACAGGATGATCGTACCCATCGCCACCCGCGCCAGTACCCGGGTCTGGGTCTGCACGCGACGTGCGGTCAGGTTATCCGCCACCTCGATCGGATGGCTGCGCAGGATCGCCGTCTCCAGCGCCGCCACGCCACGCACCAGCAGCCAGGTCACGCAGCCGATCATGCCGATGTGCAGCAGGTGCTGCAGGTCGGTCAGCGCCGCCTCGTCCAACGGCGTGGACTCGAGCGCGAAGCTGAGCATCAGCATCGGCAGCAGGAAGGCGACCGGCACGCTGACCACGCGCACGATGCGCGCGCGCCGGTAATCGCGGCCGCGCATGCGCTGGGCGATGCGCAGCAGCAGCCACCAGGCCAGGAAACCGAGAATCAGCGCGGCGCCGATCGGCACCGTATAGGCGCGCCAGGGCACCCAGTGAAGATCGAGGGTCAAGATGCGCTCCTGTGTCGGGGGGAGGAGTCGCGACAGTCTGGCAGCGCGGAGATTAGCGCGATGTCGAGCGCGCGCGCTGCGGCGCCAGGCGACGACCACAGCCGGCGTCGTCGCGCATGCGCGGACTTCTGCGAAATGGGTTGCCAACGGCAGCGAGACGCCGCCACGCGCCGGGCGTGCGGACGTAAGGGCTCGGCGCAGGCCTGCGCTCAGCACTAGCGCCGACGCGCACGCTGCGCGCCGACGCATGACGCCAACCGACTACGCCAGCGGCGTGGCGACGGTGCGCCCGTTCTGCTTGCGCACGATCGCCATCGCGATCTCCAGCGACTGCTCGTAGTTCAGCCGCGGATCCACGCTGGAGCGGTAGGCGCGCTCTAGGTCGCGCTCGGTCAGTTCGCGCGCGCCGCCGGTGCACTCGGTGACGTCCTCGCCGGTCAGCTCCAGATGCACGCCGCCCAGGCGGGTACCGGCCGCGGCGTGGATGTCGAACGACTGCTCCACCTCGCCCAGGACGTTCTGGTAGCGCCGGGTCTTGTAGCCGTTGCTGGTGCTCTCGGTGTTGCCGTGCATCGCATCGCACACCCACAGCACGCGGCGGCCGTCGCGCTTCACCGCCTCCAGCAGCGGCGGCAGCTTCTCGGCGATCTGCGCAGCACCCATGCGGTGGATGAAGGTCAGCCGGCCCGGCTCGTCTTCCGGATTGAGCACGTCGATCAGGCGCAGCAACTGGTCCGGCTGCGCCGACGGGCCGACCTTGATCGCGATCGGATTGCGGATGCCGCGGAAATACTCCACGTGCGCGCCGTCCAGCGCCGCGGTGCGCATGCCGATCCACGGATAGTGCGTGCTGAGGTTGAACCAGCCCCACTGCCGCGGCACCTCGCGGGTCAGTGCTTCCTCGTAGGGCAGCAGCAAGGCCTCGTGCGAGGTGTAGAAATCGACCCGGTTGAGGTTGTACAGCTGCGCGCCGGACAGGGTCTCCATGAAGCGCACCGCATCGCCGATCGAGGCCACCATCTTCTGGTAGTCCTCGGCCAGCGGCGAATAGCCGACCCAGCTCAGGTTCCAGTACTCGGGATGGTGCAGGTCGGCGAAGCCGCCGTCGATCAGCGCACGCACGAAGTTCATGGTCATCGCCGAACGCGAGTGCGCGGTGATCATGCGCCGCGGATCCGGCACCCGCGCCTGCGCGGTGAATTCCGGGCCGTTGACCACGTCGCCGCGGTAGCTGGGCAGGGTCACGCCGTCGCGGGTCTCGGTGTCGGCCGAGCGCGGCTTGGCGTATTGCCCGGCATAGCGACCGACCCGCACCACCGGCAGGCGCAGGCCGTGCACCAGCACCAGGCTCATCTGCAGCAGCACCTTGAGCCGGTTGGAAATGGTGCCGGATTCGCAATCGCTGAAGTTCTCCGCGCAATCGCCGCCTTGCAGCAGGAAGCGCTTGCCTTCCTGCGCCTCGGCCAGTTGCTTCTTCAGCGCGAAGATTTCCCAGGAGGTGACCAGCGGCGGCAGGTGCCGCAGTTCCGCCAGCGTGGCCTCCAGCGCCTGCGGATCCGGATACACCGGCATCTGCAGCGCCGGCCGCTCGCGCCAACTGGCGGGCGACCAGGACGACGAGGCGGATTCGGACACGGCGGCGGCAGACAGATTCATGAAAGGACTCCTTGGCAGTGTGTGATGTTCGCAGAGCCGGAGCGCGCCGCATAGCGTCGCACGCCGGTCACGCTGGCAGCGCCGCGACATGAATGGCAAGCAACCCCGCGATGCCACCATGACTTCCGGCCTACGCCGGCGTTTTTGCGAAAGCACACTGTTATTAAGTAACAATTCCTCTCCCTTCGGTCCGCCTCGCCATGACACGTCGCCCACTCTCCTCCGCCATCGCCCTGGTCCTGCTGGTCGCCCCGGGTCTCGCCCTCGCCGCAGACGCCGCCACCGACAGCACCGCTGCCACCGAACCGACCGTCGATCTCGATCCGGTCACCGTCACCGCCAAGCTGGAAGCCGCGCGCAACGCGCTGTCGCCTGACATCGGCAGCAGCCAGTACGCGATCAGCGCCGAGGACATCGCCCGCCTGCCGCTGGGCGCCTCCACCCCGCTCAACCAGGTGCTGCTGCAGGCGCCGGGCGTGGTCCAGGATTCCTACGGCGGCATCCACGTGCGCGGCGACCACGCCAACCTGCAGTACCGCATCAACGGCGTGATGATTCCCGAGTCCATTTCCGGCTTCGGTCAGACCCTGGACCCGCGCACGATCAAGAACATCCGCCTGCTCGACGGCGCGCTGCCGGCGCAGTTCGGCGACCGCACCGCGGCGGTGGTCGACATCACCACCAAGAACGGCGTGGAACTGGGCGACGGCGGCAGCGTCGGCATCACCGGCGGCTCCTACGGCACGCTCAACCCCAACGCCTCGTGGTGGGGCAGCGACGGCCGCTTCAGCTGGTTCGCCAGCGGCAACTACCTGCAGAACCGCATCGGCATGGAGAACCCGACCGACAGCGACAACCCGATCCACGACAAGACCCACCAGGGCAAGGGCTTCGCCGACCTCAGCTACCTGCTGAACGAAAATACCCGGCTCAGCCTGCTGGTCGGCTACGCCAACAACCGCTTCCAGATCCCCAACAACCCGGGGCAGACCCCGGCATTCACCTACCAGGGCATCAGCACCTTCGATTCCTCCCAGCTCGACGAGAACCAGCGCGAGAACACCCGCTTCGGCACCCTGGTGCTGCAGGGCGCACTCGGCGACACCAGCTACCAGCTGTCGGCCGGCCAGCGTTACAGCAGCGTCGCGTTCTCCCCGGACATCGCCGGCGACCTGATCTTCAACGGCATCGCCTCGCAGGTGCAGCGCGCCAACCGCGCCAGCACCCTGCAGGCCGACTTCTCCACGCCGTGGGGCGGCACGCATACCTTGCGCTACGGTGTGTACGGCAACTTCGAACACGCCAACGCCAGCAACAACGCCTACGTGTTCCCGGCCAACGACGACGGCAGCCAGAGCAGCGACGTGCCGCTGTTCATCCCCGACGCCAGCCGCTTCCACGCCAGCACCTACGCGGTGTACCTGCAGGACGAATGGCAGCCGAGCGACGCCTGGACCATCAACTACGGCGTGCGCGGCGACCGCTACAAGGCCTTCGGCACCACCGAGGGCCAGCTCAGCCCGCGCCTGGGCGTGGTCTGGCATGCCAGCGACAGCACCACCCTGCACGCCGGCTACGCCCGCTACTTCACCCCGCCGGCCACCGAACTGATCTCCACCAGCGACATCGCCCTGTACGACGGCACCACCAACCAGCAGTCGGCAGCAGGCGGCCCGACCAAGCCGCTGAGCGAGCGCAGCGACTACTACGACCTGGGCATCTCGCAGATGGTCGGCGACCACCTGACCCTGGGCCTGGACACGTACTACCGCAAGGCCGACCGCCTGCAGGACGAAGGCCAGTTCGGCGCCGCCTACGTCTATTCCACCTTCAACTACCGCTACGGCCGCATCCGCGGCGCCGAGTTCAGCGCCGACTACAGCAACGGCCCGATCAACGCCTACTTCAACGCGGCGTACAGCAAGGCCATGGGCAAGCGGGTGATGACCAGCCTGTACAACTTCGACCCGGATGCGCTGGCCTACGCCTACGACCACTGGATCCACCTGGACCACGACCAGAAGCTGACCTCCTCCGGCGGCATCAACTACGCCCTGGCCGACGACAGCCGCATCGGCGCCGACTACCTGTTCGGCAGCGGCCTGCGCACCGATGCCGACGGCGTGCCCAACGGCGGCGAGCTGCCGGCGTACTTCCAGCTCAACCTCAGCGCCGGTCACGACTTCGCCCTGGCTAGCAGCCACCCGCTGCACGCGCAGCTGGCGGTGCTCAACGTGCTCGACCGCCACTACCAGTTGCGCGACGGCGGCGGCATCGGCGTGTTCGCGCCGCAGTGGGCGCCGCGTCGTGGCGTCTACCTGAGCCTGCAGCAGGACTTCTGAGCAAAGCCGCGGCGATGGCCTGCGGCGCACGGTCGTGCGCTGCAGGCGTGGTGGCAGAGCAGCGGCAACACGCCGCCCGGCCCGCCACGGCAGTACGCCGCGATCGCAGGACGCGACGGGTCCGGCGCTTGCCGCGACCCGTCCGGTATTGCAGCGAAGCCGTGTGCCGCGTCGTGGCCGTGGCCTCGCCCAGCGAAGGCAGGCCCGCGACGGCCTGCCGATCGCAACGGACCGCCACGACGCCTTGCCGCGCATCCGTCCAGGCCCGGTCCCGCCCATGCTGAAACACCTGTTCGCCGCCGCCTTCGCGGTCGCCGTCCTCACCCTCGCCGCACCGCCGCCGGCGCACGCCGCACGCGTCACGGACTTCCGCATGCCGGTGGTCGTGCAAGGCGTCGACTACGACCTGGCCGCACGCGTGTATCGCCCCGCCGGCCCCGGTCCATTCCCGCTGATCGTCATCCACCACGGTACGCCTGCAGACAAGCGCAAGCTCGCCGACACCCGCCTCGGCTTCGCCCGCGCCGCACGCTGGTTCGCCGCCCACGGCGACATGGTGGTGGTGGCGCTGCGGCCCGGCTACGGCGCCTCCAGCGGCCGCTATCTGGAAGGCGCCGGCAACTGCCACGACGTCGATTTCGTCGTCGCCGGGCGCAAGATCGCCGCGGCGGAGGCGGCGATCGTCAAGGCTGCCGCCCGCCTTCCCGGCGTGGATCCGCAGCGCATCGTCGTGGTCGGCCAATCCGCCGGCGGGCTCGGCGCGTTGGCGCTGGCCGATGCGCCGCCACCCGGTGTGCGCGGCGTCATCAGCTTCGCCGGCGGGCGCGGCAGCAACGGCAAGGAGGTCATCTGCGCCGGCGAGGATCGCCTGATCGAGGCGGAGAAGACCCTGGGCGCGGCCAACACGCTGCCGCAGCTATGGCTGTACGCCGAGAACGATCACTTCTTCCGGCACGAACTGGCGCACCGCATGTATACGGCCTACCGCGCCGGCTCGACGCCGCCGGTCGCCTTCGTCGAGCTGCCGCCGTTCGGCGACGATGGCCACAAAACCTTCGCCCAGGCCGATCCCTCGGTATGGGCCAGGCCGGTGGCGGCGTTCCTCGCCCAGGCCCTGTCGCCGGCCGCAGGCACGCCAGCGCCGGCCAGCGCGTCGCGCTGACGCAGGCCCGCATCGCGCGATCAGCGGTGGAGCCGGCGCCCGGACCGGATGAAGACCGTGGGTGCGCGGTGGTGGGCGCGAGCTGCGCCGGCGCTGCCGCAGCCGCAGCCGCAGCCGCGGCCCAGCGGCGCCGCCAGGCGCGGTCAGGCCGAGCGATCCGCGCGCAACAGGGGCACGCTCAGATCAGCGTGCGCCGACGGCTCTTGAACCCGGCATAGAGCGCGAACACGGCCAGCAGCACGAAGCAGATCAGGCACCACATCGGCATCGACAGGCCGAGGAAGCGCCAGTCGATGTTGCCGCAATCGCCGGTGCCGGTCAGCACCCGGCGCAGCACCTCGAACGGCCCCATGGTCTCGCGCAGGAAGCTGAGCGGCGGGCCGCAGGAGGCCATCGGGTCCGGGAACAACTGCACCGACACGTGCTTGGTGGAGATGCCGGCGCCCACGAGCGCGGCCAGGAACGCCAGCACGCCGTAGAGCTTGCGCCCGCCGGCGCTGCGCGGCCCGTGCAGGGCGCCGAGCAGGAACAGCACACCCAGCGCGGCGAACGCGATGCGCTGGAAGATGCACAACGGGCATGGCTCGATGCCCAACTGCAGCTGCACGAAGATCGCATAGCCCAGCAAGCCGGCGCAGATCAGAAAGCCGAGCAGGAACTGCGCGCGGAAACCCCAGCGTAACGGATTCATCGGACTCGGACTCGCAGCGACGATCCGCGCATTATCCGCGATCGTGCGCTCCATCACCATGCGTCACAGCGCTGTTGGACGCCCTCGCCCAAACGGCGACCACGCTCCACCAATCCCCAATCCCCAATCCCCGACTCCCCACTCCCCACCCCAAAAACAAAAAAGCCCGGACATGCCGGGCTTCTTGCTGCTGCGGATGCGGACGATTACTCGGCCACTTCCTCGGCCACGGCCGGGCGGTCGACCAGCTCGACGTACGCCATCGGCGCGTTGTCGCCGGCGCGGAAGCCGCACTTGAGAATGCGCAGGTAGCCACCCGGGCGCGCCTGGTAGCGCGGGCCCAGCGTGGTGAACAGGGTGCCCACAGCTTCCTTGTCGCGCAGGCGCGCAAAGGCCAGGCGGCGGTTGGCGACGTTGTCAACCTTGGCCAGGGTGATCAGCGGCTCGGCGACGCGGCGCAGTTCCTTGGCCTTCGGCAGGGTGGTCTTGATCAGCTCGTGCTTGATCAGCGACGCCGCCATGTTCTTGAACATCGCCTCGCGGTGGGCGCTGGTGCGGCTGAACTTGCGGCCGGATTTCTGGTGACGCATGGGTTGGGATTCCTATGGAAGAGTGAAACTGCTGGGGATCGCTGTCGCCGTCCTGGCGTTGAATGTGGACTGCGGATGGTCCGTGCCGGCCGTCCTTGACCGGGCGACGCCGCGGGCTTGGCGACCCGTCGACGTGGTGGTGCGGATGAAGCGGACAACGCGCGGCCGGTGCCTTGCGGCACCGGCCGGAGATGCAAGACTCAGCCGAGCATGCCGTGCTGGGCGACGCCGGCCGGCGGCCAGTTCTCCAGCTTCATGCCGAGCGACAGGCCGCGCTGGGCCAGCACTTCCTTGATCTCGGTGAGCGACTTCTTGCCCAGGTTCGGGGTCTTGAGCAGCTCCACTTCGGTCTTCTGGATCAGATCGCCGATGTAGTAGATGCTCTCGGCCTTCAGGCAGTTGGCCGAACGCACGGTCAGTTCCAGATCGTCGATCGGACGCAGCAGCACCGGATCCACGCCGTTGCTGGCCGGCTTGGCCGCGCCGCGGTCGCGATGGGTGAAGTCGCCGAACACCGACAGCTGGTCGCTGAGGATGTCGGCGGCGGTGCGCACGGCTTCCTCGGCGTCGATCGTGCCGTTGGTTTCGATGTCCAGGACCAGCTTGTCCAGGTCGGTGCGCTGTTCGACGCGGGCCGACTCGACCGCGTAGGCGACGCGGCGCACCGGCGAGAACGAGGCATCCAGGACCAGGCGGCCGATGGTACGGGTCTCTTCGTCCGGACGGCGACGCGCGGCGGCCGGCTGGTAGCCGAAGCCACGTTCGATCTTCAGACGCATGTTGATCGCCGTGTCCTTGGTCAGGTGGCAGATCACGTGGTCGTTGTTGAGGATCTCGACGTTGTGGTCGGTCTTGATGTCGGCGGCAGTGACCGTGCCCGGGCCCTGCTTGGACAGCGACAGCGTGGCGCTGTCACCGGTATGCATGCGGATGGCCACGTCCTTGAGGTTGAGCAGGACTTCCAGCACATCCTCCTGCAGCCCTTCGACCGTGGTGTACTCGTGCAGCACGCCGTCGATCTCGACTTCGGTGATCGCGAAGCCGGGAATCGAGGACAGCAGCACGCGACGCAGGGCGTTGCCCAGCGTATGCCCATACCCGCGCTCCAAGGGCTCGATCACGACCTTGGCGCGGTTGTCGGTAAGGCGTTCGATCTGCGGCCCACGGGGGCGCAGAACCTGGTTGGCGGTAACCGTCATGTTGCGGGTTCTCCTGACGAGCCTCCGTGACCGGAGGCTCTCCGATGTGATTACTTCGAATACAACTCGACGATCAGCGCTTCGTTGATGTCGGCAGGCAGGTCCGCACGGTCCGGCACGGCCTTGAAGATGCCGCTGAACTTCTTCGAATCGACCTCGACCCACGACGGGTTCAGGTCGTGCGTTTCGGCAACGGTCAGCGCTTCCTGCACGCGAAGCTGCTTCTGCGCCTTTTCCGACAGGGCGATCGCGTCGCCGGCCTTGACCTGGTACGAGGCCAGGTTCACCGACTTGCCGTTGACCAGCACGCCACGGTGCGACACCAGCTGGCGCGCGGCCGGACGGGTGACGGCGAAGCCCATGCGGTAGACGACGTTGTCCAGGCGGGTTTCCAGCAGCTGCAGCAGGTTCTCGCCGGTGTTGCCCTTCTTGGTCGAGGCCTTCTTGTAGTAGTTGCGGAACTGACGCTCCAGCAGGCCGTAGATACGCTTGACCTTCTGCTTTTCGCGCAGCTGGGTGGCGTAGTCGGACAGCTTGCCCTTGCGGGCGGTCGCGCCGTGCTGGCCGGGCTTCTGCTCCAGCTTGCACTTGGAGTCCAGCGCACGCGCCGGGCTCTTGAGGGAAAGATCGGCGCCTTCGCGGCGCGCGAGCTTACAGGTAGGACCGATATAACGAGCCATTTCTTATCGCTCCCTTAGACGCGACGCTTCTTCGGCGGACGGCACCCGTTGTGCGGGATCGGCGTCACGTCGATGATGTTGGTGATCTTGTATCCGACGTTGTTCAACGAACGGACGGCGGACTCGCGACCCGGACCCGGGCCCTTGATGCGCACTTCCAGCGACTTCACGCCGTAGTCGAGCGCAGCGCGCCCGGCCTTCTCGGCGGCCACCTGCGCCGCGAACGGCGTGGACTTGCGCGAACCGCGGAAACCGGCGCCACCGGAGGTCGCCCAGGACAACGCATTGCCCTGACGGTCGGTGATGGTCACGATGGTGTTGTTGAACGAAGCGTGGACGTGGGCGACACCGTCGGTGACGACGCGCTTGATCTTCTTCTTGGTCTTTGCTGCTGCGGGCTTAGCCATGTCGGTCCCTTACTTCTTGATCGCCTTGCGCGGACCCTTGCGGGTGCGGGCGTTGGTACGGGTGCGCTGACCGCGCAGGGGCAGGCCACGACGATGACGCAGGCCGCGGTAGCAGCCCAGGTCCATCAGTCGCTTGATGGCGATGCCGATTTCGCGACGCAGGTCGCCTTCGACGATGTACTTGCCGACTTCGAGACGCAGGCGCTCGATTTCCGGCTCGGACAGGTCGCGGATCTTGGTGGTCGAGGTCACGCCTGCGGCTTCGCAGACCTTCTTCGAACGGGTACGGCCGATGCCGTAGATGCTTTGCAACCCGACCCAGACGTGCTTCTGGGCTGGCAGGTTGACGCCTGCAATACGCGCCATGACGCGGTTCTCCAACTGAGTGATGGCCCGACGGCGCACCACGGCGCCATCCGGCAGGATGGATCAAAAAGTGAACTTGTAAGTCTAGCAAGGTCTCGGGTTACATGGAAGCCCGCGGAACCTGAGGTTCCGCAAGCCCGGCATGGGGAGTGTGCCCATGCTCCGGCGCCGGACGTCGTTGGCGAGGCGATGGTTCCGCCTTGCCGCCCGCGCTACTCCAGCGCAGGACCACCACGTCTCACCCGCGCACGAGACCGCTGCACGGGCCGCCCTTCAAGTCGGAAGACTGCGCCCGGGAACCGGGGCGTCTTCGCGGAAGGATTCAAACAGTATAGCAATCAACCGCGGGCAAAACCGCCGCCACGCGAGCCACCCTTGAGGTTGGCCTTCTTCAACAGGCTTTCGTACTGGTGCGACATCAGGTGCGCCTGGATCTGCGCGATGAAGTCCATCACCACCACGACCGCGATCAGCAGCGAGGTGCCGCCGAAGTGGAACGAGGTGCCGAGCTGGGCGCGCATCACTTCCGGCAGCAGGCACACGATCACCAGGTACACCGAGCCGGCCGCGGTCAGGCGGGTCAGCACGCCGTCGACATAGTCGGCGGTGGCCTTGCCCGGACGGATACCCGGAATCAGCGCGCCGGACTTCTTGAGGTTGTCCGCGGTTTCCTGCGAGTTGAACACCAGCGCCGTGTAGAAGAACGCGAAGCCGATGATCAGCGCGGCGAACACGATCATGTGCACCGGCTCGCCGGGGCCGAGCGCATTGGCGATACGCTGCAGCACGCTGCCGAAGGTGCTGTTGGAGGCAGCCTGGCCGGACCACATCGACAGCGTCGCCGGGAAGGCGAGGATGCTCGAGGCGAAGATCGGCGGGATCACGCCGGCCATGTTGAGCTTCAGCGGCAGGAACGAGGTCTGGTTCATGTACGCATTGCGACCGCCCTGGCGGCGTGCGTAGTTCACCGTGATCCGCCGCTGCCCGCGCTCGACGAACACCACGAACAGGGTGAAGGCGAGGATCGTCAACACGATCAGCAGCAGCGAGATGAAGCTCATGTTGCCGTCGCGGTAGGACTCCACGGTCTGGATCGCCGCCGCCGGCAGGCCGGCGACGATGCCGGCGAAGATGATCAGCGAGACGCCGTTGCCGATGCCGCGCTCGGTCACCTGCTCGCCGACCCACATCAGGAAGATGGTGCCGGCGGTCAACGCGATCACCGCGGTGAGCACGAAGCCCATGCCGGGAGCGTAGACGACCGGCGCGCCGCCCGGTGCAGTCTGGTTCTGCAGCGCCAGGGCGATGCTGCCGCCCTGCACTACCGCCAGCAGCACCGCGCCGATGCGCGAATACTGGGTGATCTTGCGCCGACCCGACTCGCCTTCCTTCTGCATCGCCTTCAGCGACGGGAAGATGTGCGTGGCCAGCTGGATCACGATCGATGCCGAGATGTACGGCATCACGTTCAGCGCGAAGATGCTGAAACGGTGCAGGGCGCCGCCCGAGAACATGTTGAACATGTCCACGATGCCGCCGCCCTGCGCCTGCATCAGCGCAAGCATGGCTTCGGGATTGACGCCCGGCACCGGCACATAGCAGCCGATGCGGTAGACGATCAATGCGCCGAGAACGAACAACAGGCGCTGGCGAAGTTCCGTGAACTTGCCGAGCCCGCCGCCGAGGTTACCCATGCCAGCCTGCGCCATCTGCGTGTTACTCCTGCACGCTGCCGCCGGCAGCTTCGATTGCCGCCTTGGCACCGGCGGTCGCGGCGACGCCCTTCAGCACGAACGCCTTGGTCAGTTCGCCCTTCAGGACCACCTTGGCCTTCTTCGCGGTGCTCGGGACCAGCTTCGCGGCGCGCAGCGCAGCGAAATCGATCTCGCCCGCCGGCAGGTTGTCGAGCTGGTAGGACAGCACTTCGGCAGTGTCCTTGGCCATCTTCGAGCGGAAGCCGATCTTCGGCAGACGACGCTGCATGGGGGTCTGGCCGCCTTCGAAGCCGGCCTTGATCTTGCCGCCGCCCTTGCGCGCGAACGAACCCTTGTGGCCGCGGCCGGCGGTCTTGCCCAGGCCGGAACCGATGCCGCGACCGACGCGGGTGCGCTCGGTACGCGCGCCCGGCGCGGGCTTCAGATCATTCAGATGCAAAGTCATGGTCGATTACTCCTCAACCTGGACGAGGTACTGAACCTTGTTGATCAGGCCGCGCACTTGCGGGCTGTCCTTCAGTTCGCGCACATCGTTGAGCTTGTTCAGGCCCAGGGCACGCACCGACAGGCGGTGACGCGACTGGGTACCACGCAGGCCGCGCACCAGGCGCACCTTGACGGTCTTGGCGGATTCATTAGCCATGGGTCAGATCCTCCACCTTCTTGCCGCGCTTGGCCGCGATGCGGGCCGGCGACTGCATGTCTTCCAGGCCGCGCAGGGTGGCGCGCACCAGGTTGATCGGGTTGCGCGAACCGACGGCCTTGGCCAGCACGTTCTTCACGCCCACCGCTTCCAGCACGGCGCGCATCGCGCCGCCGGCGATCACGCCGGTACCTTCCGACGCCGGCATCATGAACACGCGCGCCGCGCCATGGCCGGACTTCACCGGGTGCCACAGGGTGCCGTTGTTCAGATCGATGTTGAGCATGCCCTTGCGCGCATACTCCATCGACTTCTGGATCGCGACCGGCACTTCGCGCGCCTTGCCGTAACCGAAGCCGATCTTGCCGTTGCCGTCGCCGACCACGGTCAGCGCGGTGAAGGTGAACTGGCGACCGCCCTTGACCGTCTTGCTGACGCGGTTGACCGCGACCAGCTTCTCGATCATGCCGTCGTCGACTTTCTCTTCGCGGTTGCGGTCGCGATCACGACCCCGCGGTGCACGCTGTTCTTCAGCCATTGTGATGCCCTTGATAGAGGAAAAGATTTACGGCTTCGTTGCCGCTTGTGGTTGTGGTCTGGCGCCGTGTTCCCCGGACGCGCGCAAAAGGCGCGCCAAGGTCCGATGCAGCCCGCATCGGCAGGACGGGCGCGGCATTGCCGCGCCCGCAAGGATCAGAACTGCAGGCCGCCTTCGCGCGCGGCGTCGGCCAGCGCCTTGATGCGGCCGTGGTAGCGGTAGCCCGAGCGGTCGAACGCGACCTTCTCGACGCCCGCGGCCTTGGCACGCTCGGCGATCAGCTTGCCGACCTTGGCGGCGGCGTCGCTGTTCTTGCCGTTCTTCAGGCCGTCCTTGACGTCGGCCTGCAGGGTGTTCGCCGCGGCGAGCACCTTGGAGCCGTCGGCGGTGAAGACCTGCGCGTACAGGTGCTGACCGGTGCGCAGCACCGACAGGCGGGCGACGCCGAGCTCGCGGATGTGGGCGCGGGTCGACTTGGCGCGACGCAGGCGGGCGATGTTCTTGTTGATGCTCATGGTATGTGTCCTAGGGAAGCTGAAGGAGAACAGGCTTTTGCAGCGAGGAGTCCGGCCATGGGGGGCCGGGCTCCTCGCAGAAGGACCTGCATTACGCCTTCTTGGCTTCCTTGCGAATGATGGCTTCACCGGCGTACTTCACACCCTTGCCCTTGTAGGGCTCCGGCGGACGGAAACCGCGGATCTTGGCGGCGACTTCGCCGACGCGCTGCTTGTCGGCGCCCTGCACCAGGATTTCGGTCTGGGTCGGAGCGGCCAGGGTGATGCCTTCCGGCGCGCTGAACACGATCGGGTGCGAGAAACCGAGCGCCAGGCTCAGGTCCTTGCCCTGCATCGTGGCACGGTAGCCGACGCCCACCAGCTCGAGCTTGCGCTCGAAGCCCGCGGACACGCCCTGCACCATGTTCGCCAGGATGGCGCGGACGGTGCCGGTGATGGCGATGTGCGACGGATCGTTCGCCGACAGCGTGGCGACACCGTTTTCCTGCTTGATTTCGACGCCGGCCGGCTTCGGCAGCGACAGGGTGCCCTTCGGGCCCTTGACGCTGACCTGATCGGCCTGGACGGTGAGTTCGACGCCCTTCGGGAGGGAGATCGGCTTCTTGGCTACGCGGGACATGTGAGTGCTCCTTCCCTTAGGCCACGAAGCACAGGACTTCGCCACCGACGCCGGCCTGACGGGCCTGCGCATCGGTCATGATGCCCTTGGACGTGGAAATGATGGCAACGCCCAGACCGCCGAGAACCTTCGGCAGCTCGGTCTTGCCGCGATACTGGCGCAGACCCGAACGCGACACGCGCTTGAGCGTATCGATGACCGGGCGGCCCTCGAAATACTTCAGCACGATTTCCAGTTCGGACTTGTTGTTTTCGATCGCGTTGACGCGCAGATCGCTGATGTAGCCTTCGGCCTTCAGCACTTCCGCGATCGCAACCTTGATCTTGGAGGACGGCATCTTCACCGTCGGCTTGCCAACCGCGGCCGCATTCTTGATGCGGACCAGCAGGTCGGCGATGGGATCAGTCATGCTCATGGTGTCTACCTTTGAGTGCACCGATATCCGCTTTCGCGAAAATCTTGTGTGGTGGAGCGGTGGAATGACGCAGGGGGTAAAGCGCGCAACCGCCGGAGGAACCCGCGGCGGCTGCCATACCCGTCCCTGCCGCGAGGCAAGGAACGGGAGTATACGACAAAAAGTCCGACTTGCGTCGGACTCGTTGTCTGAACGACACGCGGGCGGCTAGACCGCCCTGCCCGGCCCCGCGGACGGGACCGGCGCCGCTGGAATTACCAGCTGGCCTTGCGCAGGCCCGGAACGTCGCCGTTCATGGTCGCCTTGCGCAGCATGTTGCGGCCCAGGCCGAACTTGCCGTACACGCCACGCGGGCGGCCGGACAGTTCGCAACGGGTACGCTGGCGGCTCGGCGACGAATCGCGCGGCAGCTTCTGCAGCTTGGTCACGGCCTCGGCCTTCTCGTCGTACGAGGCGGTGCCGGAGGCGATGATCTTCTTCAGCGCATCACGCTTGTCGGCGAACTTCTTCGCCAGCTTCTTGCGCTTGATGTCGCGGTTGACCATGGAGGTCTTTGCCATCTGTAAATCCTCGGGATTCGAGAGTGGGGATTGGAGATTTCCAGAATCCGGGATGTGACGGGCGCAGCGCCCTTCCATCCCGAATCCCGAATCCCGAATCCCGGCGTCAATCAGTTACGGAACGGGAACTTGAACGCTTCGAGCAGCGCCTTGGCTTCGGCGTCGGTCTTGGCGGTGGTGGTGATGGCGATATCCATACCGCGGATCGCGTCGACGGCGTCGAAGTCGATTTCCGGGAAGATGATCTGCTCCTTCACGCCCATGTTGAAGTTGCCGCGGCCGTCGAACGAACGCCCGGAGACACCACGGAAGTCGCGCACGCGCGGCAGCGAGATGTTGATCAGGCGGTCCAGGAACTCGTACATCTTGGCGCGACGCAGCGTGGTCTTGCAGCCGATCGGCCAGCCATCGCGGATCTTGAACGAGGCCACCGAGATGCGCGACTTGGTCACCACCGGCTTCTGGCCGGAGACCTTGGCCATGTCGGCGACGGCGTTTTCCAGGATCTTCTTGTTCGTCGCGGCCTCGCCCACGCCCATGTTCAGCGTGACCTTGACCAGCTTCGGCACTTCCATCGGATTGGTGTAACCGAACTTCTTCATCAGAGCCGGTACCACTTCTTCCTTGTAGATCTTTTCGAGACGGGAAGTCATTGTGTCATTCCTCAGGCGTCGAGCGCCTCACCGCTGGAGCGGAACACACGCAGTTTGCGTCCATCCTCCAGCACCTTGAAGCCAACGCGGTCGCCCTTGCCCGTCGCCGGGTTGAGGATCGCAACGTTGGAAATATGGATCGACGCTTCGCGCTCGACCACGCCGCCGGCGACGCCCGCCTGCGGGTTCGGCTTGGTGTGGCGCTTGACGATGTTCGCGTTGGAGACGACCACGCGGTCGCCGTCGACGCGGACGACTTCGCCCTGCTTGCCCTTGTCCTTGCCGGTGGTGACGACGACCTGGTCGCCCTTCTTGATACGGTTAGCCATGTGTATGTCCTCCGCTCACAGCACTTCGGGAGCGAGCGAGACGATCTTCATGAACTTCTCAGAACGCAGCTCGCGGGTCACAGGCCCGAAGATGCGCGTACCGATCGGCTCCTGCTTGTTGTTGAGCAACACCGCGGCGTTGCCATCGAAGCGGATCAACGAACCGTCCGGACGACGCACGCCCTTGCGGGTACGCACGACGACGGCGTCGTAGACTTCGCCCTTCTTGACCTTGCCGCGCGGGATCGCGTCCTTGACGGTGACCTTGATGATGTCGCCAATGTGCGCGTAGCGGCGCTTGGAGCCGCCGAGCACCTTGATGCACATCACTTCCTTGGCACCGGAATTGTCGGCGACGTCGAGGTAGCTCTGCATCTGGATCATGATTCAGATCTCCCTTATTCGGCCGCGCGGGTGACGATTTCCACCACCCGCCAGTTCTTGGTCTTGGACATCGGCGCAATCTCGGTCACGCGCACGACATCGCCTTCGTTGCAGGCGTTGTCGGCGTCGTGGGCGTGGAGCTTGGTCGAGCGCTTGATGTACTTGCCGTACAGCGCATGCTTGACCTGACGCTCCACCAGCACGGTGACGGTCTTGTCCATCTTGTTGCTGACCACACGGCCTTCGACCGTGCGCAGCGTCTTGCTTTCGTTATTGTCGCTCATCGCGGCCATCCTTACTTCGTGCTGCCGAGCAGGTGCTTGACGCGAGCGATCTCGCGGCGCACCCGGCGGGTTTCGTGAGTCTTCGGCAGCTGCCCGGTGACCTGCTGCATGCGCAGGGCGAACTGCTCCTTGCGCAGATCGGTCAGGTGGGCCTTCAGATCGTCGGCCGACTTCTCGCGGAGTTGTTTGATGTCCATCAGCGTACCGTCCGGGTCACGAAGGTGGTGGTCACCGAAAGCTTGGCAGCGGCCAGGCGGAACGCCTCGCGCGCGACATCTTCGCCGACGCCTTCGATTTCATAGATCATGCGACCGGGCTGGATCTGGGCGACCCAGTACTCGACGTTACCCTTACCGGAGCCCATTCGCACTTCGATGGGCTTCTTGGTGATCGGCTTGTCCGGGAACACGCGGATCCACATCTTGCCGCCGCGCTTGACGTAGCGGCTGATCGAGCGGCGCGCCGCTTCGATCTGGCGCGCGGTCAGCTGACCGTGCGCCGTGGCCTTCAGCCCGTACTCGCCGAAGCTGACGGCGTTTCCGCTCCACGCCAGGCCGTCGTTACGACCCTTGTGCATCTTGCGGTATTTGGTTCGCTTGGGTTGCAACATTGCCGTTACCTCGCTTCACGGGCCGGACGCGACGGACGGTCGCCACGGTCGCCGCGATCGTTACGATCGTTGCGCGGGGAATCGTCCTGCTTTTCCTGGCCAACCTGGGAGAAATCGAAGATCTCGCCCTTGTAGATCCAGACCTTGATGCCGATGATGCCGTAGGTCGTCTTGGCTTCGGCGAAGCCGTAGTCGATGTCGGCACGCAGCGTGTGCAGCGGCACGCGGCCCTCGCGGTACCACTCGGAACGGGCGATTTCCGCACCGTTCAGACGGCCGGCGACGTTGACCTTGATGCCCAGGGCACCCAGGCGCATCGCGTTGCCGACCGAGCGCTTCATCGCGCGGCGGAACATGATGCGACGCTCCAGCTGCTGCGCGATCGACTCGGCGACCAGCTGCGCGTCCAGCTCCGGCTTGCGCACTTCGGTGACGTTGATGTGGGCGGGGACGCCCATCATCTCGCTCACTTCCTTGCGCAGCTTCTCGATGTCCTCACCGCGCTTGCCGATCACCACGCCCGGGCGGGCGGTGTGGATCGTCACGCGCGCGGTCTTGGCCGGACGCTCGATCAGGATCTTGCTGATGCCCGCCTGCGCCAGCTTCTTGCGCAGCATTTCGCGGACCTTGAGGTCGGCTGCCAGGTAACCGGCGAACTCGGCCTTGTTGGCGTACCACTTGGAATTCCAGTCCTTGGCGATACCCAGGCGGATTCCGATCGGATGAACTTTATGACCCATCGTCTTTTCCTTTCCGCTTACTTGGCGGCGCCCACAACCACAGTGATGTGGCTGGTGCGCTTGAGGATGCGGGTACCGCGGCCTTTCGCCCGCGCCATGAAACGCTTCAGGGTCGGACCTTCATCAACCATGATGGTCTTGACCTTCAGCTCGTCGACATCCGCGCCTTGATTGTTCTCGGCATTGGCGATCGCCGACTCCACCACCTTCTTGATCAGGTGGGCAGCCTTCTTGTCCGAGAACTTCAGCAGGTTGACCGCCCGCTCGGCGGAAAGACCACGGACCTGGTCGGCGACCAGGCGGGCCTTCTGCGGGGAGATGCGCGCGGTGCGCAGGATTGCTTTCGCTTCCATCGTCATCTCTCCTTACCGGCCCGACTTCTTGTCGCCACCGTGACCCTTGAAGGTCCGGGTGACGGCAAATTCGCCGAGCTTGTGGCCGACCATGTTCTCGTTGACCAGCACCGGAACGTGGTTCTTGCCGTTATGCACGGCGATGGTGAAACCCACCATCTCCGGCAGGATCATCGAACGACGCGACCAGGTCTTGATCGGACGCTTGCTACCGGCCGCGGCCTCCACCTTCTTGACGAGGTGGTGATCGACGAACGGGCCCTTCTTGAGTGAACGTGCCATGGTCGATTAGCCCCTACGATCGCGGACGATGAATTGTTCGGTGCGCTTGTTATGGCGCGTCTTGTAACCCTTGGTCGGGACACCCCACGGGGTGACCGGATGCGGATTACCCTGACCGGCCTTTGCCTCACCACCACCGTGCGGGTGGTCGACCGGGTTCATGGCCGCACCGCGAACGGTCGGACGCACGCCGCGCCAGCGCTTGGCGCCCGCCTTGCCCAGCTTCTCGAGGTTGTGCTCGTCGTTGCCGACTTCGCCGATGGTGGCGCGGCACTCGGACGGCACCTTGCGCATTTCGCCGGAGCGCAGACGCAGGGTGGCGTAGATGCCTTCACGCGCGACCAGCTGCACCGCGGCGCCGGCGGCACGCGCAATCTGCGCGCCCTTGCCCGGCTTCAGCTCGATCCCGTGGACGGTGGTGCCGACCGGGATGTTGCGCAGCGGCAGGGTGTTGCCGGTCTTGATCGGCGCATCCGAACCCGCGATCACTTGGTCGCCGGCCTTCAGGCCCTTCGGCGCGATGATGTAGCGGCGCTCGCCGTCGGCGTAGCACAGCAGGGCGATATGGGCGGTGCGGTTGGGATCGTATTCGATCCGCTCCACGCGCGCCGGGATACCTTCCTTGTTGCGCTTGAAGTCGATGACGCGGTAGTGCTGCTTGTGGCCACCGCCGACGTGGCGGGTGGTGATGCGGCCGTGGTGGTTACGACCACCGGACTTGCTCTGCTTTTCCACCAGTGCAGCGTGCGGGGCGCCCTTGTGCAGATCGGGCGTGACCACGCGCACGGCCGAACGACGGCCTGCGGAGGTGGGCTTGAATTTCATCAATGGCATGGGATGTACCTCAGGCCTTGGCCGTTACGTCGATGGACTGGCCTTCGGCCAGACGCACGTACGCCTTGCGCCAATCGCCGCGACGACCGCTGCGCGAACGGAAGGACTTGTTCTTGCCCTTGACGTTCAACACGTTGACCGACTCGACCTTGACGTCGAACAGCTGCTCGACCGCGGCCTTGACATCGGCCTTGGTGGCTTCGTTCGAAATCTCGAAGACGTACTGATTGGTGAGTTCCTGCAGGCGCGCGGTCTTTTCCGAGACACGCGGAGCGCGCAGCACGCTGAAGATTTTTTCGTTGCTGCTCATGCCAGCCACTCCTCGACCTTCTTGACCGCATCGGCGGTGATCACGACCGTGTCGGCCCCGACCAGCGACACCGGATCCAGGCCCTGCACGTCACGCACTTCCACGTAGGGAAGGTTGCGGGCCGACAGGTACAGATGCTCGGAGGCTTCTTCGGTCACGATCAGAGGGCGCTTGCCCACTTCCAGACCCTTCAGCTTCTCGACCAGGCCCTTGGTCTTGCTGGCCTCGACGTCGAACGCGTCGACGACCATCAGGCGGCCCTGGCGGTTCAGTTCCGAGAGGATCGCGCAGATGGCCGCGCGGTACATCTTGCGGTTGACCTTCTGCTCGAAGCTGCGCGGCTTGGCCGCGAAGGTCACGCCACCGCCGACGAAGATCGGAGCGGTCAGCGCGCCGTGGCGAGCGCCACCGCCCTTCTGCTTCTTCGACTTCTTGGTGGTGCCGTTGACTTCCGAACGCGTCTTCTGCGCCTTGGTGCCGGCGCGGCCGGCGTTGCGATAGGCGACGACGACCTGGTGAACCAGATCCTCGCTGAAATCGCGGCCGAACACGGCGTCGGAGACCGAGACCTTGTTGTTGCTACCCGTGATAACGAGTTCCATCGTCATCTCTCCTTATGCCTTGCTAGCCGGACGCACGATCACGTCGCCACCGGCAGCGCCAGGCACAGCGCCGCGGATGGCGATCAGGCCACGCTCGACGTCGACCTTGACCACTTCCAGATTCTGCGTGCTCTGCTGCACCGCGCCCATGTGGCCGGACATCTTCTTGCCCGGGAAAACGCGACCCGGGGTCTGGCGCTGACCCAGCGAACCCGGCGCGCGATGCGACAGCGAGTTACCGTGGGTGGCATCGCCCATGCGGAAGTTGTGCCGCTTGATGGTGCCCTGGAAGCCCTTACCCTTGGTGACGCCCTGGACGTCGACCTTCTGGCCGACGGCGAAGATGTCCGCCTTGATTTCGCCGCCGACGGCGAACTCGCCCAGCTGCGCGTCCTCGACGCGGAACTCCCACAGGCCGCGACCCGCTTCGACCTTCGCCTTGGCGAAATGGCCGGCAGCCGGCTTGTTGACCAGCGCGGCGCGACGGGCGCCCACGGTGATCTGCACGGCGCTGTAGCCGTCGGCTTCGACGGTCTTGAGCTGGGTGATGCGGTTCGGGGTCGCTTCGATCAGGGTGACCGGGATGGAGCGGCCGTCTTCGGTGAAGACGCGGCTCATGCCGGCCTTGCGGCCCACGAAGCCCAACGAATACTTCTTCGTCATGGTCGTAGTCCTCAGGTCAACTTGATCTGGACATCGACGCCAGCCGCGAGTTCGAGCTTCATCAGCGCGTCCACGGTCTTGTCGTTGGGGTCGACGATGTCGAGCACGCGCTTGTGCGTGCGGGTCTCGTACTGGTCGCGCGCGTCCTTGTCGACGTGCGGGGAAACGAGGATGGTGTAGCGTTCGATCTTGGTCGGCAGCGGGATCGGGCCACGCACTTGCGCGCCGGTCCGCTTGGCCGTCTCGACGATCTCGCTGGCCGAACGGTCGATCAAACGATGATCGAACGCCTTCAGCCGAATCCGGATCTTTTGGTCCGCCATGACGGTGGGTTCCTTCGTTAAAAGAGCGACGGGCAAGGCCTCTGGGATACCTGCCCCGGTTGTTTCCTGATGTCGTATACCGCAGAGCATCCCGCTCGGCGGGGGCATTCCTCCGCCCCAAAAACTGGGGCAGACCAGTCGACCCGGCCTGCCCAGACGGAAAAGTATAATGCGCAGCTAGAGCAGCGTCAACAACCCAGGGTTGTTGAGTGCTCCATGCGACGCGACCTTCCCGGTCCTGCGAACACGAGCGGCGTCCTGCCTCTCTTTTCGCTGTCTTGCCGGCGCCCTACCCAGGAACGCCGAGCCGCGCATTATAGCGACCACCCTGCCCGGCCGCAACACCCTCGACGAGAAAAGCGCGTGAAGCGTGGCAGCGCCTGCGCCGATGCCGGAAACGACGAAGGGCCGGCTTGCGCCGACCCTTCGCCATGCCGGCGACCGCAGTCGCTGGCGATTCAACCGGCGGCTATGCCGCCGGAGGGCATTACTTGATGATCTTGGCCACCACGCCGGCGCCGACGGTACGGCCGCCTTCGCGGATCGCGAAGCGCAGGCCTTCGTCCATCGCCACCGGGTTGATCAGCGTCACCACCATCTTGACGTTGTCGCCCGGCATCACCATTTCCACGCCTTCCGGCAGCTGCACCGCACCGGTGATGTCGGTGGTGCGGAAGTAGAACTGCGGACGGTAGCCCTTGAAGAACGGGGTGTGACGGCCGCCCTCGTCCTTCGACAGCACGTACACTTCGGCTTCGAAGTCGGTGTGCGGCTTGATCGAACCCGGCTTGCACAGCACCTGGCCGCGCTCCACGTCGTCACGCTTGGTGCCGCGCAGCAGCAGGCCCGCGTTGTCGCCCGCCTGACCCTGGTCCAGCAGCTTGCGGAACATTTCCACGCCGGTCACGGTGGTCTTCTGCGTGGCACGGATGCCGACGATTTCGATTTCGTCGCCCACCTTGATCACGCCGCGCTCGATACGGCCGGTCACCACGGTGCCGCGGCCCGAAATCGAGAACACGTCTTCCACCGGCATCAGGAACGGCTTGTCCACGTCGCGCTGCGGCTCCGGGATGAACGAGTCCAGCGCGTCCACCAGCTTCAGGATCGCCGGCACGCCGATCTCGCTCTGGTCGCCTTCCAGCGCCAGACGGGCCGAACCGTGGATGATCGGGGTGTCGTCGCCCGGGAAGTCGTACTTGCTCAGCAGCTCGCGCACTTCCATCTCGACCAGCTCGAGCAGCTCGGCGTCGTCGACCATGTCGGCCTTGTTCAGGAACACCACGATGTGCGGCACGCCGACCTGACGCGACAGCAGGATGTGCTCGCGGGTCTGCGGCATCGGGCCGTCAGCGGCCGAGCACACCAGGATCGCGCCGTCCATCTGCGCCGCACCGGTGATCATGTTCTTGACGTAGTCCGCGTGACCCGGGCAATCCACGTGCGCGTAGTGGCGCGTCGGGGATTCGTATTCCACGTGGGCGGTCGAGATCGTGATGCCGCGCGCCTTCTCTTCCGGCGCCGCGTCGATCGCGTCGTACGCCTTGAACTCGCCGCCGAAGCGCTCTGCGCCGATCTTGGTCAGCGCCGCGGTCAGCGTGGTCTTGCCGTGGTCGACGTGACCGATGGTGCCGACGTTGACGTGCGGCTTGGTGCGCTCGAACTTACCCTTTGCCATGTCTTCTCTACCTCGTGATTCGTATTGGGGGACGAGAGAGCGGGATGCGGCGCGGACCTGGTCCGCGGCACGCATCCCGTCGCTCTAATCTCAGTTCTTCTTGATGACCGAGTCGGCGATGTTGGCCGGCGCCTCGGCGTAGTGGTCGAACTCCATCGAGAACGTGGCGCGACCCTGCGACATCGAGCGCAGCGTGGTGGCGTAGCCGAACATTTCGCCCAGCGGCACCATCGCGTTGATCACCTTGCCCGACGGGCTGTCGTCCTGGCCCTGCAGGATGCCGCGACGACGGCTCACGTCGCCCATCACGTCGCCCAGGTAATCCTCCGGGGTGACGATCTCGACCTTCATGATCGGCTCCAGCAGCACCGGGTTGGCCTTGTTGAAGCCTTCCTTGAAGCCCATCGAGCCGGCGATCTTGAACGCCATTTCCGACGAGTCGACGTCGTGGTACGAACCGTCGATCAGGCGCACCTTGACGTCCACGATCGGGTAGCCGGCCATCACGCCGTTGGCCACCGCTTCCTGGATGCCCTTGTCCACCGCCGGGATGTATTCCTTCGGCACCACGCCGCCGACGATCGCGTTCTCGAAGGTGTAGCCCTGGCCACGCTCCTGCGGCTCGATCTCGAGCACGACGTGACCGTACTGGCCCTTACCGCCGGACTGACGCACGAACTTGCCTTCCTGCTTGACCGCCTTGCGGATGGTCTCGCGGTAGGCCACCTGCGGCTTGCCGACGTTGGCTTCGACGTTGAACTCGCGCTTCATGCGGTCGACGATGATTTCCAGGTGCAGCTCGCCCATGCCGCGGATGATGGTCTGGCCGGACTCTTCGTCGGTGTTGACGCGGAACGAGGGATCTTCCTGCGCCAGACGGCTCAGCGCGATGCCCATCTTTTCCTGGTCCGACTTGGTCTTCGGCTCGACCGCCATCGAGATCACCGGCTCCGGGAACACCATGCGCTCCAGGGTGATGATGTGGTCCTGCGCGCACAGCGTGTCGCCGGTGGTGACGTCCTTCAGGCCCACCGCCGCGGCGATGTCGCCCGCGCGCACTTCCTTGATCTCTTCGCGGTTGTTGGAGTGCATCTGCAGGATGCGGCCCACGCGCTCCTTCTTCGACTTGACCGGGTTGTACACCTGGTCGCCGGAGTTCAGCGTGCCGGAGTAGACGCGGAAGAAGGTCAGCGAACCGACGAACGGGTCGGTCATGATCTTGAACGCAAGCGCCGAGAACGGGGCGTTGTCGGTGGCCGGACGGCTGTCTTCCTTCTCGTCTTCGTCGATGCCCTTGACCGGCGGACGGTCGCTGGGCGACGGCAGCAGCTGGATCACGCCGTCGAGCATGGCCTGCACGCCCTTGTTCTTGAACGCGGTACCGCAGTACACCGGCACCACTTCCACCTTCAGGGTGCGCTCGCGCAGACCGCCCAGGATCTCGGCCTCGGACAGGTCGCCCTCGTTGAGGTACTTGTCCATCAGGTCTTCGTTGGCTTCGGCCGCGGCCTCGACCATGAACGCGCGCGCGTCGGTGGCCTTGTCGACCAGGTGCGCGGGGATGTCGCGGTATTCGAACACGGTGCCCTGCGAGGCGGTATCCCAGTGGATCGCCTTCATCTTGACCAGGTCGACCACGCCCTCGAAGCCGTCTTCGGCGCCGATCGGCACCTGCATCGGCACCGGGTAGGCGCCCAGGCGGGCCTTCAGCTGCTCGACGACCTTGTCGAAGTTGGCGCCGGTGCGGTCCATCTTGTTGACGAACGCCAGACGCGGCACCGCGTACTTGTTGGCCTGACGCCACACGGTCTCGGACTGCGGCTGCACGCCGCCGACCGCGCACAGCACGAACACCGCGCCGTCGAGCACGCGCAGCGAGCGCTCCACCTCGATGGTGAAGTCCACGTGCCCCGGGGTGTCGATGATGTTGAAGCGGTGCTGCGGCATGGACTTGTCCATGCCGGTCCAGAACGCGGTGGTGGCCGCGGAGGTGATCGTGATGCCACGCTCCTGCTCCTGCTCCATCCAGTCCATCGTCGCGGCACCGTCATGCACCTCGCCGATCTTGTGGCTGACGCCGGTGTAGAACAGGATGCGTTCGGAGGTGGTGGTCTTGCCGGCATCGATGTGGGCCATGATGCCGAAGTTGCGGTAACGCTCGATGGGAGTGGTACGGGCCACAGGGAGCCTCTCAAATTTCTTGGATTTCGGATGGCCGAACGCCGCCTTGCGGCGGCCTTCGGATTTGTGCCGCGCGCAACGGCGCGGCTAGCGGCACTCAGATGGTGCCAGCGGGCCCCGTTTCCAAGGCCCGGAAGGTCACCAGCGGTAGTGCGCGAACGCCTTGTTCGCTTCCGCCATGCGGTGAGTTTCTTCGCGCTTCTTGATGGCGCCGCCACGGTTTTCCGAGGCATCGACCAGCTCGGCCGCGAGCTTGCGCGGCATCGAGTTCTCGCCGCGCTTGCGCGCCGAGTCGATCAGCCAGCGCATGGCCAGCGCCATGCGACGGGAGGAACGCACCTCAACCGGCACCTGGTAGGTGGCACCGCCGACGCGGCGCGACTTGACCTCGACCGCCGGAGCGACGTTGTCCAGCGCCTTCTGCACCAGCTCGATGGCGTTGGGGTTCTTCTCGCCGATCACGTCCATCGCGCCGTACACGATCTTTTCGGCGACCGACTTCTTGCCGCTCAGCATCACCATGTTGATGAAGCGGGCGATGGTTTCGCTCCCGTGCTTGGGATCCGGGAGAACGGCGCGCTGCGGCGTATTACCTTTACGAGACATGTGTACTTTCCCTTAGCTCTTCGGGCGCTTGGCGCCGTACTTGGAACGACCCTGGCGACGCTTGGCGACGCCGGCGGCGTCGAGCGAACCGCGCACGGTGTGGTAGCGCACGCCCGGCAGATCCTTGACGCGGCCGCCGCGGATCAGGACCACGGAGTGCTCCTGCAGGTTGTGGCCTTCGCCGCCGATGTAGCTGATGACCTCTTCCTGGTTGGTCAGGCGCACCTTGGCGACCTTGCGCAGGGCCGAGTTCGGCTTCTTCGGGGTGGTGGTGTACACGCGCGTGCAGACGCCACGGCGCTGCGGGCACTTGTCCAGCGCCGGAGAGGCGCTCTTGTAGGTGGTCGCCTGCCGCGGCTTGCGGACCAGCTGGTTGATCGTCGCCATCAGTGGATTCTTCTGATTGAGGCCGTCGGGCCTGGATGCGTGAAAACGAAGGCAGGCCGAAGGACGGCCTGCCGAGACAGGAAAGTATAGCGGGCAAGTCAAAGCGCCGTCAACTCAACGGAATTTTTACTTGCTGGCCCATCCGGGGCCGGAATACGGGGCGCTTCCGCTGCGCCCCCTTTCGCTTGGTAGACCGGCCCCGCGGGCGGGGCCGGTCCGCTTACTGCTTACTCTTCGCTGCCGGCAGCCGCCGGTGCGGAGGTCTCGACCGCCGGCTCGGCGCTGCCGCCGGACAGGGTCTGCATCTCCGACTCGGTCAGGCCGCTGGCATTGCGGCGGCGCGTGTTGTGGTACGCCAGGCCGGTACCGGCCGGGATCAGGCGACCCACGATCACGTTTTCCTTCAGGCCGCGCAGCGTGTCGCTGGTGCCGCGGACCGCCGCCTCGGTGAGGACGCGGGTGGTCTCCTGGAACGACGCGGCCGAAATGAACGACTCGGTCGCCAGCGAGGCCTTGGTGATGCCCAGCAGCACCGGCTCGTACTTGGCCGGCAGCTCGTTGCGCGTGACCAGACGGGCGTTCTCCTCGATGACGCGCTGGCGCTCGGCCTGCTCGCCGTTGAGGAACTTGCTGTTGCCCTGGTCGGTGATCTCGACCTTCCGCAGCATCTGCCGGGTGATGACCTCGATGTGCTTGTCGTTGATCTTCACGCCCTGCAGGCGGTACACGTCCTGGATTTCCTTGACCAGGTACGCGGCCAGCGGCTCGACGCCCAGCAGACGCAGGATGTCCTGCGGACTCGGCTCGCCGTCCACCACGGTTTCGCCCTTGGCCACGTGCTCGCCTTCGAACACGATGATCTGGCGGTACTTCGGGATCAGCTCTTCGTGCTCCGACCCATCGGTGTCCTTGATGATCAGGCGCTGCTTGCCCTTGGTGTCCTTGCCGAAGCTGATGATGCCCGAGCGCTCGGCCAGGATCGCCGGATCCTTCGGCTTGCGCGCTTCGAACAGGTCGGCCACGCGCGGCAGACCACCGGTGATGTCGCGGGTCTTCGACGCTTCCTGCGGGATCTTGGCGACCACGTCGCCCACGCCGACCGGCGCGCCGTCCTGCAGGTTGACGATCGAGCGCGGCGGCAGCAGGTACTGCGCCGGCAGATCGGTCCCCGGGATGGTCAGGTCGTTGCCCTTGGCGTCGACGATGCGCACGATCGGGCGCAGGTCCTTGGCCTGGGTGCCGCGACGCTTCGGATCGGTGATCTCGCGCGAGGCCAGGCCGGTCAGTTCGTCGGTCTTCTCGATGACGGTGACGCCGTCGATGAAGTCGATGAAGCGGATGAAACCGGCCACTTCCGACACGATCGGGTGGTTGTGCGGATCCCAGTTCGCCACCGACTGGCCGGCCTTGACCGCATCACCGTCCTTGGCGGTGATGGTGGCGCCGTACGGCAGCTTGTAGCGCTCGCGCTCGCGGCCGTGGCCGTCGAGCACCGACAGTTCGCCCGAACGCGACACCGCCACCAGCGAGCCGTTGGCGTGCTCGACCGACTTGAGGTTGTTGAACTTGATCGAACCGGTGGTCTTGACCGTGATGTTGTCCACCGCCGCCGCACGCGAGGCCGCGCCGCCGATGTGGAAGGTACGCATGGTCAGCTGAGTACCCGGCTCGCCGATCGACTGCGCGGCGATGACGCCGACCGCTTCGCCGATGTTGACCAGGTGGCCACGGGCCAGGTCGCGGCCGTAGCAGCGCGCGCACACGCCGAACGCCGATTCGCAGGTGATGGTCGAGCGGACCTTGACCGACTGCACGCCGGCCTCTTCCAGCTTGGCCACCCACTGCTCGTCGAGCAGGGTGTTGCGGGTGACGATCGGATCCTCGTCGTTGCCCGGCAGGAACACGTCCTCGGCCACCACGCGGCCGAGCACGCGGTCGCGCAACGGCTCGACCACGTCGCCGCCTTCCACGATCGGGGTCATGGTCAGGCCGTCGGTGGTGCCGCAATCCGGCTCGGTGATCACCACGTCCTGCGCCACGTCGACCAGGCGACGGGTCAGGTAACCGGAGTTGGCGGTCTTCAGCGCGGTATCGGCCAGACCCTTACGGGCACCGTGGGTGGAGTTGAAGTACTCCTGCACGTTCAGGCCTTCGCGGAAGTTCGCCTTGATCGGCGTTTCGATGATCGAGCCGTCCGGGCGGGCCATCAGGCCGCGCATGCCGGCCAGCTGACGGATCTGCGCCTGCGAACCACGCGCACCGGAGTCGGCCATGATGTACAGCGAGTTCATCGACTTCTGGTCGATGGTCTCGCCCTTGGCGTTGACCACCTTCTCGGTGCCGATGGTGTCCATCATCGCCTTGGCGATGCGCTCGTTGGTGCGCGACCAGATGTCCACGACCTTGTTGTAGCGCTCGCCGGCAGTGACCAGACCGGACTGGTACTGCTCCTGGATTTCCAGCACTTCCTGCTCGGCTTCGCCGAGGATGCCCTTCTTCTCCGACGGGATCAGCATGTCGTCGATGCCGATCGACACGCCGGCGCGGGTGGCGTAGGCGAAGCCGGTGTACATCAGCTTGTCGGCGAACACCACGCTGTCCTTCAGACCCAGCTGACGGTAGCTGGAGTTGATCAGGCGGCTGATGTTCTTCTTGGTCAGCTCGGTGTTGGCCAGCGCGAACGGCAGGCCTTCCGGCAGGATTTCGGCCAGCAGCGCGCGCCCGATCGTGGTGTCCACGATCGAGGCCTTCTTGGTGCGGTTGCCATCCTCGTCGATCACCGTCTCGGTGATGCGGACCTTGACCTTGGCGTGCAGTTCGACCGCACGGTTGTCGTAGGCGCGCTTCACTTCGGCGATGTTGGCGAAGACCATGCCCTCGCCCTTCTTGTTCTCCAGCGCGCGGGTCATGTAGTACAGACCCAGCACCACGTCCTGCGACGGCACGATGATCGGCTCGCCGTTGGCCGGCGACAGGATGTTGTTGGTGGACATCATCAGCGCGCGCGCTTCCAGCTGCGCTTCCAGCGACAGCGGCACGTGCACGGCCATCTGGTCACCGTCGAAGTCGGCGTTGAACGCGGTGCAGACCAGCGGGTGCAGCTGGATCGCCTTGCCTTCGATCAGCACCGGCTCGAACGCCTGGATGCCCAGACGGTGCAGGGTCGGCGCACGGTTCAGCAGCACCGGGTGCTCGCGGATCACCTCTTCCAGGATGTCCCAGACCTCGGCTTCTTCGCGCTCGACCAGCTTCTTGGCGGCCTTGATGGTGGTGGCCAGGCCGCGACGCTGCAGCTTGGCGAACACGAACGGCTTGAACAGCTCCAGCGCCATCTTCTTCGGCAGGCCGCACTCGTGCAGGCGCAGGGTCGGGCCGACCACGATCACCGAACGGCCGGAGTAGTCCACGCGCTTGCCGAGCAGGTTCTGGCGGAACCGGCCCTGCTTGCCCTTGATCATGTCGGCCAGCGACTTCAGCGGGCGCTTGTTGGTGCCGGTGATGGCGCGGCCGCGACGGCCGTTGTCCAGCAGCGCATCGACCGATTCCTGCAGCATGCGCTTTTCATTGCGCACGATGATGTCCGGCGCGTTCAGCTCGAGCAGGCGGCGCAGGCGGTTGTTGCGGTTGATGACGCGGCGGTACAGGTCGTTCAGATCGGAGGTCGCGAAGCGGCCGCCGTCCAGCGGCACCAGCGGGCGCAGATCCGGCGGCAGCACCGGCAGCACGGTCATCACCATCCACTCCGGACGGTTGCCGGACTCGATGAAGGCTTCGATCAGCTTGATGCGCTTGGTCAGGCGCTTGAGCTTGGTCTCCGACCCGGTGCCGGCGATCTCTTCGCGCAGGCGGGTCATTTCCGACTGCAGGTCGATGGTGCGCAGCAGCTCGTACACCGCCTCGGCGCCCATGGCGGCGTCGAAGTCGTCGCCGTGCTCCTGGCGCGCGGTCAGGTACTGCTCTTCGGTCAGCAGCTGGCGGCGCTCGAGCGCGGTCAGGCCCGGCTCGGTCACCACGTAGGCTTCGAAGTACAGCACGCGCTCGATGTCGCGCAGGGTCATGTCCAGCATCAGGCCGATGCGCGACGGCAGCGACTTCAGGAACCAGATGTGCGCGACCGGCGAGGCCAGGTCGATGTGGCCCATGCGCTCGCGACGCACCTTGGCCAGGGTCACTTCGGTGCCGCACTTCTCGCAGACCACGCCGCGGTGCTTCATGCGCTTGTACTTGCCGCACAGGCACTCGTAGTCCTTGATCGGGCCAAAGATGGCGGCGCAGAACAGGCCGTCACGCTCCGGCTTGAAGGTACGGTAGTTGATGGTTTCCGGCTTCTTCACTTCGCCGAAGGACCACGAACGGATCAGGTCCGGCGAGGCCAGCGCGATCTTGATCGCGTCGAAGTCCAGCGTCTGGCGCTGCTGGTTGAAGAGGTTGAGCAGGTCTTTCATTTGATTTCTCCGGGAATCGGGAATAGCGAATAGGGAATCGTTGGAAGCGGGGAGTCGGGTCAGGAAACGCCGGCGGCCTGTCGGCACGCGCCCGGGCGGTTTCCTAGTCCCGACTCCTCATTCCCTGCCCTCAGTCTTCCAGTTCCATGTTGATCGCCAGCGAGCGGATTTCCTTCACCAGCACGTTGAAGGACTCCGGCATGCCGGCGACCATCTCGTGCTCGCCGTCGACGATGTTCTTGTACATCTGGTTGCGGCCCTGCACGTCGTCGGACTTCACCGTCAGCATTTCCTGCAGGGTGTAGGCCGCGCCGTAGGCTTCCAGCGCCCAGACTTCCATTTCGCCGAAGCGCTGGCCGCCGAACTGCGCCTTGCCGCCCAGCGGCTGCTGGGTGACCAGCGAGTACGGGCCGGTGGAGCGCGCGTGCATCTTGTCGTCGACCAGGTGGTTCAGCTTCAGCATGTGCATGTAGCCGACCGTGGTGTGGCGATCGAACGCCTCGCCGGTGCGGCCGTCGTACAGCTGGGTCTGGCCGCTGATCGGCAGGTCGGCGAGTTCGAGCATGTGCTTGATCTCGGCCTCAGTGGCACCGTCGAACACCGGGGTGGCCATCGGCACGCCGTCGGTCAGGTTCTTCGACAGCGCCAGCAGCTCCGCGTCGCTGAACTGGTCCAGATCCACGCGGTCCTCGCCCAGCTTCTGGTCGTGGTTGTAGATCTGCGCCAGGAACTTGCGCAGGTCGGCGACCTTGGCCTGGGCCTCGAGCATGTTCTGGATCTTGCGACCCAGGCCCTTGGCGGCCCAGCCCAGGTGCACTTCCAGCACCTGGCCGATGTTCATACGCGACGGCACGCCCAGCGGGTTCAGCACGATGTCCACGGTCTCGCCGTTGGCCATGTACGGCATGTCCTCGATCGGCTGGATCATCGACACGACACCCTTGTTGCCGTGGCGACCGGCCATCTTGTCGCCGGGCTGGATGCGGCGCTTCACCGCCAGGAACACCTTGACCATCTTCAGCACGCCCGGGGCGAGGTCGTCGCCGGCGGTGATCTTGCCGCGCTTGTCGGCGAAGCGACGCTCGAACTCCTTCTCGTGCGCCTGGATCTGCTTCTGCGCGCGTTCGATCGCCTCGGAGGCGTCCTCGTCCTTCATGCGCAGCGCGAACCAGTCGGACTTCTTCAGGCCGTCCAGGTAGGCGTCGCTGATGGTGTCGCCCTTCTTCAGGTTCGGACCGCCGTTGGCGACCTTGCCGATCAGCTGGCCACGCAGACGCGCATAGATCGCGCTTTCCAGGATGCGGAACTGGTCGTCGAAGTCCTTCTTGACCCGCTTGATCTCGTTTTCCTCGATCTGGCGGGCGCGCTTGTCCTTCTCGATGCCGTCGCGGGTGAACACCTGCACGTCGATGACGGTGCCGTCCATGCCCGGCGGCACGCGCAGCGAGCTGTCCTTCACGTCGGAGGCCTTCTCGCCGAAGATCGCGCGCAGCAGCTTCTCTTCCGGGGTCAGCTGGCTCTCGCCCTTCGGCGTGACCTTGCCGACCATGATGTCGCCGGCGCGCACTTCCGCACCGATGTACACCACGCCGCTCTCGTCCAGACGGTTCAGCGCCTGCTCGGACACGTTGGGGATGTCGGCGGAGATTTCCTCCGGCCCCAGCTTGGTGTCGCGCGCCACGCAGGTCAGCTCTTCGATGTGGATCGTGGTGTAGCGATCCTCTTCCACCACGCGCTCGGAGAGCAGGATGGAGTCTTCGAAGTTGTAGCCGTTCCACGGCATGAACGCGATCAGCATGTTCTGGCCCAGGGCCAGCTCGCCGATGTCGGTCGAGGGACCGTCGGCCAGCACGTCGCCGCGCGCGATCACGTCGCCCACGTTCACCAGCGGACGCTGGTTGATGCAGGTGTTCTGGTTGGAGCGGGTGTACTTGATCAGGTTGTAGATGTCGACGCCGGCGTCGGTGCCGCCGCCGATCTCGGCCTCGTTGACCTTGACCACGATGCGGCCGGCGTCGATCTGCTCGATCACGCCGCCACGGCGGGCGTTCACGGTCACGCCCGAGTCGCGCGCCACGGCGCGCTCGATGCCGGTACCGACCAGCGGCTTCTGCGCACGCAGCGTCGGCACGGCCTGGCGCTGCATGTTCGCGCCCATCAGCGCGCGGTTGGCGTCGTCGTGCTCCAGGAACGGCACCAGTGCGGCCGCGATCGACACGGTCTGCATCGGCGACACGTCCATGAAGTGCACTTCCGCCGGCGGCTTCAGCAGCGACTCGCCCTGGTAGCGGCACGGCACGAACTGCTCGGTCAGGCGGCTCTTGGCATCGTGCAGCGCGTTGGCCTGGGCGATGACGTACTCGTTCTCTTCGATCGCCGACAGGTACTCGACCTCGTCGGTGATCTGGCCGTCCACGACCTTACGGTACGGCGTCTCCAGGAAGCCGTACTGGTTGGTGCGGGCATACACCGCCAGCGAGTTGATCAGGCCGATGTTCGGGCCTTCCGGGGTTTCGATGGTGCAGACGCGGCCGTAGTGGGTCGGATGCACGTCGCGCACTTCGAAGCCGGCGCGCTCGCGGGTCAGGCCGCCCGGGCCCAGCGCGGAGACGCGACGCTTGTGCGTCACTTCCGACAGCGGGTTGTTCTGGTCCATGAACTGCGACAGCTGCGAGGAGCCGAAGAACTCCTTGATCGCGGCGGCCACCGGCTTGGCGTTGATCAGTTCCTGCGGGGTCAGGCCTTCGGACTCGGCCATCGACAGGCGCTCCTTGACCGCGCGCTCGACGCGGACCAGGCCCACGCGGAACACGTTCTCGGCCATTTCGCCGACCGAGCGCACGCGACGGTTACCCAGGTGGTCGATGTCGTCGACCACGCCGCGGCCGTTGCGGATCTCGGTCAGGACCTTGATCACGTCCAGGATGTCGGAGCTGTCGCCGTGCTCGGCGACCAGGCGCTTGGACTCCTCGTCGTTGCGCTCGCCGAAGTACTTCTTGTCGTACAGCACCGACTCGCCGGTGACTTCCTTGCGGCCGACACGACGGTTGAACTTCATGCGGCCGACCGTGGACAGGTCGTAGCGCTCGAAGGTGAAGAACAGGTTGTGGAACAGGTTCTGCGCGGCGTCCTTGGTCGGCGGCTCGCCCGGACGCATCATGCGGTAGATCTCGACCAGCGCCTCGAGCTGGGTCTTGGTCGGATCGATGCGCAGGGTGTTGGACAGGTACGGACCGCGATCCAGGTCGTTGACCCACAGCGTGCCCACGGCGTCGACGCCGGCCTTGCGGAACGCGGTCAGCTGATCTTCGCTGATCTCGTCGTTGGCGCTGGCCAGCAGTTCGCCGGTCGAGGCATCGACCACGTCGTGCGACAGGATGCGGCCGACCAGGTACTCGTCGGGCACGGCCAGCGCGGCGATGCCGGAGGCCTCGAGCTGCTTGACGTGGCGCGCGGTGATGCGCTTGCCGGCTTCGACGATGACCTTGTCGCCGTCGGCCAGGTCGAAGTTCAGGGTTTCGCCGCGCAGGCGCTCGGGCACCAGCTCCAGCTGCACGCCTTCCTTCGGGTCGATGTGGAAGGTGTTGATCTCGAAGAACTCTGAGAGCATCTCCTCGTTCGAGTAGCCGAGCGCGCGCAGCAGGATCGACACCGGCAGCTTGCGGCGGCGGTCGATACGGGTGAACAGCGCGTCCTTCGGGTCGAACTCGAAGTCCAGCCAGGAGCCGCGGTACGGAATGATGCGGGCGCTGTACAGCAGCTTGCCCGAGCTGTGGGTCTTGCCGCGGTCGTGGTCGAAGAACACGCCCGGCGAGCGGTGCAGCTGCGAGACGATGACGCGTTCGGTGCCGTTGACGATGAAGGTGCCGTTGTCGGTCATCAGCGGGATTTCGCCGAGGTAGACCTCCTGCTCCTTGACGTACTTGATCGCCTTGGTCGAGGACTCGCGGTCGTAGATCACCAGGCGCACGGTCACGCGCAGCGGCGCGCCGTAGCTCATGCCGCGCTGGCGGCATTCACGCTCGTCGAACACCGGTTCGCCGAGCTTGTAGCCGACGTACTCCAGCGCCGCGTTGCCGCTGTAGCTGGAGATCGGGAACACCGATTTCAGGGCCGCGTGCAGGCCGTGGTCCGAACGCTTGTTCGGGTCGGTGTTCTCCTGCAGGAACTCGCGGTAGGAATCCACCTGGATGGCAAGCAGGAACGGCACTTCGAGGATCGAGCGCTGCTTGCCGAAGTCCTTGCGGATACGCTTCTTTTCGGTGAACGAATAAGACGTCATGAGGTATCACCTTGGCTGATGCGGGCCGCGCGTCCGCGGCCCTGAGTGAACATAAATTGTCAGTTGGAAGTCGCTGGTATTGCCGGCACCAGCACGCCTTCTCCCGCTACTTCCAACTACCAACTCGGTGGTGAAGCAGGGAATGGGGAATGGAGAAAGGGGAATCGTGGAGCGCACGTAGCGTGGCTGTTCCGATTCTCCACTCCCGATTCCCGGTTCCCGCCTGAAACGGCCAAAGGCCGGGGGCTTTCGCCCCCAGCCTTCAGTGCATCGCCTTGAACGGCTGGCGATGCAAGGGACTGCTTACTTGACTTCGACCTTCGCGCCAGCGGCTTCCAGGTCCTTCTTGAACTTGTCGGCGTCTTCCTTCGACACGGCTTCCTTCAGCACGCCGCCGGCCTCGGTGAGGTCCTTGGCTTCCTTCAGGCCCAGGCCGGTGATGGCGCGGACAGCCTTGATGACGTCGACCTTCTTGGCGCCGGCGTCGACCAGGATGACGTTGAACTCGGTCTGCTCTTCGACCGGGGCGGCGGCCACGGCCGGACCGGCAGCGGCGACCGGGGCGGCGGCGGAAACGCCGAACTTGTCTTCGATGGCCTTGACCAGCTCCATCACTTCCATGAGGGTCTTTTCGGCGATTGCGTCGACGATCTGCTCGTTAGACAGGGACATTGTGATTACCTTTGGAATTTTTTCTGGATGAGGTTCTAGTGAACCGTTTCAGGTGTCGCGAACTTAAGCCGTTTCGGCCGGGGCTTCCGCTTCGGCGTCGGCGGGAGCGGCGTCGCCGCCACCCTGCTTGTCGCCCACGGCCTTGACCGCACGGGCGAACATGCTCGCCGGCTCGGCCAGCACGCGGGCCAGCATGGCCAGCGCCTGCTCGCGGGTCGGCAGCGACGCCAACACCTCGAGATGAGCGGCCGGATACAGCTGACCACCCAGCGACACGACCTTGGCCTGCAGCTTGTCGTTACCCTTGGCGAATTCCTTGATCAGACGACCGGCAGCGCCGGGTTCTTCCGTCGAGAACGCATACAGCAGCGGACCGACCAGCGCGTCCTGGACGCACTCGTATTCGGTACCGGCAACGGCACGCGCGGCCAGGGTGTTCTTGACAACACGCAAGTACACACCGGTTTCGCGCGCCTTCTTGCGCATCGCGGTCATTTGCGAGACCGTGATGCCGGCGTACTCGGCAGCAACCAAGGAGTGGGCCTTCGCGGCGACGTCGGCCAGTTCGGCGACGACTTCTTGCTTCTGGGACAGATTGAGAGCCATTGCACTCCTCCGTTAAAGCCGGGAGTTGGGATTGGTGATTCGGGATTCGTCAGGAGCCGCAACGCCGCTCTTGCCAATCCCCAATCTCGAATCTCGAATCCCTGCTTCAAACTTACTCCGCTCGCGGCTCCTGCCGCTTGCGGTCCTGGGCGGCCTCCTTCCTGGATGCCGGGGATGCCGCATGGCATCCCAGTTGGTGGCCGTTCCAGACCTGGAGTGAGCGCGCCCGGAACACCGGGCTGGCCTGCACCAGAAAAACTCCAGAAAGGCGGCACCATCTACGCCGGCTGGCCCCGAGGGGCTGATTAAGCGATCCCGCTGTACCGACGGCGACTCCTTGCCATTTCGAGCTTCCGTGCCCGTCGTCGGTATGCGCAGACCGCGCCTGCGGTCTTTGACGGCTTCGCGTCGGGTTGCCCCGGGCGACGCCTTCAAAAGGGTGAAACCGGCGCCGCACCTCGCGGGCGGCGCCGTGTTGCGATTACTTCAGGGACAGCGACGCCTGATCGATGGTGACGCCCGGACCCATGGTCGAGCTCACCGAGATCTTCTGCAGGTAGGTGCCCTTCGAGGTCGCCGGCTTGGCCTTGACCAGGTCCAGCAGCAGCGCCTGCAGGTTGCTCTTCAGCGCATCGTCTTCGAAGCTGGCCTTGCCGATGGTGCAGTGGATGATGCCGGCCTTGTCGGTGCGGTAGCGCACCTGACCCGACTTGGCGTTCTTGACCGCTTCGGCCGGGTTGGCGGACACGGTGCCGACCTTGGGGTTCGGCATCAGGCCGCGCGGGCCCAGCAGGGTGCCCAGCTTACCGACGACGCGCATCGCGTCCGGGGTGGCGATGACCACGTCGTAGTTCAGGTCGCCGCCCTGCATCTTCTCGGCCAGGTCGTCCATGCCGACGGCGTCGGCACCGGCGGCCAGCGCTTCGTCAGCCTTGGCGCCGGCGGGGGCGAACACCGCCACGCGCACGCTCTTGCCGGTACCGGCCGGCAGCACGGTGGAACCGCGCACCTGCTGGTCGGACTTCTTGGCGTCCACGCCCAGGCGCACGGCCACGTCGACGGCTTCGACGAACTTGGCCTTGCTGGTGGTCTTGACGATCTTCAGCGCTTCGTCGATCGAATACGCCTTGCCCGGCTGCACGGCAGCACGGATCGCTTTCTGTCGCTTGGTCTGTGCCATTGCTTAACCCTCCACCGTCAGGCCCATGCTGCGGGCGGAACCCGCAATCGTGCGTACCGCCGCTTCCAGCTCCGCCGCCGTCAGGTCGGCTTCCTTCGCCTTGGCGATCTCTTCGAGCTGCTTGCGGGTCACCTTGCCCACCTTCTCGGTGTTCGGGCGCTTGGAGCCGGAGCTCACGCCCGCGGCCTTCTTCAGCAGCACGCTGGCCGGGGTGCTCTTGGTGACGAAGGTGAAGGTACGGTCCGAGTAGGCCGTGATGATGACCGGAGTCGGCAGACCCGGCTCCAGCTTCTGCGTGGCGGCATTGAACGCCTTGCAGAATTCCATGATGTTCAGACCGCGCTGACCCAGCGCAGGACCGACCGGCGGCGAGGGGTTGGCCTGACCGGCCTTCACCTGCAGCTTGATGTAACCGACGACTTTCTTTGCCATTTTAGTGTCTCCGGGTGCTAGCGCCTGAACCGCAGGCTCCCCATCGCGACGGGAAAATCACGTGTCCCGCCATCACGTTTTTGAAGTGCGCAGAAAGCCGCCTCGCGGCGGCTTCCGTTCTGCCCGGCGGCTTGCCTGGACAGGGAGCCGCGCAGTATAGCAGAGATTTTGGCGCCCGGCGCAGCCGCGCCGGGGCGGGCTCAGGCCTTCTCGACCTGGCCGAATTCCAGTTCCACCGGGGTGGAGCGGCCGAAGATCAGCACCGCCACGCGCAGGCGGCTCTTCTCGTAGTTGACTTCCTCGACCACGCCGTTGAAGTCGTTGAACGGGCCGTCGGTGACGCGGACCATCTGGCCCGGCTCGAACAGCACCTTGGGACGCGGCTTCTCCACGCCATCCTGAACGCGCTGCAGGATCGCATCGGCCTCTTCGTCGCGGATCGGCAGCGGACGATCGGCGGTGCCGCCGATGAAGCCCATCACCTTCGGTGTTTCCTTGACCAAGTGCCAGCTTTCGTTGTCGATGCGCGGAATGCCGCCTTCATCGTGGGTTTCGATCTGCACCAGCACGTAGCCCGGGAAGAACTTGCGCTCGGAACGGCGCTTCTGGCCGGAGCGCATCTCGATCACTTCCTCGGTGGGCACCAGCACGTCGCCGAAGCGCTCCTGCATCTCGTCACGCGCAATACGGTCGCGCAGCGCTTGCGCCACGGACTTCTCGAAGCCTGAATAGGCGTGAACGACATACCAACGCTTCACTGCTGCACTCTCCTCAACGGCTCACGAACCACTGCATCAGCTTCTGGATCAGGAAATCGAACCCGCCCAGCAACAGACTCAGAATGATCACCACCACGATCACCACCCAGGTGGTGCGGATGGCTTCCTGACGGGTCGGCCACACCACCTTGCGCAGTTCGAAACGGGACTCGGACAGGAACTCGCGGCCTTCGCGGCCCTTGGCGGTCAGCAGGAACACCGCGGCACCGGCAACCAGACCCGCGATCACCGCCAGTGCGCGCAGCGGACCGGACCAGCTCCCCAGCTGTGCAGCACGGCTCGACTCGCCGAACCAGAACCAGACAAACAGGCCGGCGACCACCAGCAGCGCAGCGATGACGTACTTGACGATATCGCCGCCGGAGGATGCGGCGGGGCCTTTGGAATGCTCGATCTTGCTATTCATCCGACTCTTGCTGCTATGCGACCGAGGTCACTGGATAGGGAGCGGCAGATTGGCACGCCAGGAGGGACTCGAACCCCCAACCTGCGGTTTTGGAGACCGCTGCTCTGCCAATTGAGCTACTGGCGTGTAGTAAGAACGACTGCACTTCCCTGAGACGGCGAAGGCGGACCGAAGGTTCCGGCCCGCCCTTCGCTGAACCCGGCGACCGAAGCCGCCTGCACCTCGTCGGATTCCGGCGACCGAAGCCGCCGTCCTGCCGTCGAGCCCGGCGGCCTGCGCCGCCGGAGGGCATTACTTGATGATCTTGGCCACCACGCCGGCGCCGACGGTACGGCCGCCTTCGCGGATCGCGAAGCGCAGGCCTTCGTCCATCGCCACCGGGTTGATCAGCGTCACCACCATCTTGACGTTGTCGCCCGGCATCACCATTTCCACGCCTTCCGGCAGCTGCACCGCACCGGTGATGTCGGTGGTGCGGAAGTAGAACTGCGGACGGTAGCCCTTGAAGAACGGGGTGTGACGGCCGCCCTCGTCCTTCGACAGCACGTACACTTCGGCTTCGAAGTCGGTGTGCGGCTTGATCGAACCCGGCTTGCACAGCACCTGGCCGCGCTCCACGTCGTCACGCTTGGTGCCGCGCAGCAGCAGGCCCGCGTTGTCGCCCGCCTGACCCTGGTCCAGCAGCTTGCGGAACATTTCCACGCCGGTCACGGTGGTCTTCTGCGTGGCACGGATGCCGACGATTTCGATTTCGTCGCCCACCTTGATCACGCCGCGCTCGATACGGCCGGTCACCACGGTGCCGCGGCCCGAAATCGAGAACACGTCTTCCACCGGCATCAGGAACGGCTTGTCCACGTCGCGCTGCGGCTCCGGGATGAACGAGTCCAGCGCGTCCACCAGCTTCAGGATCGCCGGCACGCCGATCTCGCTCTGGTCGCCTTCCAGCGCCAGACGGGCCGAACCGTGGATGATCGGGGTGTCGTCGCCCGGGAAGTCGTACTTGCTCAGCAGCTCGCGCACTTCCATCTCGACCAGCTCGAGCAGCTCGGCGTCGTCGACCATGTCGGCCTTGTTCAGGAACACCACGATGTGCGGCACGCCGACCTGACGCGACAGCAGGATGTGCTCGCGGGTCTGCGGCATCGGGCCGTCAGCGGCCGAGCACACCAGGATCGCGCCGTCCATCTGCGCCGCACCGGTGATCATGTTCTTGACGTAGTCCGCGTGACCCGGGCAATCCACGTGCGCGTAGTGGCGCGTCGGGGATTCGTATTCCACGTGGGCGGTCGAGATCGTGATGCCGCGCGCCTTCTCTTCCGGCGCCGCGTCGATCGCGTCGTACGCCTTGAACTCGCCGCCGAAGCGCTCTGCGCCGATCTTGGTCAGCGCCGCGGTCAGCGTGGTCTTGCCGTGGTCGACGTGACCGATGGTGCCGACGTTGACGTGCGGCTTGGTGCGCTCGAACTTACCCTTGGCCATGGCTGCTTCTTCTCGATGATCGTAGAAAGATTTGACGACTGAATATGGTGCTCACGAAAGGAATCGAACCTTCGACCTCCTCCTTACCAAGGAGGTGCTCTACCGACTGAGCTACGTGAGCGTTGTTCTATTGTGACACAAGCGCGTTCAATGGAGCGGGAGACGGGAATCGAACCCGCACCATCAGCTTGGAAGGCTGAGGTTCTACCGTTGAACTACTCCCGCTACGGGATGCCGCACTGCCACAACAAAATAACTGGTGGAGGGAGGTGGATTCGAACCACCGAAGGCGTAAGCCAGCAGATTTACAGTCTGCCCCCGTTGGCCGCTTGGGTATCCCTCCAACTTACCCACTCGAACCCGGCTGCGAAGCCGAAATCAGAGAGGGGTGAAACAGCCCGCTATTCTTCCCTGACATCCTCGCCTTGTCAACAGTATTTTGACGCGATGTCGCAGGAAATCGTCGTTGCCCGCGCGCGCCCGGCCAGGACACGCGCACGCATCAGACGTTGAAGCGGAAATGCAGGATATCGCCTTCCTGCACGCGGTACTCCTTGCCCTCCAGGCGCAGGCGCCCGGCTTCCTTGGCGCCGGCCTCGCCCTTGTACTTGATGAAGTCGTCGTAGGCGATGGTTTCGGCGCGGATGAAGCCCTTTTCGAAGTCGGTGTGGATCACCGCCGCGGCCTGCGGCGCGGTCGACCCGGCCTTGACCGTCCAGGCACGCACTTCCTTCACCCCGGCGGTGAAATAGGTCTGCAGCCCCAGCAGCGTGTAGCCGGCGCGGATCACCCGGTTCAGACCCGGCTCGCTCAGGCCCAGGTCGGCCAGGAACGCGTCGCGATCGGCGTCGTCCAGCTGCGACAGTTCTTCCTCGATCGCTGCCGACACCGGCACCACCTCGGCGCCCTCGGCCGCGGCATGCGCGCGCACCGCGTCCAGGTGCGGATTGTTCTCGAAGCCGTCTTCCAGCACGTTGGCGATGTACATCACCGGCTTGAGGGTGAGCAGGAACAGATCGCGCACCAGCGCCTTCTCCTCCTCGTCCAGGCCAGCGTTGCGCCCAGCCTTGCCCTCGGCCAGCGCGGCCTGCAGCTTGGCCAGCACCGGCTTGCGCGCCGCCGCATCCTTGTCGCCGCCCTTGGCCGAACGCTCGGCGCGATTGAGCGCCTTCTCGACGCTGTCCAGGTCAGCCAGAGCCAGTTCGGTGTCGATGGTCTCGATGTCGGAGACCGGGTCGACCTTGTTGTTCACGTGGATGATGTCGCCATGCTCGAAGCAGCGCACCACGTGGGTGATCGCATCGACCTCGCGAATGTGCGCCAGGAACTTGTTGCCCAGGCCCTCACCGCTGGCCGCACCGGCGACCAGGCCGGCGATGTCGACGAACTCGACCGCGGTCGGCACGACCTTCTGCGGATTGATGATCGCCGCCAGCGCGTTCAGGCGCGGATCCGGCACCGGCACCACGCCCACGTTCGGCTCGATGGTGCAGAACGGAAAATTGGCCGCGGCGATGCCCGCCTTGGTCAGCGCATTGAACAGGGTCGACTTGCCGACGTTGGGCAGGCCGACGATGCCGCATTTGATGCCCATGTGTGTAATCCGGGAATGGAGAATCGGGAATAGGGAATCGGAAAGCATAGCCGCCTTTCCATTCCCCATTCCCCATTCCCTATTTCCCCTGCGTATGCAACCGCTTCATCGCCTCGTTGAAGTCGCCCTGCACGGCCAGCGGCAGCACCGCGATGGCGTCGTCGATGGCGCGATCGATGAGGACCTGGTCGTCCTTGCCGGCACGTCCCAGCACCCATGGCACCACCTTGTCCTTGTGGCCGGGATGGCCGATGCCGATGCGCAGGCGGTGGAAGCCGGCATGCCCGAGCAGGCGGATGGTATCGCGCAGTCCGTTCTGGCCGCCGTGGCCGCCGTCGAACTTGAGCCGCGCCGTGCCCGGCGCCAGGTCCAGTTCGTCGTGCGCCAGCAGCGCCTGCGCCGGTTCGATCTTCCAGAAGCGCAAGGCAGCCGTCACCGACTTGCCGCTGAGGTTCATGAAGGTGGCCGGCTTCAGCAGCCACACCGCCTGCCCCGCGACCTCGACCTTGGCGGTCTCGCCGAACAGCTTGGCGTCCACGCTCCAGCGCGCGCCGGCCCGTTCGGCCAACGCGTCGACAAAACGAAACCCGGCGTTGTGCCGGGTATTCGCGTGTTCGGCGCCGGGATTGCCCAGGCCGACGATCAGACGCAGACCAGTCATGCGCAATGCATCGCCGCAGCGCCCGGACCGAAGGCCCGGGCGCCGCGCAGGCGATTACTTGCCGTCCTTCTTGGCCGGCTCGGCGGCAGCCGCCGCATCGGTGGCTTCCGGCTCTTCCTCGACACGGCCGTGCTTGGCGATGACCACCGCCACGTCGTGCTCCTTGCCCAGCTTCAGTTCCGGCAGCTCGACGCCGGCCGGCAGCTTCAGGTCGGACAGGTGGATCACGTCGCCGACCGACAGCGCGGCCAGGTCGACTTCGACGAACTCCGGCAGGTCCTTCGGCAGGCACACCACCTGGATTTCGTTCAGCTCGTGGGTGACGACCACTTCGGCCGACTTGCCGGCCGGGGACACGTCCTCGTTGATGAAGTGCAGCGGCACCGAAGCGTGCAGCGCCTCGTTGTCGTTCACGCGCTGGAAGTCGATGTGCATGATCAGCTGCTTGAACGGGTGACGCTGCATATCGCGCAGCAGCACCTTCTGCACGTCGCCGTTCAGGCTCAGGCTGAGGATGGACGAATAGAACCAGTCGTTCTGGCTAGCCAGCCAGACTTCGTTGTGGTCGAGCTGGATGTTGACCGGCTTCAGATCGCCACCGTAGACGATCGCCGGGATCAGGCCGTCGCGACGGAGGCGGCGGCTCGCACCCTTGCCCTCGACTTCGCGGCGCTGCACCTTGATTTCATGCGTGGTTGCCATTTGCGTTTACTACCTTGGTTGAATGAACCGCCTCGCGGCGGTTTGAAGGACTCTTCCGCGACCAGAAGAGTCTGTGAAGCCGGGAGTGGGGAACCGGGAATGGGGAATCGCAACAGCGCGATGTCGCGCTCCACCCATTCCCTATTCCCGATCCCCCATTCCCAGCCTTTAATCGACGTACAACGAGCTCACCGACTCGCCGAAGGCGATGCGGCGGATGGTTTCGGCCAGCAGCTCGGCGACGCTGAGCTGGCGGATCTTGCCGCAGGCGCGGGCGGCCTCCGACAGCGGAATCGTGTCGGTGACCACCAGTTCGTCCAGCTGCGAATTGCTGATGTTGCTCACCGCCGGGCCGGACAGCACCGCGTGCGTGCAGTACGCCGCGACCTTCAGGGCGCCGCGCTCCTTCAGCGCGGCCGCGGCCGCGCAGAGGGTGCCGGCGGTGTCGACGATGTCGTCGACCAGCACGCAGGTCTTGCCCTCGACGTCGCCGATGATGTTCATCACCGTGGACACGTTGGCGCGCGGGCGGCGCTTGTCGATGATCGCCAGGTCCGCGTCGTCCAGGCGCTTGGCCACGGCACGGGCGCGCACCACGCCGCCCACGTCCGGCGAGACCACGATCAGGTTGTCGGTGCCGTAGGCGCGCCAGATGTCGGCCAGCAGCAGCGGCGAGGCGTAGACGTTGTCGACCGGGATGTCGAAGAAGCCCTGGATCTGGTCGGCGTGCAGGTCGACGGTCAGCACCCGGTCGGTGTTGACCGCGCTGAACATCTTGGCCGCGACCTTGGCGGTGATCGGCACGCGCGAGGAACGCATGCGCCGGTCCTGCCGCGAATAGCCGAAATACGGCACCACCGCGGTGACGCTGGCGGCGCTGGCGCGCTTGAGCGCGTCGATGATCACCAGCAGTTCCATCAGGTTCTCTGCGCTGGGCGCGCAGGTCGGCTGGATCACGAACACTTCCTGCCGGCGCACGTTCTCCTCGATCTCCACCTGCACTTCGCCGTCTGAGAAGCTGGAGACCATCGCCTTGCCTGGGCGTACGCCCAGCTCGCGGCAGATGCTTTTGGCCAGGGGCTTGTTGGCGTTGCCGGAGAACACCAGCAGGTTGCGTTGGTCTTGCATGAGGGGTCTCTCGGGTGGCTGCGAAGAGCGTGTGGCGACGAAAAGAGGGTGAATCGGAAAGGGAGGAGAAGCGATGCTTTTCCCGTTGAATCCCCGCACATGGAAGTGCGGGCTTTTGCAGAGGGATCTGCATACCTAAATGGCAGGGGCGGTAGGATTCGAACCTACGAATGCCAGGATCAAAACCTGGTGCCTTGGGCCTCTTGGCGACGCCCCTGCGTAAACCTGTTCAAGCCTCCAGCGCGTCGAGCAGCGGCGAACGCGGGACGCCGCCTGCCACCCAGGCACGCATCCCATCCGGCAAGTGCGCCAGCGCGCGCACGGCGGCAGCGCGATCGGCGAACTCGACGAAACACCCGCTCCCCGACCCGGTCAGGCGTGGCGTGCCGATCCGCGCAAGCGCCTGGAACGTGGCCTGGACGGCCGGTTCGTGGCGAAGCAGGACCGGCTCGAACGCATTGCCGAGCAGGAAACCTGAAACGAAGTCCGCTATTTTCGCGGGCGCAGCATCCCGCGTCAAATCCGGGGACTGGAACAGCGCCGCGGTGGGCACGTGCACGCCCGGATCGGCCAGCACATACCAGGCCGGCGGCAGCGCGAGCGGGGTCAATTGCTCGCCCACGCCTTCGGCCCAGGCGTCGCGCCCGCGCACGAACACCGGCACGTCCGCGCCCAGCGACAGGCCGAGGCCAGCCAGGGCTTCCTCGTCCAGTCCGGCGCCCCACAACGCATTCAGCGCCACCAGCGCGGTCGCCGCATCGGACGAGCCACCCCCGAAGCCACCGCCTGCCGGAATGCGCTTTTCGACGCGGATATCGACACCCTGCACGACGTTCGCCGTTTTTTGCAACAGCCGCGCGGCACGCACCAGCAGGTCGTCGGCCTCGGCGACGCCGGCCACGGAGGGCCCGATCCGGGCCACCACGCCGTCCGCGCGCGGCCGCAGATGCACCGTATCGCCCCAGTCCAGCAGACGGAACACGGTCTGCAACTGGTGGTAGCCGTCCGGCCGGCGGCCGGTGATCTGCAGGAACAGGTTCAGCTTCGCCGGGGCCGGCCAGGACGACCAGCCCCCGCCATCGACGGCTCCGCTCATGGCGCAGGCACGCTCCAGGCGTCCACCAGCAGGCGCACCTTGGCGTCGCCGTTGCGCGCCTCGATGCGCCGCGGCAAGGCCGGACGGCCGTCGCTGGGCGCGTACCAGTCCTGGAATTCGATCTCCCAGCCCATCTGCCGCAGCGTGTGCGGCCGCCCCTGCGCGTCGTAGTCGACCCGCTCCGGCTCCTGCGCGTCGGTCGCCACCAGCCCGCGCACCCAGTCCGGCAACAGGTTGACCGGGATCTCCCAGCCGGTCGCCTCCAACAGCAGCTGTTCGGCGTTCTCACCGTCGCGCGGTCCGCCCTCCAGCCCCTCCAGGCGCCCGGCCTCGGAGTGGCTGTCGCCGATCAGGCGCCAGCTCTGCCGGGTCACCGGCGCGCTGAGCTGCACTTCGTACTGCCGTTGCCGCTGCGTCCAGTCGATGCGGCCGCTGCCGCCGTTGCGCCCCTTGGTGATCGCCACCCGACCCTGGAATGCCCAGTCCGGGTGCGCGTGCAGCCACTGCGCGCGCGCCGCTTCGGCCTGCTGCGCGGCGGCATCGGGCGTGGCGACGGCGACCGGCGCCGGAATGCGGGTCGGCAGCGCGCTGCAGCCGGCCAGCAGCAGCCCGGCGGCCAGCGCCCAGGCGGTGCGCAGACCAGCCCTCACGGTGCCACCTGTTCCAGGGCCCGGCGCAGCGCGCGGTTGTCCGGATCGAGCTTGCGCGCCTCGTCGAAGTACTTGTTGGCCTCCTCGCGCTTGCCCTGCTCCCACAGCACCTGGCCGATGTGCGCGGCGATCTCCGGATCCTTCACCAGGCTCCAGGCACGGCGCAGCTGCACCAGCGCTTCCTGGGTCTTGCCCAGGCGATACAGCACCCAGCCGTAGCTGTCGATGATCGCGGCATTGTCGGGATCGGCGGTGCGTGCGCGGTCGATCAGCTGCAGCGCCTCGCGATAGCGCTTGGTGCGATCGGCCAGGGTGTAGCCGAGCGCGTTCAGCGCCGCCACGTTCTCCGGCTCGGTGACCAGGATCTTGCGCAGATCGGCCTCGGCGCGGTCGATGCGATCGCGGCGCTCCCACGACAGCCCGCGCGCGTACAGCAGCGCGTTGTCGTCCGGATAGGCGGCCAGGCCGCGCTCGAACACCTGCAGTTCGCCGGCGTCGTCGCCGCTGCGCTGGCGCAGTTCCGCCTCCAGCACATACGCGTCACGGCGCGCGGCATCGTCGGCCTCGGCATCGTCCTGCAGCGCGCGCGCCTCGGCGAAGGCCGCGTCCTTCTGGCCGAGCGCGTACAGCGCACCGGCGGCGCGCAGCCGCGCCTCGCTGCGCAGCGGACCGCCCGGCACGCCGCGGTACCAGTCCACCGCCTCCTGGTTGCGCTTGAGGAACTCGGCGATCTTGCCGAGCAGCAGGCGCCGCTCCGGATCGGGCCGGTCGGCACCCTTGCGCAGCTCGTCGTACAGCGCAGTCAGGGCGGCGTTGTCCTGCAGCTTGGCCAGCATCGAAGCGCGCAGGCCGTAGTTCTGGGTGGTCTGCGGCCCCAGCGCCAGCACCCGCGCCGCGGCGGCGGTGTCGCCGATCGCGTCGTAGGCATACGCCAGCGCCGTGCGCAGCTCCGGATCGCCCGACACCTTGGGTTCCACCCCCTGCAGCAGCGCGCGCGCCTGCTCGGTCTTGCCTGCCTGCTGCAGCTGCGTGGCATGCAGCAGCGCCACGCGCGGCTCCTGCGGGAAGCGCTTGACCAGTTGATCGACGATGCGCTCGGCCAGCTTGGGCTGGTCCAGGCGCAGCGCCAGGCGTCCGAACTCCTGCCAGGCTTCGAGCTGGTCGGGGATGGCATTGGCGTCGAGCAACTGGTCCAGGGCCTTGGCCGCCACCTCCGGATCGCGGTTGCCGCTGACCAGGGCGATCAGGGCAAAACGCCAGCCGCGCGGATCCTTGTCGCGCAGCAAGGCCACCAGCAGGCTGCGCGCCTGGCGCAGGTTGCCGCTGCGCAGGGCCAGCGAAGCCTCGGCGCTGCGCATGGCCAGCGACTCGGGGGCGCGCTGGCGCCACAGCGCCAGGGCCTGGGTGGCAGCGGCACTGTCATTGGCCAGCATTGCGATGCGGGTGGCGCGCTCGGCCAGGCCGGCGTCGCCGGGGCTGTCGTTGGCGGCCTGCAGGTACCAGCGCGAGGCATCGGCCAGTTGCCCGGCCTGCAGGGCGAACTCGCCGGCCAGCACCGGCGTCATCACGTCCTGGGCGGGGCTCGGCGCCTTGGCCGCGGCCGGTGCGGCCACGGCGGCGATTGCGGACAGCAGCAGAAAGGTACGGATGCGAATCAGTGCGGGCATCGGAAGCGGCCGGGCCGTAAAATGGGGCCCTGAATGGCCAGCAGCTTATCGCAAGCAACTGAACAGATGACGTTGTGGGTGCTCGGATTGAACCACCAGACCGCGCCGGTCGACCTGCGCGAACGGGTGGCATTCGCCGGCGACGCCTTGCCGCGCGCGCTGCAATCGCTACGCGCGCTGCCCAACGTCGCCGAAGCGGCGCTGCTGTCCACCTGCAACCGCACCGAGCTGTACGCGATCGCCGGCGATGCGCAACACCTGGCCGATTGGCTGGATTCGCACGCTGCCGGCCTGCACGGCTACCTGTACCAGCACCAGGACGCGGACGCCGTGCGGCACCTGTTCCGCGTCGCCACCGGGCTGGACTCGATGGTGCTGGGCGAACCGCAGATCCTCGGCCAGGTGAAGGACGCCTGGTCGCTGGCGCGCGAGCACGGGGCGATGGGCAGCCGCCTGGACCGGCTGTTCCAGCAGACATTCTCGGTGGCCAAGCGCGCGCGCACCGACACGCGGGTCGGCGCCAATCCGGTCTCGGTCGCCTCCACCGCGGTGCGCCTGGCGCAGAGTTCCTTTGCCCGGCTCAGCGAATCCACCGTACTGCTGGTCGGCGCCGGCGAGACCATCGAGCTGGCCGCCAAGCATCTCAGCGAGGGCCGCGTGCGGCGCCTGCTGATCGCCAACCGCACCCTCGCCCACGCGCAGGAGCTGGCCAGCCGCCACGGCGGCGTGGCGCTGCCGCTGAGCGAGCTGGAGCGTCACCTGCACGAGGCCGACGTGGTGTTCTCGGCCACCGCCGCGCGCGAGCCGGTGGTGACGCGGGCGCAGGTCGAACAGGCGCTGCGCGCGCGCAAGCACAAGCCGATGCTGCTGTTCGACCTGGCGGTGCCGCGCGACATCGAGGCCGGCGTGGCCGACCTGGCCGACGCCTACCTGTACACCGTCGACGACCTGGAGCGCGCGGTCGAGGACAACCGCCGCGGCCGCCGCGAGGCCGCCGAAGCGGCCGAGGCGATCATCGACCTGCAGGTCGTGCGCTACATGGAAGCGCTGCAGGCCAGCACCCGCCAGGCCCCGCTCAAACGCCTGCGCGCGCATGGCGACAGCACCCGCGACGACGTGCTGGCCAAGGCGCGGCAACAACTGGCGCACGGCAAGCCGGCCGACGAGGTGCTGGAGTTCCTCGCCAACACCCTGACCAACCGCCTGCTGCATCCGCCCACCGCGGCGCTGCGCGAGGCGGCGCTGCGCGGCGACGCCGACCTGGCGCGCGCCGCCGAGCGCCTGTTCCCGGAGAAGCCGGGCTATTTCCATCCGATCCTGAAGACCGATGACACCGACCCTGCGCCGTAAGCTGGAGGCGCTGGCCGAGCGTCGCGAAGAACTCGAACGCCTGCTGTCCGACCCCGAGGTGGTGAGCGACAACACGCGCTTCCGCGATTACTCGCGCGAGTTCGCGCAACTGGAGCCGGTCGCCGCCGCGCTGGCCGCCGAGGCGGCGGCCAAGGCCGACCTGGCCTCGGCCGAGGCGATGCGCGCCGATCCGGAACTGCGCGAGCTGGCCGAGGAGGAAATCGCCGCCGCGCAGGCGCGCCTGGGCGAACTGGACGCGGAACTGGCGCTGCTGCTGGTGCCGCGCGATCCGCGCGACGACGGCAACCTGTTCCTGGAAGTGCGTGCCGGCACCGGCGGCGACGAGGCGGCGATCTTCGCCGGCGACCTGTTCCGCATGTACGCGCGCTATGCCGAACGCCAGGGTTGGAAGGTGGAAGTGGAATCGGACAGCCCCGGCGAGCACGGCGGCTACAAGGAGGTCGTGGCGCGCATCGTCGGCCGCGGCGCCTATTCCAAGCTGAAATTCGAATCCGGCACGCACCGCGTGCAGCGCGTGCCGGCGACCGAATCGCAGGGCCGCATCCACACCTCCGCGGCGACGGTGGCGATCATTCCCGAGGCCGACGACGTGGAGGAGATCGCGATCAACCCGGCCGACCTGAAGATCGACACCTTCCGCTCCTCCGGCGCCGGCGGCCAGCACGTCAACAAGACCGAGTCAGCGATCCGCATCACCCACGTGCCCAGCGGCGTGGTGGTGGAGTGCCAGACCGAGCGCAGCCAGCACGCCAACCGCGACAAGGCGCTGAAGCGGCTGAAGGCGCAGTTGCTGGAGGCCGAGCGCAGCAAGCAGGCCGCGGCCGAGGCGCAGGACCGCAAGCTGCAGGTCGGCAGCGGCGACCGCAGCCAGCGCATCCGCACCTACAACTTTCCGCAGGGCCGCATCACCGACCACCGCGTCGAGGGCCTGACCCTGTACGACCTGCCGAACGTGATCGAGGGCGACCTGGATGCGCTGATCGGGCGCCTGAGCCACGAGCACCAGGTCGACGAGCTCGCGCGCCTGAGCGACAGCCCATGAGCGTGCGCGTGCGCCAGGCCGCTGCGCACGACCTGCCGGCGCTGGCAACGCTGTTCGATGCCTACCGGCAGTTCTATGGGCAGGCGCCGGATGCGGCGACCGCGCACGCCTTCCTCGCCGCGCGCCTGGGCAACGCCGAGTCGGTCGTGCTGCTGGCCGAGCGCGACGCGCAGGCCGCCGGCTTCGTGCAGTTGTACCCGTCCTTCTCCTCGGTGCGGGCGGCGCGGGTGTGGATCCTCAACGATCTGTACGTGGCGCCGGCGCACCGCCGCCACGGCGTGGCGCAGGCGCTGCTGCATGCCGCCGAGCGCCACGCCGCAAACGACGGCGCGGTGCGCATCGTGCTGGAGACGGCGCAGGACAATCTGTCCGCGCAGGCGCTGTACCGCGCCTGCGGCTGGCAGCAAGACCTGAGCGCGCAGCACTACGTCAAGGCGCTGGCGCCGTGAATGCGCGCCGCCCGCAATCGGCCGCGACCGCGACGGCCGCATGAACGGCGGCAGCGACGAACGCCTGCAACTGCAGGCCGCGGTGCGGCGCGATCCGCAGGATTTCCTGGCCTGGGTGATGCTCGCCGACGCCGAACTCGGCGCCGGCGTGGTGGCGGCCGGCGAACAGGCCGCCGCGCGCGCATTGCAGTTGCGCCCCGGGCATCCGGAGGCGCTGGCGCGGCTGGGGCGGGTGCGCTGGACCCAGGGTCGCCATGCCGAGGCGACGCAGGCCCTGCGCCAGGCGCTGCAGCAGGCGCCGCAGCACCCGGGCATCGCGGTGTGGCTGGGCCACGCACTGGAAGACAGCGGCGAGGCCGAGGCCGCGGCGCAGGCCTACGCGCATGCCCATGCCCTGCTGCCGCAGGAACCGTCGATCGCCGCCTACCTGTTGAACTGGCGGCGCAAGCTGTGCGACTGGCGCGAACTGGACGCGCTGTCGCAGCAGGTGCGCAGCGCGGTGCGGCAAGGGCAGCCGACGATCGAACCGTTCGCCTTCCTCAACGAGGACGCGGGCGCGGACGAGCAACTGCGCTGCGCGCGCAACCGCGCCCAGGCGCTGGCGCGCACCCTCGCACCGCTGCCCGCCACGCAGGTGCGCCGCGATGGCGCGTTGCGCATCGGCTTCCTGTCCAACGGCTTCGGCGCGCATCCCACCGGCCTGCTGACCGTTGCCCTGTTCGAGCGCCTGCGCGCGCACGCCGACCTGCAGGTGCACCTGTTCGCGCTCAACGGCGACGACCGCAGCGCGCTCCGCGCGCGCCTGCAGGCGGCCGCACACGCGTGGCACGAGGTCGCCGGGCAGCCGCACCGGCAGATCGCCCAGCGCATCCGCGACGCCGGCATCGACCTGCTGTTCGATCTGCGCGGCTGGGGTGGCGGCGGCACGCCGGAGGTGCTGGCGCTGCGCCCGGCACCGGTGCAGCTGAACTGGCTGGCCTACCCCGGCACCTCCGGCGCGCCATGGATCGACTACGTGGTCGGCGATGCCTACGCGTTGCCGCCCGCACTGGCCGCGCACTACAGCGAGCGGGTGCTGCGGCTGCCGCGCGCCTTCCAGCCGTCCGACGACACCCGCCCCATCGGCATTCCGCCCGCGCGCCGCGATTGCGGGCTGCCCGAACACGGCACCGTGTTCTGCTGCTTCAACAACAGCTACAAACTCGGCCCACGCAGCATGGCGCGGATGCTGGAGGTGCTGCGCCAGGTACCGGACAGCGTGCTGTGGCTGCTGTCCGGCCCGGGCCAGGCCGATGACCGGCTGCGCGCGGTCGCCGCAGCGGCGGGCGTGGAACCGACGCGCCTGCGCTTCATGCCCAAGCTGGCGCATCCGGACTATCTGGCGCGCTACCGGCACGCCGACCTGTTCCTGGACACGCATCCGTACAACGCGCACACCACCGCGTCCGATGCCTTGTGGGCCGGCTGCCCGGTGTTGACCTGCCCCGGCAGCACCTTCGCCGCCCGCGTGGCCGGCAGCCTCAACCATCATCTGGGCCTGGACGAGATGAATGCCGCCGACGACGCGGCGTTCGTCGCCACCGCGGTGCGCCTGGGGCGCGATCCCACGGCGCTGCACGCGTTGCGCGAAAAGCTGCAAGCGCGGCGCGCGGACAGCGGCCTATTCGACATGCAAGGCTTCGCCGACGACTTCGCCGCGCTGCTGCGCGACACCGCGGCCCGCCACAGCTGGCAAGGCGCAGCCTCGGCCTGATCGCTTGCGCCTGCGCTGCGCACCGCAGTATGCATCGAGCAGCGCAAGGTACTGGAACGCGCTCCTGTTGCCATCGGGGTGTCGATGCCTCCCCCTGGCATCGCATCCTTCGACCGCGCACACGACACACCCGGCGAGGAGGACGCGCCATCGCTGCAGTTCCCACCGGTGCGTCACCGGCAGCGGGTGCGAGGCGCTGCGCGTGCATCCCCTTACCTGCGTCTCGCGGATCGCCCCCCGATGCTTGACCTCAAGCGAACTTGAGGTCCGATACTCCGCGCACGCTCCCTGTGCAGATCCCGCGATGTCGCCATCGTTCCCTCACCCGCTGCCCCTTCATCCCACGCTAGCGCGCAGCATGCTGCTCGCCGAGGCGCCCATTCCCGACCGCACCGCGCTGCTCGACTGCGTGCGCGGCCTGTGCGACCACCGACTGCAGGCCCTGACCTGGATGGAATCCCTGGGCGACACCCCCGACCTGCTGTACGCACGCTGCTGCTGCGACGCCGCGCCGGAACTGCATGGGCTGCTGCGCGCGCGCCTGCCGGCGCTAAGGCGGACGCTGCGCCGCTACCGGCGCATCCGCAGCGGCGTGTCCGATCCGCACCGGGAAGCGTCCTGCGTGGTGGTCACGCGCGTCCCGACGCGCGATGCGGCATCGGCGCAGCGCCGTGCCGATGCCGCCTTCGCCGCCCTGCAGAACGGCGCGCATGCGCTGCGGGGCCTGATCGCCTCGCACCTCTACCTGTCCGACGATGGCCGCACCCTGCTCGAACGCACCGAGTGGCACAGCGCCGACGCGCAGCGACGCGCACTGCAGCGCGAGCCCGAGCGCCTGCCGCTGGCTGCCGATCGTGCCGCCAACGTATGTCGCTTCCGGCCACGCATGTTGGCGCTGCCATGTGAAGAAAGGACCACCGCCCATGCCCACGCCTGAATCGACAGAGCGCCGTGCCTGCAGGCGTCCCGCCGCAGCCTGCAGGCACGCCGCTTGCGGCCGCTGATCACACTTCCGGCCTTGGCGCCCCGCTCAGGCATTTCCGCTCGGCAGCCAGCATTGCGCGACGTGCCGGCTCGGTCCGCGACGGCCTCCCTTGCCCAACGCAGCCGCGGCTGAAGCAGTGGCGCCGGCAGGCTATACGCCGGACGGGCGAGCGGCTAGGCTGCCGGCATGAGCGCCAACGCCGACTTCATCGCCTTGAACCTGTGCGTGCTGACCGTCTCGGACACACGCACCCTCGAGCAGGACAGCTCCGGCGACTACCTGGTCGCCGCGCTTGGCGGCGCCGGCCACCGTCTGCATGCGCGGGCGCTGCTGCCGGACGACCGCTACCGGATGCGCGCCACGGTCTCGGCCTGGATCGCCGATCCCGCCGTGGACGGCATCCTGGTCACGGGCGGCACCGGCTTCACCGGCCGCGACTCCACGCCCGAGGCGCTGCTGCCGCTGCTGGACAAGGAGATGCCCGGGTTCGGCGAACTGTTCCGTGCGATCAGCGTCGAGGAGATCGGCACCTCCTCGCTGCAGTCGCGCGCCTTCGCCGGCCTGGCCAACGCCACCTTCCTGTTCTGCCTGCCCGGCTCCACCTCGGCCTGCCGCACCGCCTGGGAGCGGATCATCGCCGCGCAACTGGATGCCCGCACCCGCCCCTGCAATCTGGCGACGCTGCGCCCGCGACTGAAGGAATGACCTGGACTCGCGCATGCCCCTGGATACCACGTTGCGTCTGCTGGCCAAGGCCAGCGGCATGAGCGCCGCGGACATCGCCGCGGCCATTCCGCGCGCCGGCGCGGCCACGGTCAAAGCCTGGATGGCCGGCGAGAAACTGCCCGGACGCGCCCAGCTCACTGCGTTGGCGCGCACCTTCGGCGTCCCCGCTGGCGCGCTGCTCGGCGAACTGGCCAGCCAACTGGACCCGGCGCGCACCCGCGGCGAACACGACCTGCTGCAGGCCTACCGCGCCCTCGACGCCCGCCAGCAGGGCGCACTGCTGGAAGTGGCGCGCAGCATGGCCGGCACCGGCACCCGCAAGCGGAGCAGCAAATGAGTCACCTCAAGCGCAAGCAGTACAAGGCCCTGATGCAACCGCTGCAGCTGGAGCTGATGGCGATGGCGCAGGCGGTGCAGCACAGCGGCGAGCGCGTGCTGGTGCTGTTCGAAGGCCGCGACACCGCAGGCAAGGGCGGCGCGATCCAGGCCATCGCCGAACACCTCAACCCGCGCCAATGCCGCGTGGTGGCCCTGCCCAAGCCGACCGACCGCGAAGCCACGCAGTGGTATTTCCAGCGCCACATCGCGCACCTGCCGGCCGCCGGCGAAATCGTGCTGATGGACCGCAGCTGGTACAACCGCGCCGGCGTGGAGCGGGTCATGGGCTACTGCAGCGATGCCGAGTACCACGCCTTCCTGCGCCAGACCCCGTTGTTCGAGCGGCTGCTGGTGGACGACGGCATCCGCCTGTTCAAGTACTGGCTGTGCGTGGACCAGGCGCAGCAGGAAAAGCGCTTCGCCGAGCGCCTGCACGACCCGTTGAAGGGCTGGAAACTGTCGCCGGTGGACCTGAAGTCGCGCAGCCAGTACGCCGACTACACCCGCGCCCGCGAAGCGATGCTGGAAGCCACCCACCGCGACTACGCGCCGTGGACCCTGGTCGATTTCAACGACCAGAAGCGCGGCCGCCTGACCCTGATCCGGCACCTGCTCGACCAGTTGCCGGAAACCCGCCTGCACGAACCGGACCTGGACCTGCCGCCGCTGAAGCACAAGCTGCACAAGGAAAAGTTCGGGCTGCTGCAGCCGATTCCCTCGTATGGGGTCGGGAGTGGGGATTAGGGAGCGGGGATTGGGTGAGCGTGCGGCGTGCAGTCGTCGTCCGAATGCACGTTGCTGGGCCGCGCGATTAACCGCTTCGGTGGGAACAGGTCGCGGCTGAAGCCGCTCCTACGCTGGTTCCCGGCCGGGGAGTGCAAAGCAGACGCCTGCTGCCTCCTGTAGCAGCGGCTTCAGCCGCGACGGGCGAAACCATCCAAGCCTCTCGTCGCCCAAGGCGTCGGGACTGAAGTCCCTCCCACAAGGAAAGCACTGGGCTTCCGACGTATCGGTTTGAGGTGCGGGCTCCCCCACGGCGCCACCATCGGCCAGTTTTCCGGGTCGCGGCTGAAGCCGCTCCTACAGCGACTCGGCGGCGATCGGACGGCCACACCATGCGCACGCACGGAAGCGCGCATCCCCAATCCCGAATCCCCAATCCCGGGCGGCGGCCGCGCCACCCAGGCCATCGATAGCCTCAGCCCGCCGCCTTCGCCTTGCCCTGCCCCGGCGCCGGACCGCCGGCGGCGGCGATCGCGGTTTCGATGTCGTGGGCGGTGACCGGCCCCAGGAACTGCTTGGCAACCTTACCGTCGGGCGCGATCAGGTAAGTCATCGGCAGACCGCGCGGAGTGGCGAAATCGGCCGGCGGCGCGTAGGTGTCGACGATGACGATCGGGTAGGCCACCGGATGCTGCTTCAGGAACGCCTGCATCTCCGCTGGCTCGATGTCCTCGTAGGCCAGGCCCACCACCTCGATGTTGTCGCGCATCACGTGCAGGGCCGACAGCTCCGGCATCTCCTTCAGGCACGGCGCGCACCAGGTGGCCCAGAAATTCACCACCACCCACTGCCCGCGATGGGCGGCCAGGTCGTACTCGCGTCCGTCCACCGCCTTCATCTTCAGGGTCGGCTCGGGACGGGTCTCCTGCACCACGGACGGTCCGGCGGCCGGCGCGGCGGGCGCTTCCGGCGCTGCCGGCGCCTTGGGCGCGGCGGACGGCGCGGTGGTCGCGGCGCCGTCGGCCGGCTTGGGCGTGGGCTGGCGGTCGCAGCCGGCCAGCAACGCGGCGGCGGCGAACAGCGGGAACAGCAGGCGCATGGCGGTCATGCAAGGTCTCCGATCTCGGTGTAGAGGTCGCCGACACGACGCTTGAGCACGTCGCGCAGCGGCAGGCGCAGTTCGTCCAGCGCGCGGCACGCCGCCTGTCCCAGGGCGTCGTCGCGGCATGGCAGATAGCTTTCGACGACGGGGATGCGCAACTGGCAATTTTCGTACAACTCGGCCACCGGCACATCGCCGAGGTCGCGGGCCAGCATCCAGTCGCCCTGCTCGGTGCGGCTGAGCAGGCGGCTGCGTTCCAGCTCGCACAGCAGTTCCTGCACCAGCGAGTCGGTCAGCATCGGCTCCAGTTCCAGGATCCGATCCTCCTGCAGCCCCTTGCCCTGCCGGCGCGCCTGCGCGAAGCGGCCGAGCAGGCGCAACAGGCCGTAGATCTCGTAGCCGGCCGGCAGGCGCATCGAGGCCGGCTGGTAGCGGAAGGCGGCGATCGAGGACGACACCGAGGCGCCGAGCAGGATCGCGATCCAGCTCAGGTAGATCCACAGCAGGAAGATCGGCACGAACGCGACCGTGCCGTAGATGCGCTGATAGGACTGGAAGCTGCCCAGGTAAAGGCTCAACCCCCACTTCACCAGTTCCAGCAGCAGCACCGCCAGCAGCGCGCCCGGCACCGCGTGGCGCAGCTTGACCGTGTGGTGCGGCACCACCCGGTACACCAGGGTGATGCACACGAACTCGATCAGCACCGGCGCCACGCTCAGCACCACCTGCGCCAGCAGCCGGCCCTCGCTGGTCTTGAACAGCGGCAGCGCGAAGAACCGCGCCGACACCGCCAGCGACGCCGCGGCCAGCAGCGCACCGAGGGTCAGCACCGTCCAGTACACCAGGAAGCGGGTCAGCTGCGGCCGCGCCGAGACCACCCGCCAGATCTGGTTGAAGGTCTGCTCGACGCTGTTGAGGGTGATCAGCAGCGACACCACCAGCGCGATCACGCCGGCGGTGGTCAGTTGCCCGGCACTGGCCGAGAACTGCCGCAGGTAGGACTCCACCGAACGCGCCGCGGCCGGCACGAAGTTGGAGAAGATGTAGTCGCTGAGCTGGTCGCTCCACTTGTCGAACACCGGGAACGCCGACAGCACCCCGAACACCACCACCGCCAACGGCACCAGCGCGAAGATGGTGGTGTAGGCCAGCGAGGCCGCGGCCTGGAACAGGCGGTCGTCGATGAAGCGCCGCCACAGGAAGCCGGCGAAGCTGCGCATGCGCGCGCGGTCGCGCAGGCGGTCGGCCCAGAGGTTGACGGTGTCCAGCGGCTGCATCGGGCAAGGGTACCCGATGCGCATGGACGCCGGCATCGTCGATACTGGCGGCCGTTCCAATCCACGAGAGGGCCGCATGGCCGAGATTCTGGTCCTGTACTACAGCCGCGGCGGCTCGGTGGCGCGCCTGGCACGGCAGATCGCGCGCGGCGTCGGCGAAGTGCCGGGCATGACCGCGCGCCTGCGCACCGTGCCACCGGTGGCGGCAGTCACCCAGACCAGCGCACCGCCGGTGCCCGACAGCGGCGCGCCGTACGTGGATGCCAGCGACCTGCGCGAATGCGTGGGCCTGGCACTGGGCAGCCCGACCCGTTTCGGCAACATGGCCGCGCCGGTCAAGCACTTCATCGACGGCCTCGGCGCCGACTGGGCCAGCGGCACCCTCGCCGGCAAGCCGGCGGCGGTGTTCACCTCGACCGCCTCCCTGCACGGCGGCCAGGAAGCCACCCTGCTGTCGATGCATCTGCCGCTGCTGCACCACGGTTGCCTGATCGTCGGCATCCCCTACACCGAACCGCTGCTCAGCAGCACCCGCAGCGGCGGCACGCCCTATGGCGCCAGCCACGTCGCCGGCGCCGACGACGATCCGCAACCCAGCGAGGAAGAAGCGCAGCTGGCGCGCGCGCTCGGCCGGCGCCTGGCCGACATCGCACAACGACTGGCGGCGCCATGAGTGGTGGGCGCCTGCGGGTGGCGCTGGGGGTGGCGCTGCTGGCGCTGGCGGCGCTGTTCGCGGCCTGGTTCCACGACGATCGCCACCGTCTGGCCGCCCTGCTGGTGTTCGCGCTGCCGCCGCTGCTGCTGGCCGTGGGCGTGCTGCGCGGCTCGGCGCTGGCGCGATTCTGGAGCGGCGTCGGCGCGCTGCTGTGGTTCAGCCACGGGGTGATGACCGCCTGGAGCCACCCGCCGCAGCGCGGCTATGGCTGGGCCGAACTGCTGCTGGCGCTGCTGGTGGTGGGCCTGTCCAGCGCGCCAGGCATCCGCGCGCGCTTCGCCCGCCGCCGCGGCCCGGCCGGGCGCGACTGAGCGGCCGCCCCGCCGCGCCCGGTATCATGGACGGCCTGCGCGGCCACGGCCGCGTCCCGACATGCTTCTAGGAACGGCAATGGAAGAACTCCTGATCGTCACCACCGGCGGCACGATCGACAAGATCTACTTCGACGACAAGTCCGACTATCAGATCGGCGACCCGCAGATCGGCCAGATCCTCAAGGAACTGGGCGTGACCTTCCGCTTCACCGTGATCCCGATCATCCGCAAGGATTCGCTGCACATCACCGACGAAGACCGCGAACTGATCCGCGCCACCATCGCCGCGCAGTCCGCGCGCCATGTGCTGATCACCCACGGCACCGACTCGATGGTGCAGACCGGCAAGGTGCTGCAGGCGATCGAAGGCAAGACCATCGTGATGACCGGTGCGCTGAACCCGGCCCGCTTCCGCGGCTCCGACGCCGAGTTCAACATCGGCTGCGCGGTCGGCGCGGTGCAGTCGCTGCCGGCTGGCGTCTACATCGCCATGAACGGGCGCATCTGGGACCCGCAGAAGGTGCGCAAGAACGTGGCGGCCAACCGCTTCGAAGCCGCCTGAGCGAGCGCGATGTCCAAGGCCACGCGCGCAACCACGGCGTTGGACGCGGCCGGCATCGCGTATCGGCTGCATCCCTACGACTACGCCGCCGAGGCTGGCGCCAAGGGCCTGCAGGCCGCGCAGGCGCTGGGCCTGCCGCCGGAGCGGGTGCTGAAGAGCCTGATGGCCTGGGTCGACACGCGCGCGGTCTGCGTCGTGGTGCCATCCGACCGCCGCGTGCAGTTGAAGAAACTGGCCGCTGCCGCGGGCGGCAAGGCGGCGCGGATGATGGAGGCCACCGAGGCCGAGCGCCGCACCGGCTACAAGGTCGGCGGCATCAGTCCGCTGGGCCAGCAGCGGCCGGCGCCGGTGCTGATCGAGCAATCGGCGCTGGGCGCGGGCAGCGTATGGTTCAACGCCGGGCAACGCGGCCTGCTGCTGGAGATGGAAGCCGCGCAGGTGCTCGACGCGCTGCAGGCGCGCGCTTGCGATCTGTGCGAGTAATGACGACATCGGAGCGGGTGGCGTAGATCGCGATCCTGCCGATCGCCGCGCCGGACAGCACCTGCGCCGCGGTAGTGGCGGACACCGGGATCCACGCGGCAGTGCCAGCGAGCGGATCCACACGACCACCGCAGCGATGGCGCGCAAGACGTAGCGCCATGGCGCGCCACGCGGCAGCGCGCGCCCTGCACCCATAAAAAAGCCCCGCGCCGAAGCGCGGGGCGACCGAGAGTGGCAGCGGCGGCGTCCTGGCCGGCCACTGCGATCCGGCACCGGGAGGTGCGCGGCGGCCATGGCGCAGCCGCCGCGACGGAGTACCTCAGTAGTCGGCCTTCAGGCTGACGCCGGAGAACGTGCTGTACGCCTTCACCCGCACGTAGTAGGTGCCGGCCTGCGGCGAGTTGAAGGTGCAGGACTCGGTGTTGCCGTTGCGGTACGGACGGCAGTCGTAGGCCGAATCGGTCGGCGCGCTGCCGAAGCGAACGTACAGGTCGGCATCGCCGCTGCCGCCGGAGATGTTGACCACCAGGCTGCTGGCACCGGACGGCACCTTCACCGTGTAGTTCAGCGAGGAACCGGTGTTGGCGCTGAGGTTGGTGACCGCCACGCCGTCCTGCAGCTCGTTGCTGCTGCCGCCGCCACCACCGCCACCGCCGCCGCTGCTGCCGTTCTGCGCCGCGGTGACCGCTGCGTTGGCGTCGAGCAGGCCGGCGCCGCAGCCCTGCGAGCAGGAGAAGCTGGCCGCGGTGTTCTTGATGGTGCTTTCCACCTGCGCCGGGGTCAGCGCGGTCGGCGCCACCGACTGCATCAGCGCGACCACGCCGGCCACGTGCGGCGTCGCCATCGAGGTGCCGCTGTAGGAGGCGTAGCTGGCGTTGCCCGGGGTGGTGGTGCCGTCGTTGAGGGTCGACAGGATGCTCGAGCCCGGCGCGGAGATGTCGATGCCCGAGCCGTAGTTCGAGTAGCTGGCCTTGGCCCGCGACGAGGTGGTGGCCGCCACTGCGATCACGTTGTTGCAGTTGGCCGGCACCGAGCTGGACACGTTGGTCGAGCTGTTGCCCGCCGCCACCACCACCGTGGTGCCGCGGCCGACCGCGCCGTTGATGGCGTTCTGGTAGGTGCTCGAGCAGGTGCCGCTGCCGCCCAGCGACATGTTGATCACTTCGGCCGGGTTCTGGTTGGCCGGCACGCCGCTGACGGTGCCGCCGGAGGCCCAAGTGATGGCATCGGCGATGTCGGAGGTGTAGCCGCCGCACTTGCCGAGCACGCGCACCGGCACGATCTTGGCGTTGAACGCGGTGCCGGCCACGCCGGTGCCGTTGTTGGTGACCGCGGCGATGGTGCCGGCCACGTGGGTGCCGTGCCAGCTGGAGTCGGAGGCGGGCGAGCCGGAGTAGCACTCGCCGGCGGCGGCCCAGTCGCCTTCGTCAGCCGGGTTGCTGTCGCGGCCGTTGCCGTCGCGCGCGGCATCGGCGTCGCTGATGAAATCGTAGCCGGGCAGGATGTTGGCGTTGAGATCCGGATGGCTGGTGATGCCGGTGTCGATCACCGCCACGACCACGCCGTTGCCGGTGGCCTTGTCCCAGGCCGAGCGCACGTTGATGCCGGCGTTGCTGGTGCCGAAGGCCCACTGGTCGCCCAGGCGCGGATCGTTCGGGGTCAGTGCGATGGTCATGCGCTGGTCGACCTCGACGTACTCGACGTTCGGGTCGGCGGCGATCTGCCTCATCAGCGTCTCGGCCTCGGCGCGGTCCAGCGGACGGCTGGCCTTGACCACTTCCGGCCCCAGCGCCAGGCGGCGCAGGGGGGTCAGGCCGAGCGCACGGCCGTTCTTGGCCGGCAGCGCGGCGGCGGCCGACTGCAGCGTCGCGCGCAGCGCCGCCGAGGGCGCGGCAGCGGCCGCGGAGGCGCTGGAGATGCTGATCGGCGCGGCGTCGCGGGTCTTGACGATGAAGCGCTGCACGGTCGGTTCGGAAGACAGGCCGGAGAGGTTCACGTCACCGGCGAAGGCTGGGGTGGCCAGCAGCAGCGAGGTGAGAGCGGAGGCGCCCAGCACGACCAGCCACGGACGCTGGCGCGAACCACGATGCGACATTTCGAACATTCGGACTTCCTTTCGGTTGAGTAGCCGCCTGTTGGCGGTGTTCCGCGCCGCACCGGTCCGGACCTAACCTGAACCTGGCGTGCATTGCGAGCCCGGTCGACCCACGTGTTGCCGACCATTCATCGAACCTAGCTCAGTACAAGCGCGTATGGAGCAGGGTGTGACGGAAATCCGTTGTACAAAACAGAGAAGTGCTACGGGATTCGATGTAATAAAGAGATACACACCTCGTTTTTGCTGCGGTGCAGCATGTCAAGACGCCAAACTTGGCAAATCCGGAGCATATTTTTGGCTCCCGCGCGACACAGCGGCAAGAACACGGGACAGCGGAGACGGACAGATGGAATGGTCCGCAGGACACCGCTGCGCGTCCGGATGGACACGCCATGTCAAGGGCGGACTCTTATGAGAGGTCGAGAAGCGTCGGCGCGGCGACGAGCCGCCGAGGCTTCAGGGGCGACAGCGCACCGCGGCGGAGATCGCCCGCGATGGCCGACGACATCGTCGTCGGGCCATGCGCCCTGGCGCGGGGGGCCGTCCGCCAGGGCCGCCAACGGCCACCCTGGCGCCGGACAGGCCAGGCTCAGCCCAGCCGCACCAGCCAGCCGTGGCGATCGGCGACGCGACCGTACTGGATGTCGGTCAGTTCCTGGCGCAGCGACAGGGTCACCGGGCCGGCCGGCGCGGTCAGGTCGCCCACCGCGAAATCCTTGCCCTTCAGCTGCCCGATCGGGGTCACCACCGCAGCGGTGCCGCAGGCGAACACCTCGGCGATCTCGCCCGAGGCCACGCCGTCGCGCCATTCGTCGATGCTCACCTGCCGCTCCACCACCTGCATGCCGCGGTCGCGGGCCAGTTGCAGGATGCTGTCGCGGGTGATGCCTTCCAGGATGCTGCCCGACAGCGCCGGGGTGACCAGGCTGCCGTCGCGCATCACCAGGAACACGTTCATGCCGCCCAGTTCCTCGATGTACTTGCCCTCGACCGGGTCGAGGAACAGCACCTGCGAGCAGCCCTGCGCCTGCGCCTGCTGCTGCGGCAGCAGCGAGGCGGCATAGTTGCCGCCGCACTTGGCCGCGCCGGTGCCGCCCTTGGCGGCGCGCGCGTAGTCGGTGGACAGCCAGATCGCCACCGGCGCCACGCCCTTGGCGAAATAGGCGCCGGCCGGGCTGGCGATGACGTAGTAGCCGGCCTTCTGCGCGGCGCGCACGCCCAGGAAGGCCTCGTTGGCGATCATGAACGGACGGAAGTACAGGCTGGTCTCCGGTGCCGACGGCACCCACGCCGCGTCGACCGCGATCAGCTGCCGCAGCGACTCCACGAACAGCGCCACCGGCAGTTCCGGCAGCGCCAGGCGCTGCGCCGAGCGCTGCAGGCGCTTGCCGTTGGCCTCCGGGCGGAAGGTCCAGATCGAGCCGTCGGCATGGCGGTAGGCCTTGATGCCTTCGAAGATCTCCTGGCCGTAGTGCAGCACCGAGGCGGCCGGGTCCAGCGCCAGCGGGCCGTAGGCACGCACTTCGGCGTCGTGCCAGCCCTGCTCGCGGCTCCATTCGATGGCGACCATGTGGTCGGTGAAATAGTTGCCGAAGCCCGGTGCGGCGAGGATCTGCGCGCGCGCCTCGGCGCTGCGCGCGGCGGTGGACGGGATCAGGCGGAACTGCGTGGACGGCTCGGTAGCGGACACCGGGGATTCCTGTGGTAGTCGAGGGATGGCCAGGGCCGCTGCGTCGTGGCGACGGCAGCGGCGGCGCCCGATCGGGCTCCGCACGACGCGCGAGGCGTCGCGCGCGGGTCAGAGCATGCCGGTTTCCAGGCGCGCGGCCTCGGACATCATATGCCGGCCCCATGGCGGATCGAACACCAGCTCGACGTCGGCCTCGACCACCGTCGGGATCATCTCCAGCTTGCTGCGCACGTCGTCGACCAGGATCTCGCCCATGCCGCAGCCGGGCGCGGTCAGGGTCATCTTGACCTCGACGGTGCGCTGGCCATCGTCGCGCGCGTGCATGGCCACGTCGTAGATCAGCCCCAGATCGACGATGTTGAACGGGATCTCGGGGTCGAAGCAGGTGCGCAGCTGTTGCCAGATCAGGGCCTCGACCTGCTCGTCGCCGGCGTCCTCGGGCAGTTCCAGCCCCGGCGGCGACTCCTTGCCGATGGCGTCGCCGTCCTTGCCGGCGATGCGGAACAGGTTGCCCTCCACGAACACCGTGTAGCTGCCGCCCAGGGCCTGGGTGATGTAGCCGTAGCTGCCGGCCGGCAGGGTCACCGCGTCGCCCTGCGGCACCATCACCGCCGCGCAATCGCGTTCGAATTGGACAGGTTCGCTGCTGCGTGAGTACATGAGGGCGATATGGGGCCAGGCCCCGCCGGTGCAAGTCGTGCAGTTTATCCGAGTGCGCGGGGCGCGCGCCGGAAGTATCCTGTACGTCTTCTCCGGGAACATCGAATGCCGCCTTCCTCCCCGCCGGCCAGGCCTTCGCACTGGCTATGGCCCCTGCTGCTCGCCATGGGCTGTTTCACCGCGCTGATCGCCTGGTTGCTGGTGGCGCTGTCGCTGGGTCGCCAGGCCGGCTGGATGGCCGTGGTGGTGGCGCTGGAGATCGCCTGGATGCTGCGCCTGGGCAACCTGCCGCGCGGCCCGCTGCGCATCGCCGTGGCGATGCTGGCCACGGTGCTGGTGATCGTGGCCGCCAACTGGGGCATCGCCGCCGCGCAGATGGGCGCGGGCCTGGGCCTGAACGTGTGGGACTCGTCGCTGAAGATGGGCGCCCACTACGCCTGGACCCTGACCCGGCTGGCCAACAGCCCCGGCGATCTGCTGTGGCTGGGCATCGGCGTGGCCACGGCGTATTTCAGCGCGCGCTGAGCCGAGGCCCGGGTCGCGGCGGATGCCGTTGGTGCGGCGATGACGGTCTCGCCGGGAACGCCCTATCCGATGCGCCGCGAAGCGCGGCGTTTGTAGGCGTGGCGCCTGTCCCCTTTTTTTGGGATCAGCTACGACAGGCCTTACCGGTGATGCCTGTCGCGGCTGAAGCCGCTCCTACGGTTCCTGCAGCCGCCCCTGCACCGGCTCAATGCCCGCCGCCGTCCAGCGCCTTCAGCTCGCTGACCAGGGCGCCGGCGGCCTCGGCGCCGTCGCCATAGAGCATGCGGGTGTTGTCGGCATAGAACAGCGCGTTCTCGATGCCGGCGAAACCGGTGCCCTTGCCGCGCTTGATCACGATGACGTTCCTGGAATTGACCACGTCCAGGATCGGCATGCCGTAGATCGGGCTGGCCGGATCGGTCTTGGCGACCGGGTTGACCACGTCGTTGGCGCCGATCACCAGCGACACGTCGGTGCTGGCGAACTCGGGGTTGATGTCGTCCATGTCGGCGATCAGATCGTAGGGCACGCCGGCCTCGGCCAGCAGCACGTTCATGTGCCCGGGCATGCGCCCGGCCACCGGGTGGATCGCGAACTTGACCTTGACCCCGCGTTCGATCAGCCGCTGCGCCAGCTCCCAGATCTTGTGCTGGGCCTGCGCCACCGCCATGCCGTAGCCGGGCACGATCACCACGCGCTCGGCATAGGCCATCATCGCCGCCACATCGCCGGCCTCGATCGGCTTCTGGCTGCCGGCGATCGCCTGCGCCTGGCCGCCGCCACCGAAGTTGGAGAACAGCACGCCACGGATCGGCCGGTTCATCGCCTTGGCCATCAGCCGGGTCAGCAGGATGCCCGCCGCGCCGACCATCATGCCGGCGATGATCAGCGCCTCGTTGCCGAGCACGTAACCTTCGAACGCCACCGCCAGGCCGGTGAAGGCGTTGTACAGCGAGATCACCACCGGCATGTCGGCGCCGCCGATCGGCAGCGTCATCAGCACGCCCAGCGCCAGCGCCAGCACGAAGAACAGCACGATCGCCAGCGGACTCAGGCTGATCGCGGCCCAGGCGCCCACGCCCAGCATCGCCACGCACACCAGCAGGTTGAACGCCTGCTGCGCGGGGAAGGTGACGCGCTTGTCCAGGCGCCCGTCGAGCTTGGCCCAGGCGATGATCGAGCCGGATAGCGACACCGCGCCGATCGCCGAGCCGATCACCGCCAACGCGAGTGTCGTCGCATCGGGCTGGCGCGCGGCCAGCGCGGCGATCGCGGCCTCGCTCCAGTGCGTGGTATCGCGGCGCATCAGGAACGAGAAGCGCAGCAGTTCCACCGCGCCGATCGCCGCCGCCGAGCCGCCGCCCATGCCGTTGTACAGCGCGACCATCTGCGGCATGTCGGTGATCGCCACCTTCTTGGCCGAGATCCACGCCGCGGCGGTGCCGAGCACGATCGCCAGCACGATCAGCGGCAGGTTGTGCAGCCCCGGCAGCAGGAAGGTGGCGGCGGTCGCCAGCAGCATGCCGAAGCCGGCCCAGCGGATGCCGCTGCGCGCGGTCCTGGGCGAGGCCATGCGCTGCAGGCCGAGCAGGAACAGCGTGGCGGCGACCAGGTAGCTGCTCTTGATCAGGATCGGCAACAGTTCCATCAGCAGGCGTGCTCCGAAAAAGGACATCTGCCCGAGCGGCAGCAAGTGGGACAGAAAGACCAGCGCGATGCCGAGCAACGCGAGCAAGGCGACCACGGCCAGCGCCGCGGCGATGCGCCGCTGCCGCGCATTCAATCCTTGGCCTTGGTCTTGGCGGCGTCCGGCTTGCTGGACTTGAACATGTCCAGCATGCGCTCGGTCACCACGTAGCCGCCGGCGGCGTTGCCGGCGCCGAGCAGCACCGCGACGAAGCCGATGGCCTTTTCCAGCGTCGTGTCGGCATGGCCCAGCACCACCATCGCGCCGATCAGCACGATGCCGTGGATGAAGTTGGAACCGGACATCAGCGGGGTATGCAGGATCACCGGCACCCGCGAGATGATCACGTGCCCGGCGATGGCCGCCAGCATGAAGATGTACAAGGCCACGAACCCGTCGCTCATCGCACTGCTCTCCCGGGCGCCGCGCCCGTCCGCCGCATCATAACCGCGTGCTGAACCGCTGTGCGATGCCGCCCTGCCGTTGCGTGGAGCCGCCGGGCGACGGCCGGTCAACCGCGACCGCCGCGGCGCGTTTACCACGGCATCCCCCTGCCAGGAAGCTAAGCTGTGCTGGTGAGCACGCCTGCCCTCGCCCCGCCGTCGACCGATGCCGATCCCGAACAGCGCCCGCTGCCGGCGTCGCTGGACGCGTTCCTGGCCGAGATCGGACCGCGCGCGTTCCGCTTCGCCGAAGCCGGCCTGCGCCAGCGCGAGGACGCACTGGATGCGGTGCAGGACGCGATGATCAAGCTGCTGGCCTACCGCGAGCGCCCGGCGCAGGAGTGGACGCCGCTGTTCTGGAGCATCCTGCGCCGGCGCATCATCGACCTGCAGCGTCGCCGCCATTTCCGCCTGCGCTTTTGGGCGCCGAACAGCGAGCGCGACGCGGACAGCCCGCCGGACTGGGCCGACGACGGCCCCAATCCGTCCGAGCAGCACGAGCGCCGCCAGACCCATGCGCGGCTGGTGACGGCACTGCGTGCACTGCCGGCCCGGCAGCGCGAGGCCTTCACCCTGCGCGTGCTGGAAGAGCTGGACGTGGCCACCACCGCACGCGCGATGGGCTGCTCGGAAGGCTCGGTAAAAACCCATCTGTCGCGCGCCCGCGAGGCGCTGCAGAAACATCTGGAGGACGTCCGATGACATCCGATCCCACCCGCTCCGCGGATTTCGACGCGCGCCTGCGCGCCGTCCATCAGGCCGGCCTGCAGGCCCTGCCCGCGCCGACCCTGGCGCGGCTGCGTGCGGCGCGCCGGCAGGCCAGCCAGACGCACACGGCACCGGGCCGTCGCTGGGGCTGGCTGCTGGCAGCGGTGCCGGCGCTGCTCGGTGCGGCACTGGGCGTGCACCTGTTGCTGCGCCCTGCCCCGTCGGTGCCGACCACCACCGCCAGCGTCGCTGCCGGCACGCCCGTGGTCGCGAGCACGCCGGCAGGCGCGGGCGCCGATACCGACCAGGCCGCGACCGCGATGCTGGACGAAAATCCCGACCTGTACCTGTGGCTGGGCTCCGATACCTCGCTGGCAATGGAATGAACCCGATGACTCGCCTGATCCGTCTCTCCCTGGCGCTGGCGCTGCTGGCCGGCAGCGTCGTCCCGGCCGCTTTTGCCGCCCCGCCCCCGCCGGGACCGCCGCCACCGCCCCCCGCCGCCGACCGCGACGACGACGCCGGCCCACCGCTGCCCGACTGGGAACACCTGAGCCCGCAGCAGCGCGAGTTGCTGATCGCGCCGCTGCGCCAGCGCTGGAACGACACTCCGCAGCAACGCCGGCGCATGTTCGAACACGCGCAACGCTGGCAGTCGATGACCCCGGAGCAACGCGACCAAGCGCGCAAGGGTGCGCGTCGCTACGAGGACATGAGCCCGCAACAGCGCGAGGAAGCGCGGGTGCTGTTCGACCGCATGCGGGCGCTGCCGCCGGAGCAGCGCAAGGCATTGCGCGACCGCTGGGAAGCGATGACGCCGGCGCAACGCGCCGCCTGGATCCGCGCCAATGCCGGCCCGGACGACCGGCCGCCGCCCGATGCGTCCCGGTAAGCGACCCGCGGCGCCGGCCCAAGCCTGATGCGCATGGCGCTCGCGTCCTCGCATCGCCGGGTGCTGCGCATGGAATGGACTCCAGCGCCGCAGACATCACCTCGTAGGAGCGGCTTCAGCTGCGAGGCGTTGCCGGTAACCCCGGTCGCGGCTGGAAGCCCTCCTACGGAACGCTTCCCGGAGTCGCCCTCCAGGCGCGACGCGGCGTTTTCGGTAGTGCCCGTCGCGGCTGAAGCCGCTCCTACACGGGCTACCGTGCCGGCAGATCAGCGCCGACCGAGCCGGCGCCCAACCGTCGCGGCCGCGCTCACGCCGTCCAGCGCGTCTTCGCCAGCAGTTCGTCGTTCCAGTCGTAGGCGATCGCGCCGTCCTTCAGGAACAGGGCGACGAAGTTGTAGACGTTGCGCGCGTACATTTCGCTGGCATGCACCGCGCCCATGCTGGCCAGGTCCAGCGGACCGGCGATGGTCACGCCGGCGTGTTCGAGGGTCTCGCCAGGCCGGGTCAGTTCGCAGTTGCCGCCGGTCTCGGCGGCCAGGTCCACCACCACGCTGCCGGGCTTCATCCCGGCGACCATCGCCGCGCTGAGGATCTTCGGCGCCGGCCGCCCCGGCACCGCGGCGGTGCACACCACCACGTCGATGCCCTTCAGGTGCTCGGCTAGGCGGCGCTGCTGCTCCGCGCGTTCGTCGTCGGTGAGTTGCCGCGCGTAGCCGCCCTCGCCGGCGGCGCTGACCCCGAGGTCGAGGAACTTGCCGCCCAGCGATTCGATCTGCTCGCGGGTTTCCGGGCGCACGTCGAAGCCCTCCACCTGCGCGCCCAGACGCTTGGCGGTGGCGATGGCCTGCAGGCCGGCCACGCCGGCACCGACGATCAGCACCTTGGACGGGCGGATGGTGCCGGCCGCGGTGGTCAGCATCGGGAAGAAGCGCGGCGCCAACTGCGCGGCGATCAGAGTCGCCTTGTAACCGGCCATGCCGGCCTGCGAGCTGAGTACGTCCATCGCCTGCGCGCGGGTGGTGCGCGGCAGCCGTTCCAACGGGAAGGCAACCAGTTGCCGGGCCTGCAATGCCGCCGCACGCGCCGGATCGGCCTGCGGCTGCAGGATGCCGACCACGCAGGCGCCTTCCTTGAGCTGCTCCAGCGCCAGCGCCGGCAGCGGCTGCACGCACAGCACCAGATCCGCCTGCGCCGGGCTGTCGGCATCGGCCAGGCTGGCGCCAGCGGCCAGATACGCGTCATCGACGAACCCGGCCGACACCCCCGCTTGCGGCTCGACCCGCGCCTGCGCGCCCAGCGCGACCAATTTCTTGACCGTCTCCGGCGTGGCCGCCACGCGGCGTTCGCCCTGCGCCGACTCCTTCACCACCAGCACCTGCACTGCCATGCGATTCCCCGTGCCTTGCCCGTCGTCCGCGCCGATCCTACAGGGTCCTAACGCCAGGTGGAGGCACGCCGCCCGCCAGGCGGGCGTCGGTGGACAGGCGCGCTGGCGATACGGACGCGATGGCACCCCTGCGGGTCGCGTCGGTGCAGGCGCACGCTCTGACGATGGCGGCCGGGCGCCTCGCCGAGTCGGATGTGACGCGGCTTGCCAGCAAACGCGCATCGCCGAATGCGATGACCAACGTGGATCGATGGTGCGCAGGCGCGGCGTCAGCCGCGACCGGCAGAGCGAGGAAACCCGTTCGCGACGGAGGCAACCTCCTGGAGCTAGGTAATGCCCACGGATAGGAACGGCTTGAGTTGCGACGGGCATTCCCGGGAATGCCCGTCGCGGTGGAAGCCGTTCCTACGATCGCGATGGCCTGCCGGCTAACAGCCGACAGAAGCGCAGGGTTCGTGATGCGCTGACGCCGCCAATACGGGCAGCCGAGCTGCATGTGACACGCGCGAGGCCACGGCCGCAATCGCCCGCGCCGCCACGGTGCCCTCAGTGCAAGGTCGCGCTATGCGGATCCAGGCGGTCGATCACGCCCTGCATGGCGCTGTCGAAGGCGCCGTCGTCGACGTGGGCGCGCAGCCGGCCCAGCCGCACCATCACCGCCAGCTCTTCCGGCGAGGCCACGCAGAAGCGCACGCCGCGCCGGTTGACGAACAGCAGCCGCGACGAGATCGGGCTCACCCACGACAGCTTGCCGGCCTGCATCTTGCCGTCGCGGTCGACGAAATCCAGCCAGGTGCCGATCGGCATCGCGCGGAAGCGGTCGGCATCGGCGTTGTCGAAATCGTCCATGGTCTGCGGCGGCGCCACCTCCACCGGCTGCGCCTCCTGCACCGGCGGCTGCGGCAGCGCCACCTGCGGCAGTTCCGGCAGCGGCCGCTCCAGTTCCGGGCGCAGTTCGGCCACCGCCTGCAGCGTGTCGTGCAGCGCATCGATCGCCGCCGCGGCCGCCTCGGCATGCAGGCCGACGCTGGCGAAGACGCGCTGCAACGCGCCCTGCCAGGCCTGCAACCAGGGCTTGCCGACGATGTGCCGCTGCGCCTCGGCGGCTTCCTCGAGCAGGCCGTCGGCCAGCGCCAGCGCATCGCGCACGCCGGGACCGCCCTCGCCTTCGCGCAGCATCGCCATGGTCAGGTGGTGCTGCCACGGCTGGCGCAGGAAATCCTGCAGCGCCTGCGGCAACTGCCGGCCCTGCAGGCGCACCTGCAATTCTGCGTCGGCGCGCTGCCGCGCCAGTTCCAGCTTCTCCTGGCCGCGCTGGGTCTCGGCGGCGCGGCGCTCGGCGATCTCGATGCGGCGGCGATGCTGCATCAGGAAATCGCGGAATTCCTCTTCCAGGGTCAGGAAGATCGCCAGGTTCTCGTTGAACTCGGCCACCAGCCGGTCGATGATCTCCTCGACCTTGCCCATCAGCACGCGCTCGGCCTGGCTCTCGCCGGTGTTGCCCTCGCAGGCCTCGGCCAGCGAGTTGAGCAGGCGCCGCGCCGGGTGGGTCTTCTGCACGAACATGCGCCGGTCCAGCAGCGCGACCTTGACGAACGGCACCACCAGCCGGCCGATCAGTTCGCGCGAGCGGCCTTCCAGGTCGCGCTCGTCGAGCATCACGTCGAACAGCATGCCGACCAGGTCGATCGCGTCCTCGTCGACCGGATCCAGCCGTGCATGCGCCGGGTCCACGCCGAACTGGGTGGCGTTGGACAGCACCTCGCTCTTGAGCCGCTGCGCCAGCGACTCGCTGTCGTCGCCGATCGCCGCGCGCAGCGTGGCGCTGGGCGTGGCCTGCAGCAGCGAGAGCACCGACATCATCTCGCGCTGGCTCAGCGGCCGCTGCTGGCCGACCGCGGCGGTCGCCGCGGACGTGGCGCTCTCGCGCGCGTTGCGGGTCTGCTGCAGCAGCTCGTGCAGCGCCTCCAGCAACACGCCCTGGCTGCCGCCGGGCAGGCGCGCCTCGGCGCCCTCGTAGCGCTCGCCGGCCTGCAGGCTGCCGCGGCGCTCGGCCCACCGGTTGACGAAGCGGTTGGCCCAGGCCGGCGCGTAGTGTTCTTCCTCCTCGCCCAGCTCGGCACCGACGCCGGCATCGGCCGGCGCGCCGGGCTCGCGCGGCGGGCGTTGCTCCGGTGGCGGCGTGCGCCGCGGCGGCGGCGTCCGTGGCCGCGAGATCTCCGGCATCACCCCGGCCTGGGCCAGGCTGTCGTCCAGGTCCTGGTAGAGCTTGCCGACCCCGGCGGTGAAGTCGCGCTCGCACAGCTTGATCAGCACCAGCCGCACTTCCGGGGCCAGGTCGCTGGTGGAGAACGCGGCATGCACGGCCACGCCGATGTGTTCGGGGCCGATCGGATTGGTGTCCGCATCCAGTTCCAGGCCGCCGGCGATCCAGCCCAGGCGCCGGTCGATGCGGGTCAGCACCGGCTTCCACTCGCGCAGCAGCACGCTGGCCAGGTTGCGCACCGCCAGCCGCGATTCCAGTTCGTGTTCGGAGATCAGGCTCAGGCCCTGCCCGTAGCCGGCCAGGGCGACCTCGGCCGACAGCGGCGCGCCGGCCTCCAGCGCCTCCCAGGCGGTGTGCAGTTGCGCGCGGAAGCGCGCGGCGATCTCGTCGCGGCGGCGCCGCAGTTCGCGCATGCCGTCCAGAAATAGCAGCTGCGACGCGCCGGCGCTCTCGGCGCGGTCGAACAGCACATCGTCGAAATGCGCCAGCGCCGCGGCGAAGGCCTGGCCCAGCACCGGCAGCATGCCCTCGCGCGCCTGCGTCAACAGGCGCGGATCACGCGCCGGGTGTGCGTGCGGGCTGGGGCTGAAACTCATGCGCGACGGCTCCGCGCCATGGACGGCGCCAGATAGAAGAATGGTGGAGGACGAACAGACGCGGCCCCTGTTTCCGCTCCTGCATGGTAGGCAAGGTAGCTGAATGTCGACCGTGATGGGCTACGCATTTCTCGCTCCAGAACGTGACACCGCGCAGGATCGTAGGGCGTGGCAGCGTAACCGCGCGTGCAGCGCGGCCTGAATACGCCCCACTCAGGCCGCGACCGCCACCCGTTCCAGACGGTCGACCGCGCCCTGCATGGCGCTGTAGAAGGCGTCGTCGTCGCGATGCAGGCGCAGCCGGTCCAGCCGCGCCATCACCGCCAGCGCCTCGGCCGAGGCGACGCACAGGCGCCCGCCGCGACGGTTGACGAACAGCAGGCGCGCCGAGATCGGACTCACCCAGGTCAGCTTGCCGGGCTGCACCCGGCCTTCGCGATCGACGAAATCCAGCCAGGTGCCCAGCGGCAGGGTGCGGAAGTAATCGGCGGTGATGTGGTCGAAATCGGTGGGCTGGGCCGGCTCCGGCAGCGCCGGCACGGTCTCGGCGGCAGGCGGCTCGGGCGCCTCCACGCTGGCCACGGGCAGCGCGGCCTGCAACGGCCGCGCGTGCGCCAGGTCGTCCAACGCGGTGTGCAGGGACTGCCAGGCGGCCTCGGCGGCCGCCGCGTCCAGGCCGATGCTGGTCCACAGCCGGGTCAGCTCGGCGCGCTGCGGCTGCAGCCAGCCCTCCAGCGGCGCCGCACCGGCCTGGGCCTGGCGGCACTGCGCCAGCACCGCATCGCCCAGCGCCAGCGCCGCGGCGAGCGCGCTGCCCTGGCCGTCGTCGCGCAGGGCCGACTGCTGCACGTACTGGCACCAGGACTGGCGCAGGAAGGCATCGATCGGCGGCGGCAGGATCAGGTCGTCGCTGGCCTGCTGCAGCAGTTCGTGCACGGCCTGCGCGGCGCGCTGGCGGGCGACCTCGCGGCGCTCCTCCGCCCGCTGCAGTTCGGACGCGCGGCGCTCGGCGATCTCCACCCGGCGCCGGTACTGCTCGTAAGCGCTGCCGAACTCGGCCTCCAGCGCCAGGAACACCGCCAGGTGCTCGTCGAAATCGCGCACCACCCGCTCCACCGCCGCCTGCGCCTGCGCCAGCAGCGCCTGCTCCGGGCCGGTGCTGCCGGCATTGCCGTCGCAGGCGTCGGCCAGCAGGTTGAGCAGACGCCGCGCAGGATGCCCGTCGCGCACGAACAGGCGGCCGTCGATCAGCGCAACCTTGGCCATCGGCACCAGCATCTGGCCCAGCAGTTCGCGCTGCGCCGGCTGCAGCACGCATTCCTCGAGCATCACGTCGAACAGCAGGCCGACCAGATCCAGCGTGTCGGCGTCGGCCGGGTCCAGGCAGGTGCTCGCCGGATCCAGACCGAGCGAGGCGCCGACACCGGCGATCTGGCGGCGCAGGCCCTGGGCCAGCGGCCCGCCGTGCTCGCAGACGGCGGCGAACCCGGCCAGGGGCATGGTCTGCAGCAGCGACAGCACCGACAGCACCTCGCGCGGCGACAGGCAGCGCCGCCCATCGCCCGCGTCCGCGTCCGGCTGCGCCTCGTGCAGCAGCGCGCGCAGCGCCGGCGGCAGGACGTCCTGCTCGTTGCGCGCATGCGCATCTAGCGCGCGCGCGGCACGGCGCTGCGCCGCCGACAGCGGCGCGGCGGTTTCCCAGTTCTCGAAGAAGCGGCTGATCCAGTCCGGCGCCGCCTCGTCCTCGCTCGCGCCCAGGCGCGGGATGGCGCGGCGGCGCGGGCGTCCGCTGGGCAGGGCGCGGGCGCGCGCAACCTGGTTCAGGCGCTGCTCCAGTTGCGCATACAGCTCGCCGACGCGTTCCTGCAGTTCCTGCTCGCAGATCTTGACGATCGCCAGTTGCACCTGCGGTGCCAGCACCAGCCCGTGCAGCGCCGCGTACACCGCCGCGCCCACGTGCTCGGGGCCGAACGGGTTGTTGTCGGCATCGATGCGCTGGCCGCCGGCGATGAAGCCGAGGAACCGGTTCAGCCGCATCAGTTCCGGCCGCCAGCGGTGCTGGATCGCGCCGGCCAGGTTGCGCACCGCCAGGCGCACGTCCAGTTCCTGCTCCGAGACCAGGCTCAGATCGCCGCGTTCGCGCGCCAGGCTGCGCTCCACCGACAGCGGGCGACCGGCCTCCAGTGCCTGCCAGGCCTGGGCCAGGTGCGCACGGAAACGCGCGGCGATCGGCTCGCGCTGCTGGCGCAGCAGCTGGATCGCCTCGAAATAGTCGTTCTGGGTCGGCCCGGCGCGCTCGGCCATGCGGAACAGCGCCTCGGCCAGCACATCCAGCACCTCGCCGAAGGCACCGGCGAGCGGGACCGACACCACATCCCGGACCTGCTCGAGCAGATCCGCGTTGCGGCTGGGCGACAACTCTTCAGCGTATTCAGCAAGGGTCATGGCAGTGTGATACGCAGGCAGCAGTGAGACCGACGTCAATTCGGAAGCTAGCGGCAGATCAGCAACGCAACGTGATTGTCCGTGTAACTGCGGCATCCGCTGCCGCCTGCGAGCGCGCGACTATAATTTCGCGCCCGCCCCACGGAATCGAGACTATGCGCACAATTCATTCGCTGCAAGCGCTGGATGCGCGCCGTTCGGTGCCATCCAAGCAACTCGGCGAGCCGGGACCGGACGCGGACACGCTGCTGGCCATGCTGCAGTCGGCGGTTCGTGTCCCCGATCACGGAAAGCTGGTGCCGTTCCGCTTCCTGCGCATCGCCGGCCCGGCGCGCCAGGCATTGGGCGACATCCTCGCCGAGCGCACCGTGCAGCGCGATCCGGGCGCCTCGCCGGCGGCAGTGGAAAAGGACCGCGAACGCTTCGCGCATGCGCCGGTCGTGATCGCGGTGATCACCTGCCTGCAGCGCGGGCACAAGGTGCCGGAAATCGAACAGTGGCTGACCGCCGGGTCGGTGTGCTTCGCGCTGCTGCAGGCGGCGCAGGCCTATGGCTTCGGCGCGCAATGGCTGACCGGCTGGATGGCCTATGACGAAATAGTGACCGCGCGGCTGGGCTTGGCCGAGCACGAGCACGTCGCCGGCTTCATTCACATCGGCACCGCCGGCATCGACGCCCCGGAGCGCGAGCGGCCGGATCCGCGCGCGCTGCTCAGCGACTGGACGCCGTGAACGCAGGCCTGCCCCTGTCGCGGCCGCTGTACCTGGTCGACGCCAGCCTGTACGTGTTCCGCGCCTGGCACTCGATTCCCGACGAGTTCCAGGACGCGCAGGGCTGGCCGACCAACGCAGTGCACGGCTTCGCCCGCTTCCTGCTCGACCTGCTCGAGCGCGAACGCCCGCAGCACATCGTGATCGCCTTCGACGAAGCGCTGGACAGTTGCTTCCGGCACCGCCTGTACACCGCCTACAAGGCCAACCGCGCGCCGGCGCCGGATGCGCTGCGCCGCCAGTTCGCGCACTGCAAGGCGCTGTGCGCAGCCTTGGGCCTGGGCGTGCTGGCGCACCACGACTACGAGGCCGACGACCTGATCGGCAGCGCCCTGCATCGCGCGCGCGGCGACGGCTTCCACGGCGTGATCGTCTCCGCCGACAAGGACCTGTCGCAGTTGCTGCTGGAATTCGACGAGCAATGGGACTACGGCCGCGGCCAGCGCTGGGGCGCGGCCGGGGTCAAGGCACGCCACGGCGTGCATGCGCACCAGATCGCCGACTATCTGGCGTTGACCGGCGATGCGATCGACAACATTCCCGGAGTCACCGGCATCGGCGCCAAGTCGGCGGCGATCCTGCTGGCGCATTTCGGCGACCTGGACACGCTGCTGGCGCGGGTCGACGAAGTGGCGTTCCTGCGCCTGCGCGGTGCCGCGCAGATGGCCGTGCGCCTGCGCGAGCAGCGCGAACACGCGCTGCTGTGGCGGCAGTTGACCACCATCGCCCTGGACGCGCCGCTGCACACCGCCGCGGCGGATTTCGCCCGCGGCGCGGCCGACGCCGCCATGCTGCAGGGCCTGTGCGAGGCGCTGCGTTTCGGGCCGCTGACCCGGCGCCGGCTGCTGCAGGCCGCCGGCCTGGAGCTTGCGGCCGGCTGAGCGCCGCGCTCGCCGCCACGCGCGACGGCGCCGCTGGCCCGGCGCGGGGATGCCCTTCGAGGCGAGAGGCAGCCGCAGTGCTCGGCGCGCCGAGGCCGTGGCGCTCAGGGACACCGTGGCTCCGGTTCCGCGTCGCGCCCGCCGCACCGCAGGCCGCGCATCAAAAACACATCGCACGCTCTACACTGCACCGCATCGCCGGACCGCGCCGTGCGCGACCGCGCCTTCTTCCTCCGCTACCTGCGAGCTGCCCATGCCCCGCCATGATTCCCCGCCCCGCGTCGTCTACGAAGGCAAGTACCAGCGCATGGTCGTGCGCGGCACCTGGGAGTATTCCGAACGCGTGCATGCCGGCGGCCTGGCCGCGATCATCGTGGCGGTCACGCCGGACGACGAGGTGCTGTTCGTCGAACAGTTCCGCGTGCCGCTGCAGGCGCGCACCATCGAGATGCCGGCCGGCCTGGTCGGCGACATCGATGCCGGCGAATCGATCGAAGTGTCGGCAGTGCGCGAACTGGAGGAGGAGACCGGCTGGACCGCCGACCACGCCGAGGTGCTGCTGATCGGCCCGACCTCGGCCGGCGCCAGCAACGAGAAGATCGCGTTCGTGCGCGCCAGCGGCCTGCGCAAGGTCGGCAATGGCGGCGGCGACGCCAGCGAGGACATCACCGTGCATTCGGTGCCGCGCACGCGCGCTGCCGCGTGGCTGGTGCAGAAGATGGGCGAAGGCTACGCGCTGGACGCGAAGCTGTGGGCCGGCCTATGGATGATCGAACACGAGCTCGACGGTACGCCGCGTGGCTGAGGCATCCGTTTCCGACCTGCCGCCGCTGCTGGGTGCCGACGACCCGGCGGTGTTCCGCATCCACCGCCCGCACGGCAGCTCGCCGTTCGTGCTGCTGGCCGACCACGCCGGGCAGGCGGTGCCGTGCGCGCTGCACGGCCTCGGCCTGGCGCAGGCGGAACTGGACCGGCACATCGGCTGGGACATCGGCATCGCCGGCACCACCCGTGCGCTGTCGGCGCTGCTCGACGCCTGGGCGATCGAGCAGACCTACTCGCGGCTGCTGATCGACTGCAACCGCCCGCTGACCTCGCCGACGCTGATCCCGCCTGTCAGCGACCGCACCGTGGTGCCGGGCAACGCCGGGCTCACGGCGACGCAGCGGCAGCAGCGCATCGATGCCGTGCACGCGCCCTACCACGCGCGCATCGCCGCCGAACTGGACGCGCGCCGCGCCGCCGCGCGGCCCACCCTGCTGGTGATGATGCACAGCTTCACCCCGGCGCTGGACGGCGTGCCGCGGCCCTGGCATGCCGGCGTGCTGTATCACCGCGACACCCGCTTCGCCCACGCGCTACTGCAGGCGCTGCGCGAGGAAGACGACCTGCTGGTCGGCGACAACGCACCGTACACGGTCAGCGACAGCAGCGACTACGCGGTGCCCGTGCACGGCGAAGGCCGCGGCCTGCCGCACGTGGAACTGGAGATCCGCCAGGACCTGATCGCCGACGCTGCCGGCCAGCAGGCCTGGGCGCAACGGCTGGCGCGGATCTTCACCACGCTGCAGCCGCAGTTGCTGGCGCTGGGCTAGGGCGGAACGCCGGCTCGAACCAGCGTCAGCGTCCACGAAAACAGCTTCTCTCAGCACAGCGACAGCGGTGCCAAGACCACCCTCATCGCCGCCCCGGCAGCTGCGTAGACCTGCTTGCAGTCCGACGCAGCATGCTGAAGCGGCGGCGAGGCATCTTCACACCAAGCTGAGCGCTGCCTGCGCACGCTCAGGCTGGACCGGTCCGCGCCGGCGCCCCGCCCCACACCGGACATCCCATGCTCATCCGCCTCGGCTACGAGATTCGCTACCGTTTTGCGCAAGCGACGCCGATGCTGGCGATGCTGGACCTCCACGACAGCCGCCGCGACGACATCGTCGCCGCCACCGCATTGCACAGCGTGCCGGCGGTGCCGCTGCACAGCTATCGCGACGGCTTCGGCAACCGCTGCACGCGCCTGCAGGCGCCCGCCGGCACGCTGACCCTGCGTGCCGATGCGGTGGTGCGCGACAGCGGACTGCCGGACCAGTACCGCTACGATGCGGCGCAAACGCCGGTGGAGCAGTTGCCCGACGACACCCTGGTGTATCTGCTCGGCAGCCGCTACTGCGAAACCGACCTGCTCAGCGGCATGGCCTGGGAGCTGTTCGGCGGCACGCCGACCGGCTGGGCGCGGGTGCAGGCGATCTGCGACTACGTGCACGCGCACATCGCCTTCGGCTACGCCCACGCCTGCGCGACCAAAAGCGCCGCGCAGGCGCTGCAGGAAGGGCGCGGCGTGTGCCGCGACTTCGCGCATGCGGCCATCGCGCTGTGCCGCTGCATGAACATCCCGGCGCGCTACTGCACCGGTTATCTGGGCGACATCGGCGTCCCCGCCTCGGACGCACCGATGGACTTTTCCGGCTGGTTCGAGGCCTTCCTCGACGGGCACTGGTACACCTTCGACGCGCGCCATAACCTGCCGCGCATCGGCCGGGTGCTGATCGCGCGCGGCCGCGACGCCGCCGACGTGGCCATCAGCACCACCTTCGGCGACAACGTGCTCGAATCGTTCGTGGTGTGGACCGAGGAGACCACGCAGGCGCAGCTGGACGCGCGGCCCGTACCGCCAGGTGCGGGCGAGGCTGCCGGATACGCGCCTGGCAACGTGCTGACCTGCTGAGCCAGCGATGGGGGCGCCGCACGGCACCCCCCGCGTGAGCGCGCCGCGCAGGCGCGCGCGGACTCAGGCGAAACCGTCGGTGGCGCGCACCAGCGCGTCGACGTTCTCTGCCTCGAACGCCGAATGGCCGGCCGCCGGCGTGATCTGCAGCGTCGCCTTCGGCCAGGCCTTGGCCAGGTCCCAGGCGTTGGCCAGCGGGCAGACCACGTCGTAGCGGCCGTGCACGATCACCCCGGGAATGTCGGCGATGCGGTGCGCGTCGCGCAGCAACTGGTCCTCGACCTCGAAGAAGCCACCGTTGACGAAGTAATGGTTCTCGATGCGAGCGAACGCCAGCGCGAAGTGCGGGTCTTCGTGGCTGTCGACGAAATCGGCATCCACGTGCAGGAAGCTGGTCGCGCCTTCCCACACGCTCCAGGCCTTGGCCGCGGCCAGGCGGGTGGCCTCGTCGTCGCTGGTCAGGCGCCGGTGGAAGGCCGAGATCAGGTCGGCGCGCTCCACCAGCGGGATCGCCGCGATGTAATGCTCCCAGGCATCGGGGAACAGGCGGCTGGCGCCTTCCTGGTAGAACCATTCCAGCTCCCAGCGGCGCAGCATGAAGATGCCGCGCAGCACCAGTTCGGTGACGCGCTGCGGATGCGTCTGTGCGTAGGCCAGCGCCAGGGTCGAGCCCCAGCTGCCGCCGAACACCTGCCAGCGGTCGATGCCCAGGTGCGTGCGCAGCCGCTCGATGTCGGCGACCAGGTCCCAGGTGGTGTTGTCGACCAGGTCGGCATGCGGCGTGGAGCGGCCGGAACCGCGCTGGTCGAACAGCACGATGCGGTACTTGGCCGGGTCGTGGAAGCGGCGCATCTTGGCGTTGCAACCGCCGCCGGGACCGCCGTGCAGCAGCACCACCGGCTTGCCGTGCGGGTTGCCGCACTGTTCGTAGGACAGGGTATGCCGTGCGTCCACCGGCAACATGCCGCTGTCGAACGGCTCGATCTCGGGATACAGCGTGCGCATGGCGCCTCCTGCGGGAAAACCGCGATTCTACCCATGCACGCCACGATCAGCGGGGCTGATCAGCAAACGGCCGGCCGCGAAGGGGCCCGGCACAGCGCCGATCGCCACGCGGGATCGGGACTAACCGAGAACCGACGCGCTTCTGCCGTGCGCGTCCTGCTGCCGCTGCTGCGCTTCCATGGCCACGTGCTGCTCACGCTGCTGATTGAACGCCTGCGCCCGCTGCACCGTCTCGTGCATCGGTGCAGCCGCCTGCGCCACGTCCGTGGCGGCGCGAAAGCCAGGCGTGGTACCGGACACCCACAGCGTGGCGCCGGCCATCTGCACCCGGTCGATCTTGTCCGCGCCCACGATGCCGGCTTGCTTGGCGCCGAGCATCGCCTGCGCGACGTGCGCATCGTCGATATGCGCCGGCACGTCCTTGCGGATACGCGCGAACATGGCCTGATCGGACGCAGACAGCGCGCCGAGGTTCTGCGCACGATCGGTTGCGTGTGCGGCCGACGGTGCCGCCTGGACGCTGGAAGCCGGCGGCGTCGACGCGGCATGCGGATGCGGCGCGGCAGGCGTCTGCGGATGCGGCTGCGCGGACGCAGGGGCCGGCGTGCCGCGCTGGAACCATTGCCCAGGATGGGTCAGCGTGTCGTAGGCCTGGCCCGCCGCATGCTTGGCCGCGTCGATGCCCTGCGTGGCGGTCTGTCTTGCGGTTTCGTATGCCTGCGTGCCGACCCGTGCGGCGCTGTCGGCCGCTTGCGAGATCGCGTGCCTGGACGCGTCGTAGGCCTGTGTGGCGGCATGTCCGGCCCGCCCCACGCCATCGGCGACCGCGTGCTTCGCCGCGTCGTAGGTCTGGGTAGCGGCGCGTCCAGCCTGCTCCAGGCCTTCGGTCACCGCGTGCCTGGTCGCGGCGTAGGTGTGCGTCACCGCGCGTTCGGCCCGGTCAACCCCATCGGAAACCGCCTGCTTGCCGAGCTGATACGTTTGTGTGGCGGTTTGCGCCGCAACCCGCGCGCCATCGTAGGCATTGACGATGTGATTGGCGACGTTGGCCACGCCCGCCTGGAAGCGAGGATCATGGATGCGTTCCACCACGGCGTCGGCAGCCGCATGCGCGCCCCGCTCCACGGCGCTTTTTGCCGAGTCCAGTCCACCGCCTACCCAACGTGCCGCCGCATCTGCGCCCTGGCCGTGCAGGCGGGCGGCTTCGCCCACCACATGCCCAGCCAGCGGCGCAACCGGGATGAACGGTGCGGTAAAGCGCCCCCCCTCACGCGCGACCGCGGCTATGCGCTCGTCCAATGCCTGCACGTAGCGGCCGCTGGAACGCACCGCATCGGCACTGGATTGCAAGCCGTGCTGCACGCCCTGCACGACACCGTTGCCTTCGATCCGGTCACGGATAGGCTGATCGGCATGCAAGGTCAGGTATTCGTTCACTTGCCGCTGGATTCCGGGGGGCAGCAGGCGCTGGCCATCGCCTGCTTGCATCTGCCGCAGCGCCAGCGACAGTTCCCCCCGGTGTTGCGATACGTCGCTGCGGAAACGTGCAATGGCCGCTTCATGCTCCTCAGAGCGCTGCACCGCCTCCGCGAAGCGAGCGGGTTGCAGCATATTCTCCGGACTCTGGCTGCCAAAGTGCTGTTGGCCGCCATGATCACCCAGGCGCATCGCGATCAGCACGTTGGGCGGCGGCGCGCCGGCCGGCGCATCCAGATAGCGGCCCGCGCGAAGACTCTCGATGTCATCCTGGCTGGCCAGCGACACTACCTCGCCGATATGCGGGCTGGCTGCGCTCACCACATCGCCGGCCATGCGGTAATTGGTGAGTTGGCAGCCCGGTTGCGCCGGACTATCGGTCAGCTGCGCCGCGCCATAGCCGTTGAAGGTGGCGCCGCGCAGGCCGTACTTGGCCGCCTCGAGTTCCGCCAGCGCCCCGCCGAGGGAATGGCCGGCGACCGAGATCTGGTCACTGGGGATGCCGCGACTGGCTGCCTTGGCGAGCATGTCCGCGGTGAACGCATCGGCGGCGGCTTTTTGCGGATTGACGCTGTCTCGCACCATCTTGGCGTCGACAGCAATGTCCTGCAGCGTGGTCAGCGCATGGTCCCGCCTCTCCGCGCTGGTCGCCCCCGAAAACAGCGCTGGATCAGTACCGCGATAGGCGATGATGACGTCATGCGGCGCCGCCACGTTTTGATAGGCGGTCGCGTGAAAGCCGGTCGTCGGGTCGTTCGCATAACCGAAGACGGTGTAGTCCTTGCCGTCCAGGGAAACGGCCTTCGACGTTTCGACATCGCGCTGCGAGCGGTTGACATAGGCGTCGTTGGCCGCGTCGGCGCGCACCTGATCCATGTGGCTCATGGGATGACATCCTTGACGACGACAGTGACCGGAAAGTACGCCTCTGGATGTTGCGAGACTTCAGGGTCTTCAGCGGTCAGGGGCTGCGCACCATAGCGCGCGGCGGCGCGGTCGCCGTACAAGCTCTTCTTGAAATAACTCGTCTGCAGGCCGTCGCGCAGGAGGGTATTCAACGTGTGGCTCCAGTTGAACCTGACTCCCGTGGCGACTGCCGTGATGCCCACACTGGTCACGTCCCAGTGGCATACGCCAAGCTTGTAGTAATCCTCGTCCTGCAAGGCGTCGCGGTAGAAATACCCTTTCCACGTGTGTTCGTCCACGCGAGCCATTTCAATGTCGATGCCAATGTTGGGGACATCCTGCTGGCCGAGGAATGAGTCCATCGGCAAGCATTTCTTGTTGACCACGTCATATCCGATGTAACCCGCGATCGAATCCCACGGTCCGGGAGCCTGCGACGTAGCGATGACTTCGTAGCGCTTGACCGGGTGTGGATTCTTCGCGGGGTCTTTCGGGCTGCCGTGTGTCATGGAACATCCTGCCGTCAGGGTTATGGAGAGGGTGAATGCAGCCAGGGCAATTCGGGTTTTCATGCGGGCACTCTACGCCGCAGCCGTCAGGGGCGGCAACGCGTTGGCGGCGCGCCGCTGGCGCCTGACCGCCCCTTGCAGCGCCCACGGAAGACGGCCGCGCCACCGCACCTCATTGCAAACCATATTCAATACCAGGCGGGGAGCGCGGCGCTCCAACGATGCGCGACTGACCGCTCCACATTGACCCGCCGCGAATGCGGCACGGTGTTGCCGAACCGGCGGATGACGGCGTTGTCTACGCATAGCGCCACGCTGACACCCGAGCTAGCGGGTGCAGCGCAGTACGGAATTCCCATGGGATGGCTGCGGGCTTACGCCGCCAGCCACTGCCCAAGCGTGACCCGATCGCGCGCTTCCAGGTCCTGATGGGTCGCCACCTCTGCGAAGCCGGCTGCTTCCAGCAGCGCGCGCACCGCCGCGCCCTGGTCCCAGCCGTGTTCCAGCAGCAGCCAGCCGCCGGGCAGCAGATGCGCTGGCGCAGTGGCGACGATCCGGCGCAGATCGTCCAGGCCATCGGGACCGGACGCCAGCGCGCTGGCCGGTTCGTAGCGCAGGTCGCCTTGCTGCAGGTGCGGGTCGTTCTCGGCGATGTACGGCGGGTTGCTGGCGATCAGGTCGAAGCGCTGCCCGGCCAGCGGCGCCAGCCAGGCACCGTGGACGAAGGCGACGTTATCCAGGCCGTGCGCATGCGCATTGGCCTGCGCCACCGCCAGGGCGGCTGCACTGAGGTCGGTGGCCGTCACCTGCGCCTGCGGGCGTTCGCTGGCCAGGGCCAGGGCGATGGCGCCGCTGCCGGTGCCGAGGTCGGCGACACGCCGGCCCGGCGTCCCATCCAGCCGCTCCAGCGCCAGTTCCACCAGCCGCTCGGTGTCCGTGCGCGGGATCAGCGTGGCCGGCCCGACCGCCAGGTCCAGCGTCCAGAAGCCGCGCCGGCCGGTCAGGTAGGCCACTGGCTCGCCCTGCGCACGCCGCGCCAGCAGCGCCTGGAACCCGGCGACCACGCCCTCGGCCAGCGGCTCGCGGGCGTGCGCGAACAGCCACGCGCGGTCGCGTTGCAGGGCGTGCAGCAGCAGGGCTTCGGCGTCGCCGCGCTCGACCTGGGTGCAGGCCGCGCGCAGCAGGGACTCGGGGGTGGGCGCATTCATCGCTGTCACGATGACGCAGCGGGCGCGGAAAAGCCAACGTGGTAGAAGAGAGCAACGCCTATGCGCCATGGGCGGCTGGCGCCATCGCGCGGCAGTGCAGCAAAGAGCCAGGCTTGGGAATCGATAGATGAAACCTATCTATTTAATTCCATCAATCGATTTGAGGGATCTATCGGCGCCCCCTATCATGAGCCTCGTTCCATCCCCCGACCCTATTGCAACCACGAGGAAACTCCATGTCGTCTTTGATCAACACCCAGGTCCAGCCGTTCAAGGCCAACGCCTACCGCAACGGCGAATTCATCGAAGTCACCGACGCGGACCTGAAGGGCAAGTGGTCGGTGCTGATCTTCATGCCCGCCGCCTTCACCTTCAACTGCCCCACCGAAGTGGAAGACGCCGCCGAGCATTACGCCGAGTTCCAGAAGATCGGCGCCGAGGTCTACATCGTCACCACCGACACCCATTTCTCGCACAAGGTGTGGCACGAGACCTCGCCGGCGGTGGGCAAGGCCCAGTTCCCGCTGGTCGGCGACCCGACCCACCAGCTCACCCGCGCCTTCGGCGTGCACATCGAGGAAGAAGGCCTGGCCCTGCGCGGCACCTTCGTGATCAACCCGGAAGGCGTGATCAAGACCCTCGAGATCCACGACAACGCGATCGCCCGCGACGTCACCGAGACCCTGCGCAAGCTCAAGGCCGCGCAGTTCGTCGCCGCGCACCCGGGCGAGGTGTGCCCGGCCAAGTGGAAGGAAGGCGAGAAGACCCTGAAGCCGTCGCTGGACCTGGTCGGCAAGATCTAAGCCGCCCCTCGCTCCCATCTCCGCCTGGTGGCGGGGGTGGGGGTGAACCGCAGCCGGCATCGCGCGCCGGCGCCGGCTGCGGTTCATCCCTCCTCCCTTGTTCGCGGCGCACTGCCCTGGCAGTTCGCTTCCCCCTCGCTTTGCCCAACGTCAGGAGTCCGCCATGTTGGATGCCGATCTGAAAACCCAGTTGAAGGCCTACCTGGAGCGGGTCGTCCGGCCCATCCACATCACCGCGTCGGTGGACGATGGCGCCAAGTCGCGCGAGATGCTCGACCTGCTCGAGGACCTGGTGCTGCTGTCGGACAAGATCACCCTGGACGTGCACCGCGACAGCGGCGAGCGCGCCCCGTCGTTCGCGCTGAACAGCCCAGGCCACGACATCCACCTGCGCTTCGCCGGCCTGCCGATGGGCCACGAGTTCACCTCGCTGGTGCTGGCGCTGCTGCAGGTCGGCGGCCACCCGTCCAAGGCCACCGCCGAGCTGATCGAGCAGGTACGCAACCTGCCCGGCGAATACCGCTTCGAAACCTATTTCTCGCTGTCCTGCCAGAACTGCCCGGACGTGGTGCAGGCGCTGAACCTGGCCGCGGTGCTGAACCCGAACATCCAGCACGTGGCGATCGACGGCGCACTGTTCCAGGACGAGGTCGAGGCGCGGCAGATCATGTCGGTGCCCACCGTCTACCTCAACGGCGAAGTCTTCGACCAAGGCCGCATGACCCTGGAGCAGATCGTGGCCCGGCTCGACACCGGCGCGGCCAAGCGCGATGCGGCGGCGATCGCGGCCAAGGCCCCGTTCGACGTGCTGGTGGTCGGCGGCGGCCCGGCCGGCGCGGCCGCGGCGATCTACGCCGCGCGCAAGGGTATCCGCACCGGCGTGGCGGCCGAGCGGTTCGGCGGCCAGGTGCTGGACACCATGGCGATCGAGAACTTCATCTCCGTGCAGGAGACCGAAGGCCCGAAGATGGCCGCGGCGCTGGAACAGCACGTGCGCCAGTACGACGTGGACATCATGAACCTGCAGCGCGCCGAACAGCTGGTGCCGGCCGGTGCCGACGGCCTGGTCGAGGTCAAGCTGGCCAACGGCGCGTCGCTGAAGAGCCGCACGGTGATCCTGTCCACCGGCGCACGCTGGCGGCAGATGAACGTGCCCGGCGAAGACCAGTACCGCAACAAGGGCGTGGCCTACTGCCCGCACTGCGACGGCCCGCTGTTCAAGGGCAAGCGCGTGGCGGTGATCGGCGGCGGCAACTCCGGCGTGGAAGCGGCGATCGACCTGGCCGGCATCGTCAGCCACGTGACCCTGGTCGAGTTCGACAGCAAGCTGCGCGCCGACGACGTCCTGCAGCGCAAGCTGCGCAGCCTGGGCAACGTCGACATCCTGGTCAACGCGCAGAGCACCGAGGTGCTGGGCGATGGCCAGAAGGTCACCGGCCTGGTGTACAAGGACCGCGTCGGCGGCGATGTGCATCGCCTGGCGCTGGAAGGCATCTTCGTGCAGATCGGGCTGTTGCCGAACACCGAGTGGCTGCAGGGCACGGTGGCGCTGTCGTCGCGCGGCGAGATCGTGGTCGACGACCGCGGTCAGACCTCGCTGCCGGGCGTGTTCGCCGCCGGCGACGCGACCACGGTGCCGTACAAGCAGATCATCATCGCCATGGGCGAAGGTTCCAAGGCGGCGCTGAGCGCCTTCGACCACCTGATCCGCCACAGCGCACCGGTCGCCAGCGGCAGCGTCGCCGAAGCGGCCTGATCCGCCCCGTCCCGCGCCGCACTGCCGGCGCGGGACCCGGGCGTGCGGCCTGCGACGCGCGCACCCATCTGTCTCGCCGTCAGCTGCGCCAGACGCTCTATGCTGTGACCCTGCGACACCTCCCGCCGCTGCGTCCCGAGGAACCCGTCGATGAACCTGCGTGATCTGAAATACCTGGTGGCGCTGGCCGATCACAAGCATTTCGGGCGCGCCGCCGCGGCCTGCTTCGTCAGCCAGCCGACGCTGTCCACGCAGATCAAGAAACTCGAGGACGAACTGGGCGTGCCGCTGGTCGAACGCGCCCCGCGCAAGGTCATGCTGACCCCGGCCGGGCGCGAGGCGGCGAGCCGCGCGCGCGGCATCGTCGCCGAGATCGAGCAGATGAAGGAGGCGGCGCGGCGCAGCCAGGATCCGGAAGCCGGCACCGTGCGCCTGGGCATCTTCCCCACGCTCGGCCCGTACCTGCTGCCGCACGTGATCCCGCGCGTGCGCGAGCGCTTCCCGCAACTGGAACTGCTGCTGATCGAAGAGAAGAGCGACGTGCTGCTGACCCGCCTGCGCGAGGGCCGGCTGGACGCGGCGCTGCTGGCGCTGCCGCTGCACGACGAGCAGTTGCACGCCGAATTCCTGTTCGAGGAACCGTTCGTGCTGGCGGTGCCCGAACAGCATCCACTGGCGCGGCGGGCGACCCCGCTGACCCTGGAAGAACTGCACGCGCAACGCCTGCTGCTGCTCGAGGACGGGCACTGCCTGCGCGACCAGGCGCTGGACGTGTGCCATCTGTCCGGCGCGCTGGAGAAGGCCGAGTTCCAGGCCACCAGCCTGGAGACGCTGCGGCAGATGGTCGCCGCCAACGTCGGCGTGACCCTGTTGCCGCTGCTGGCGGTGCAGCCGCCGGTGGCCAATCCGCCGAACCTGCGCCTGCTGTCGTTCGCGCCCGACGGCGGGCCGAGCCGGCGCATCGCCATGCTGTGGCGGCGCAGTTCGGCGATGGGCGCGTTCCTGCAGCAACTGGCGCACCTGTTCGGCGCGCTGCCCGAACAGCTGTTCACGCTGCCGGCGCAGGCGCCGCTGCCGAGCCAGGCGCCGCGCCAGGTGGCCTGAGCGGGGCCGGACCGGGCCGCGGCGTCGCATCGGCGCCGGCTTGCTTGCACAATGGCGACAGGGGGCGGCACGGTGCCGCCCCCGTTCGTTGTGCCATCCAACCGGAGCCTGTCCATGACTTCGCAACACCGCAGCGGCCTGCCGCCCTCGTTGATCGTCTCCAGCCGCGACCTCGCGCGCCTGGAAGCCCTGCTCGACTCCCCCGCCTTGCACCAGCACCCGGCCGCGCTCGCGCTGGGCGCAGAACTCGACCGCGCCACCGTCGTGGCGCCGGACCAACTTCCTCCCGGCATCGTCGCCATGCATTCGCGCGTGGAATGCGAAGACGAACTGCACGGCGAGCGCCACCACCTGACCCTGGTCTATCCGCACGAAGCCGATGCCGCGCATGCGCGCATCTCGGTGCTGGCCCCGGTCGGCAGCGCCCTGCTCGGCCTGGGCGTGGGCCAGTCCATCGACTGGCAGGCGCCCGGCGGACGCCCGCTGCGCCTGCGCGTGACCGCGGTGCAGCGCGCCGACGACGACAACGCGCGCGCAGCGCGTTAACGTGCGCGGCCCTATCCTTGTTCCCACTCGTTCCCGAGAGATACCGATGACCTCTTCCGCCCCCTCCAAGCTCGCCCAGTTGCGCGAGTTGTCCGTGGTCGTGGCCGATACCGGCGACTACGACGCGATCAAGCGGCTCAAGCCGGTGGACTGCACCACCAACCCAACCCTGGTGAAGAAGGCGCTGGACCTGCCGGTCTATGCCGACCTGATCGACGAGGCGCTGGCCTGGGCGCGCGGCCAGGACGGCGACCACGCCGCCCTGGTCGACGAGATCGCCGACCGCCTGACCATCGGCGTTGGCGCCAAGCTCAGCGCGCTGGTGCCCGGCCGCGTGTCCACCGAAGTGGACGCCGACCTGGCCCACGACACCGCCGCCACCATCGCCAAGGCGCACAAGTTCATCGCCATGTACGCCGAGCGCGGCATCCCCAAGGACCGCATCCTGATCAAGGTCGCCGCGACCTGGGAAGGCATCGAGGCGGCGCGGCAGCTGCAGAAGGATGGCATCGACTGCAACCTGACCCTGATCTTCAACCGCACCCAGGCCCTGGCCTGCGCCGAAGCCGGGGTGTTCCTGATCTCGCCGTTCGTCGGCCGCATCCTCGACTGGTACGTGGCCAAGGGCCAGACCCCGGCGACCATCGACGAAGACCCGGGCGTGCAGTTCGTGCGCGGCGTCTACGACGAGTTCAAGCGCCGCGGTTCGGCCACCGTGGTGATGGGCGCCTCGTTCCGCTCCACCGCGCAGATCGAGGCGCTGGCCGGCTGCGACCGCCTGACCATCTCGCCGGACCTGCTGGAGAAGCTCGACGCCGACCACGGCCCGCTGCCGCGCAAGCTCTCGCCCGGTCAGGCCGACGGCGCCAAGATCGAGCCGATCGACGCCAAGCGCTTCGCCGCCGACCTGGCGGCCGATCCGATGGCCACCGAGAAGCTGGCTGGCGGCATCGACACCTTCGCCAAGGACCTGCAGACCCTGCGCGACACGATCCGGCACAAGCTGATCGGCTGAGTGGTGCAGCCCCAAGCGCGGCGATGCCGCGCTTGGGGTGCGGGAATGGGGAAACGCGAATGGGGAATCGGCGAAGCGGGTGCGCGTCTCGCCACCGTTTTCGCGCCCGATTGGACGCCGTCGGTGCAGGCGATTGCGCTGCGCGACGCGCACCACCCATGAGCGCCCAAACAAACGCAACCACAACGCACATCACCCACGGCACTTTCGACACCGCGTTGGCGCGGCCGCAACTTTTCCCGGGCTATGCTGCGCGCCCGAGTGCAGAGGCAAGGCAATGGCAACGATCGCAGTGGTGATGGTGGACGGCGTGGCGGACTGGGAGATCGGCACCATCCTGCCGGCGGCGCGGGCCTGGTTCGGCGACACGCTGCAGATCGCCAGCATCGACGGCAAGCCCATCACCTCGATCGGCGGACTGGACCTGCACCCCACCTATGCGCTGTCGGATCTGGCGCCGTTGGACGCGGACCTGTGGCTGCTGCCCGGCAGCGACCGCTGGCAGGCCGGCGAGATTCCGGGCCTGAGCGCGTTGCTGCAGCAGCGCCTGGAGGCCGGCCGTGGCGTGGCGGCGATCTGCGGCGCGACCCTGGCGCTGGCCTACGCCGGCCTGCTCGATACCCGTCCGCACACCAGCAACTCCGAAGCCTTCCTGCGCGAGCACGCCACTGTCTATGCCGGCAGCGCGCACTACCAGGAACGCCGCGTGGTCAGCGCCGACGGCCTGATCACCGCCCCCGGCACCAGCCCGGTCAGCTTCGCCGAGGCATGCCTGCGCCTGCTGCACCCCGAACGCGAAGAGCAGATCGCGCAGATGCGGCAGATGTTCGCGGCCGAGTTCGTCTAGCGCGACCAGTGCCACCTGTCATGCAGACGGCGGTGGCGCAGCATGACTACACTTGTCGCCACACCCTGCAGTCCGCCATCGGCGGCTGAGCGCGGCGCCGCGGTCGATCCGTGGCGGGCGTGACGTAACGGCGGTCGCGCACACCCGCGCGCCGGCAGGGTGCTTCCACGGCTTCGACAGGAGAGAGTGCATGCGCGGATGGATGGCGCGTTGTTTGTTTTTGCTGGCGCTGGCCGCCGCCAGTGCCACCGGCATGGCCGCCACGCCGGCACCGACCCGGGTCGCGATCCTGGGCGTGGAGCACGCCGCGCAACTGGTCTCCGAGCGCGACCAGCCGGGCGTGCTCGCCGCGTTCCTGGAGCACCTCGCGCCGGACGCGATCTGCCTGGAGCGTCCGCCGGAGCAGGCGGCGCGCGGCGACTATTACGAGTACACCTACGAGGTCCAGGGAGTGATCCTGCCGTACGCCGCCGCGCATCCCGTTGCCCTCTGTCCGATCGACTGGATGCCGCCGGTGGAGGACGCCAAGCTCGGCTTCGGCGTGGACCTGGACACCCCGCTGGAACTGCGCCGCGAACAGGGTTTCCAGGGCTTCCTGTCGTTCCCCGACAAGGCCGCCCTGCAGCGCGACGTCTTTGCCGCGGATGCGGCCGAGAACGTCGCCGCGGTGCAGAAGTGGGCGCAGACGCCGGCGCCCCGTGCCGACCAGGACCTGCCGCGGCGGCTGTACCTGTACCGCACCTTCCTGCAGGCCCAACGCATCCGCGCCGCGGCGCTGGCGCACCCGGGCAAGACCGTGCTGGTCGTAGTCGGCTATTTCCACAAGCCGGACCTGGAAGCGATCCTCGCGCACGATCCGGCGATCGCGCTGGTCAAGCCGTCGACGCTGGGGCGCCCGACGGCGGACGCGGTCGAGCGCGCCACCACCGCGACGCAGCGCGCGGCGATCCTCGCCTTCAACCTGCTCGGCACCCAGGCCGACACCGGCAACGTCGACTGGGCGTGGATGCGCCGCGTCCTGGATGCCTACGCCGTCGACGCACCAACCGCCGAAACGGCGCTGTTGCGGACCCGCCTGGCGCTGCTGAGCGGCCAGCTCGCACCGGCCGAGGCGCGGCGGCGCTACGCACGACTCGCCGAAGAGACGCCGGCCGAGCTGGAGTTCCGCTGGACCGGGGTGCAGGACCGCACGCGCGTGGACTCCTTCTTCGACCCGTTCGGCAACCTGACAGTGCGCCAGCGCGCCACGTTGGAACTGGCACGGGCCGACTATGCGCTTGGCCGCAGCCGCGACGGCGATGCGGCGATCGCACGGCTCACGGCCGACCTGCCGCCGCGCAAGGCGCTGCAGCTTTCCGGTTACGCGGCACGGCTGCGGCCCGCCGCCGGCAAGGGCAGCGCGGGTAGCGCCAAGTAAGCGGATGGCGTCGGCAAGACGCACGCTGTCGCCGCGCCCATCGAGGTGCAGTCTCGCTCCTTGAGAGGCTGCTTTGGCTTGATGCGTCCGAGTCCAGTCCGGAGCCGCAGCATGTCACTCGCCGAGTTCGCAGGTCGCTACAGCCATATCGCCGGCGTCATCGCCGCCGCCGGCGCGCTTCCCATGTTCTTCCTCAAGTGGAGGACCGGCTTTCTCGGGCTCTCGGTGAAACGTACGCAACGCCTGTACGCACTGTCCGTTGACGGCGCCTGGCGACATGCGGATGCGGCCGCCTTGCAGATCGCGGTCGGCAACGCGATCGGGGGCAACCTCGACGCCGACGAGATCAGAGTCGCATTGGAACGCAGCAATGCAGCGCGGGTCCTGGCGTACTGCAAGATGGCCAAAGGCATGATTGGCCTGTCGGACGACAAGGCGCGCTTCGTGCCCAAAGGGATCTGGAGATCGGCCAGGTGCTATCGAAAAGGGGCCATTGCGCTGTACGTGGCCGCATTCGTGCCTTGGCTGCTTGCGCCGGCCGCCTTCCATCTCTTTGCGCCATCCAAACAAAGTGCCGGTGGGATTGCGCTGGCGATGGTGCTATCGACCCCCATCCTGGCCTGGCTCTCTGCGTGTGCGGAGGCCGCTTACCGGCTCACCAGCGACTTCGATCGCAGATACCCCAGGCTTCAGCCGCTCCCGGCCACCAAAGGGCGGACGGGAGCGCGCAGGAAGCGTGCAGGCGCGCCGCAGCCAAGCGCGTGTGGGCCGCGGCGCAACCTGCGCGTCGAGGCTCAGGCCTCCAGCCCGATCGGGCAACTCACCCCGGTCCCGCCCAGACCGCAGTAGCCGCCCGGGTTCTTGGCCAGATACTGCTGGTGCTCGTCCTCGGCATAGTAGAACGGCGGCGCCGGGAAGCGGATCTCGGTGGTGATGGGGCCATAGCCGGCCGCGGTCAGGCGCTGCTGGTAGGCATCGCGGCTGGCCAGCGCGGCGTCGTACTGCGCCTGGGTGGTGCAGTAGATCGCCGAGCGGTACTGGGTGCCGGTGTCGTTGCCCTGGCGCATGCCCTGGGTCGGATCGTGGCTTTCCCAGAAGGTCTGCAGCAACTGCTCGAAGCGCACGGCCTGCGGGTCGAACGCCACCAGCACCGCTTCGGTGTGGCCGGTCTGGCCGGAGCAGACCTCGCGATAGGTGGCATTGGGCGTCTCGCCGCCGGCGTAGCCGACCGCGGTGCTGAACACGCCCGGCAGCGACCAGAACTTGCGTTCGGCGCCCCAGAAGCAGCCCAGGCCGAATTGCACCTGCTCCAGGCCGGCGAAGGCGTCGCGCAACGGATTGCCGTTGACGAAGTGACGGTTGTGCAGCGGCAGCGGCTGCGCGCGTCCCGGCAGGCTCTCGCCCGGACGCGGCAGGCGCTGCTTGAAGGCACCGATTCCCAACATGGCACGGACTCCTGGCAGCGACGGCGATGTCTTCGTGGATGGCGCTGCCGGCGTCCGCTTTCAAGTGCGCCCGGCCGCCGCGGCGGCGGCGCGGGGCGCGGCGTTCACTTCGTCGTGGTGCTGGCCGTGGCGGCGGCGACCGGCTCCGGCATCGCCGAGCTGTGGTGGTTGATGATCAGCCAGCGCCCGTCGCGCTTTTCGTAGACGAAGGTGTAGCGCGCCTGCACCTGGCGGGTGCTGCCATCGGGATTGTTCAGGGTGAAGGTGTAGACGCCAGCGTCGACCGCGCTGTCGTCGTCGAGCAGGCGCACCTGGCGGTAGTTGATGGCACCGCGCGGCTTGGCGGCCAGGAAGTGGCTGAAGTAGTCCTCGATCTCGGCGCGGCTGGCGCGGACCTGGTTGGACACCGTGGGCAGCAGCACGCCGTCGCGGGCGTACAGGTCGGCCACGCGCTGCGGATTGCCGGTGGCCAGCGCCGCGTTCCAGCGATCGAACAGGCCGGCGATCTCGCGTTCGGCGCTGCTGGCCGGCGCCGCCGGCTGGCCGTCGTAGTGCATCGCCGGCGCGGCCAGCGCGGTGGAGGTGGTGGTCAGGCCCAGTGCCAGGGCGAACAGGATGCGACGCATGGGAAGTCTCCGTGTGCTGAGGGGATGCCGTCTCGGGGCGAAGCGAGTATTGGCAGCCGCGGCTTGCGGAACATCCGCCGGGCGGCATATCCTCGAATATGCCGTTCGGCATACCGGAGACGCGCTCGTGCACCCTCCCTCCAATGCAGGCCAGTGGCGTGAAGCGCTGCGCCGCGACGCCGCCGACGCCGCGCGCTGGCAGGCCGTGGCCGCCGCCGCGGCGGCACTGCGCGAGGCCGGCGACGCCGCGCAGGCCGCCGCGCACGCACTCGTGCCGGCTAGTGTCCTGGTGGCGGCACCGCACGCCGCGGTGCTGGCCCTGCGCGGCGCGCGCTGCCTGGTGCTGGCCAGCCAGGGCGATGCGCTGCCACCCGGCGCCAGCGTCGCCGTCGAGGCGCCGGCCCACGCCTGGCGCCTGCGCGGCAAGGCCGCCGCCGAGGCCGGCGAACTGTGCCTGCCGATCGCCGCGTTGGGCGTGCCGCTGGGCACGCTGTGCCTGGGCTGGGACACGCGCACCGTGCCGGCGCCGGAAGACGTGCAGGCCCTGTCCGCGATCGCCGCGCTGCTGGCGCCGCTGGCGGCCGAACCACCGCGTGCGCCGCGGCGGCGCAAGCCGGCGCAGGCCGACCGCCTGGCCGCGCTCAGCGCGCGCGAGCGGCAGGTGCTGGCGCTGCTGTCGCGCGGCCTCACCAATGCCGCGCTCGGCGCCGAACTGGGCATCAGCGCCGGCACCGCCAAGGTCCACGTCGAGCGCATCCTGCACAAGCTGCAGGTGGCCGACCGCACCCAGGCCGCAGTGGTCGCGGTGCAGGCGGGGGTGGCGCTGTGAGGGCGCTGGCGCGGCGCTGGAACGACTGGCCGCTGACCCGCAAGAGCCTGGCGCTGGTGGCGTTGCCGCTGTTGCTGCTGGTGGCGGCGCTGGTGGCGATCTACAGCGTGGAGCGGCAGAACATCGCCGCCGAGAACGACGTGCGCCGCACCCTGCAGCTGCTCAGCGACCTGCATGAAGCGCATGCGCTGCTGGCCGAGACCGCCGCCGGCGTGCGCGGCTACCGGCTGGTGCGTCAGGACGCGTTCCTGACCCCGTACCGTGACGCCGAGCCGCGGCTCAAGACCGTGGTGCAGCGCCTGTCGCAACGCATCACCGACCCGCGCCAGGCACAGCGCTTCGCCCGCATCCAGCCGCTGTTCGAGGAGAAGATGCAGGGCTGGCGACGGCTGCTGGCGCCGGACCTGAGCCGCGAGGAAGAAATCCGCCAGTTGCGCGAGGGCAAGGTCACCCTCGACATCCTGCGCGCGGAACTGCGCGAACTGCGCAACTACGAGACCGCGCAGTTGCAGGTGCGCACCGCCAAGGCGCAGGCGCTGCGCCAGCGCAACCTGCTGATCACCCTGTGCGCGGCGATGCTGGGCGGACTCGGCGCCGTGCTCGCGGTGGCCTGGTTCGCCTCGTCGCTGTCGCGGCGCCTGCGCCAGCTCTCGGCCAACGCCGATCGCCTCGGCGACGGCCGGCCGCTGGCGCCGCAGCCGCCGGCCGGCGACGAACTGGGCCAGGTCGCGCAACGCCTGCAGCAGGCCAGCACCCTGCTTGCCGCGCGCGCCGAGGAAGCGCAGTCGGCGCGCCGCGAGGCCGAGAGCGCCAACCGCGCCAAGACCGAATTCCTCTCGCGCAGCAGCCACGAACTGCGCACCCCGCTCAACGCCATCCTCGGCTATGCGCAGGTGCTGGAGATGGACCTGCCGGGCGCGGCGCAGCGCGATCACCTGCAGCACATCCTCGGCGCCGGCCGGCACCTGCTGGGGCTGATCACCGAACTGCTCGACATTGCCCGCATCGAGGCCGATCAGCTCGACCTGAGTCCACGTCCGGTGCCGGTGCGCACCGCGCTGGAGGAGGCGCTGGGCCTGGTCGCGCCGGAAGCGCAGGCGCGCGGCATCGTGCTGCGGCCGCCGCAGCTGCCGCCGGAATGGACCGTGCGCGCCGATCCGCAGCGGTTGCGCCAGGTGCTGATCAACCTGCTGTCCAACGCGATCAAGTTCAACCGCCCCGGTGGCGCGGTGTGGGTGAGCGCCGTGCCCGAAGGCCAGTCCCTGGCCCTGGCCGTGCACGACCAGGGCCATGGCCTGACGCCGGCGCAGGTGCAGCGGCTGTTCACGCCGTTCGAGCGGCTCGGCGCCGAGCGCTCGGCGATCGAGGGCACCGGCCTGGGCCTGGCGCTGAGCAAGCGCCTGACCGAGGCGATGGGCGGACGCATCGCCGTGGACAGCGGCCCGGACGGATCGCGGTTCACCATCGCGCTGCCGCTGGACCGCCCACAGGCAGCGGCACTGCCGGACACGGCCGTGGCGACGACAACGGCGGGCGGGGGACATCGCCAGTTGCTGAGCGTGGAGGACAACCCGTCCAACCAGGCGCTGATCCGCACCCTGGTCGAACGCCGCCCGCACTGGCGCCTGCACGAGGCCGCCAGCCTGGCGCAGGCGCACGCGCATCTGCAGCACGCCACGCCCGACCTGATCCTGCTCGACCTGCACCTGAGCGACGGCAACGGCGAGGACCTGCTGCAGGCGCTGCGCGCGCAACCGCACACCGCCGCCATCCCGGTGGTGGTGATCAGCGCCGATGCCACCGCGACCACGCTGGCACGCGTGCAGGGAGACCCCGTGCGTGCCTATCTGACCAAGCCGCTGGACGTGGCCGACTTCTTTTCCATTCTGGACCGGCACCTTGCATGACCCGCAACGATGTCCTCGCCGCGCGCATCCTGATCGTCGACGACGAACCGGCCAACGTCCGCCTGCTGGAGGAACTGCTGCAACGCGAGGGCTTCCGCCAGGTGGTGGCGACCACCGACCCGCAGCGGGTGTTGGGCCTGGTCGCCGCATTCGCGCCGGACCTGATCCTGCTCGACCTGATGATGCCGGAGCTGGACGGCTACGCGATCCTGGAGCAACTGGCGCGGCTGGCCGGCCCGTCCAGCTTCCTGCCGGTGATCGTGCTCACCGCCGACCCCAGCCGCAGCGCCCGCCACCGCGCCCTCGGCCTGGGCGCCAAGGACTTCCTGACCAAGCCGCTGGACACCTTCGAGGTGGCCCTGCGGGTCTGGAACGTGGCCGAGACCGTGGTGCTGTTCAAGCGCCTGCGCGCCCTGGCCGTGGCGGATGCCGTGCCGCCTGGGTGGTTGACGGCAGGGATTGGCGATTAGGGATTGGGGATTGGCAAAAGCGGCGCGCTGCCGTTGCGAATCCCCAATCCCGACGCCCCAATCCCCACCCCAAACCTACATCGCCCGCGTCACCTGCCCGCCCAGGCCCAATGCCATCAGCACTTCCTGGGCCTTTTCCAGCAGTTCGTCGGCCACACAGACCTGGACCACGCCGAACGGCAGTTCGCCGGCGCCGCCGAGCAGGGCCTCGCCGAACACGAAGGCGGTGATGCCGGCGTCCTCCAGCGCGTGCTTGGCCAGGTGCGCATCGATCAGGTGCTGGGCGCGGTAGGCGATCTGCATGGTCGCGCCTCAGCCGGGTACGCCGACGGCGGCGGCGTGGGCGCGCCAGGCGCGCTGCGGCCGGGTGGGCCGGAGCCGATTGCCGACGACGAAGCAGGACAAGAACATGGCGGGATCTCGCAGCTGAGCCAAGCCGCAGCCTACGCGCCGGGGCGGCCGCCGGCCAGCTCGGCTAAACTTGCGCTTTACTTATTCTCCGACGCGCGCATGTCCGACACCCCCGCCACCGACGCCTCCGCCCCGGCCGAGAAGAAAGACTTCATCCGCCAGATCGTCCGCGAGGACCTGGCCAGCGGCAAGCACACGGCCATCCGCACCCGCTTCCCGCCCGAGCCCAACGGCTATCTGCACATCGGCCACGCCAAGGCGATCTGCCTGGACTTCGGCATCGCCGCCGAGTTCGCCGGGCGCTGCAACCTGCGCTTCGACGACACCAATCCGGCCAAGGAAGACCCCGAATTCGTCGCCGCGATCCAGGACGACGTGCGCTGGCTGGGCTTCGACTGGGCCGAACTGCGCCACGCCTCGGACTATTTCGAGGTGTACTACCTGGCCGCCGAGAAGCTGATCCGCGACGGCCACGCCTTCGTCTGCGACCTCTCCGCCGAGCAGGTGCGCGAGTACCGCGGCACCCTCACCGAGCCGGGCCGCGACTCGCCGTACCGCACCCGCAGCGTCGAGGAGAACCTGGACCTGTTCCGGCGCATGCGCGCCGGCGAGTTCCCGGACGGCGCGCGTACCCTGCGCGCCAAGATCGACATGAGCAGCGGCAACATCAACCTGCGCGATCCGGCGCTGTACCGGATCAAGCACGTCGAGCACCAGAACACCGGCAACGCCTGGCCGATCTACCCGATGTACGACTTCGCGCATTCGCTGGGCGATGCCGTGGAAGGCATCACCCACTCGCTGTGCACGCTGGAGTTCGAGGACCACCGCCCGCTGTACGACTGGTGCGTGGACAAGGTCGACCTGGCCGGCCATCCGGAATTGCTGCAGCCGCTGCTGGACAAGGGCCTGCCGCGCGAAGCGGCCAAGCCGCGGCAGATCGAGTTCTCGCGGCTCAACATCAACTACACGGTGATGAGCAAGCGCAAGCTGACCCAGCTCGTCGCCGAAGGCCTGGTCGACGGCTGGGACGACCCGCGCATGTACACCCTGCAGGGCCTGCGCCGCCGCGGCTACACGCCGGCCGCGCTGCGCCTGCTGGTCGACCGCGTCGGCATCAGCAAGCAGAACTCGGTGATCGACTTCTCGGTGCTGGAAGGCTGCCTGCGCGAAGACCTGGACGCGCATGCCGCGCGGCGCATGGCGGTGATCGAGCCGCTGAAGCTGGTGCTGAGCAACCTGCCGGACGGCCACAGCGAGACGTTGACCTTCTCCAACCATCCCAAGGACGACAGCTTCGGCACGCGCGAAGTGCCGTTCTCGCGCGAGCTGTGGATCGAGCGCGAGGATTTCGCCGAAGTCCCGCCCAAGGGCTGGAAGCGCCTGGTGCCGGGCGGCGAAGTGCGCCTGCGCGGCGCCGGCATCGCCCGCGTCGACGAGGTGATCAAGAACGACGCCGGCGAGATCGTGGAACTGCGCGGCTGGCTCGACCCGGAATCGCGCCCGGGCATGGAAGGCGCCAACCGCAAGGTCAAGGGCACCATCCACTGGGTCAGCGCCGCGCACGCGGTGGAGGCGGAGATCCGCCTGTACGACCGCCTGTTCTCGGTGGAGAAGCCCGACGACGAGTCCGACGGCAAGACCTACCGCGATTACCTGAACCCCGCCTCCAAGCGCAGCGTGCGCGGCTACGTCGAACCCGCCGCCGCGCAGGCCGCGCCGGAGCAGGCGTTCCAGTTCGAGCGCACCGGCTATTTCGTCGCCGACCGCTACGACCACCGCGCCGACGCGCCGGTGTTCAACCGCAGCGTGACCCTGCGCGATACCTGGAGCGGCGGCCAGGGCGGCGCCTGACGCAGTGCGCGTGCGGTCCTTGCGGCCGCATGCGCCAGCGCCCCGCGGGCCAGCGCCGGTCGATATCGGCGCCTGGTCTCCGCACCGCATCGCTGGTACACCGCGATGAAACGCTCGAAGCGTCCGCAGGAGCGGCTTCAGCCGCGACGGGCCTTACCGGGAACCCAGGGTCGCGGCTGAAGCCGCTCCTACGACGACAGCGCACCATCGGGCTGTCGCGAAATCCCCAATCCCAGCCCTTCCCCCGCCACCATCCGCGCGCTAGCGTAACGGGCATGTCCCCCGCCCCGTCCTTCAGCCTGCGCAGCTACGGCCGCGACGGCGCTGCCCATCAGCACGGCCATGTGCAACTGGTGCTGCCGCTGCACGGCACGCTGGAACTGGACGTGGACGGTCGCGGCGGCTATCTGGACCGTTTCCGCGCGGCCGTGGTCGCACCGCAGACCCGGCATGCGCAGTCCGCGCTGGACCCCAACCGCTTCCTGATCGTCGATTGCGCCGCCGATGCCTTCGGCGACGACGCGCTGCAGCGCTTGCAACGGCAGCCCTTCCTCGACCTGCCCCCGCCCTTGCAGGATCTGCTCGCCGCGCAGGCGCCGCATCCCGACCTTCACCTTGCCCATGCCCGGGCCGGCGCCGCCGTGCTGGCCTGGCTGCAGGCGGACACCGCACCGCGTGACTGGCAGCGGCTGCAGGCGCTGTGCCGGCGCATCGAGGCCGCGCCCGGCCAGGACTGGCCGGTGCGGCGCATGGCGCAGTTGGCGCACCTGAGCCCGAGCCGCCTGCACGCGCTGTTCCGCGCCGCGCTGGGGCGCACGCCGCAGGACTGGGTGGCGGCACGGCGGCTGGACTGGGTGCGTCGGCAGCTGGCGCATGGCGACCGACCGATCGCATCGCTGGCCCAGGACAGCGGCTATGCCGACCAGAGCGCGCTGACCCGCGCGCTCAAGCGCAGCACCGGGCAAACCCCGGCCGCCTACCGCCGACGCCATCGCCCCACGGCAGGACAGGAGTCTGGGACAAGCCGGCGCCCGCCGCCGGCGGCATGCTGAGCCGACACGGCAGCAACGGAACCGACACGCATGCGCGAACGTCTATGGGCAGGGGTCGGCAGCGGCATGACCGCGGGCGCGCTGTGGGGCCTGGTGTTCCTGGCGCCACAACTGCTGAGCGCATTTTCGCCGCTGCAGCTGGCGGTCTCGCGCTACCTGGCCTACGGCGCCATCGCCGCCGTGGTGCTGCTGCCGCGCTGGCGCGCCGCCACCGCGCCGCTGGGCGCCGCCGAATGGTGGGCGCTGCTGCGCCTGAGCCTGCTCGGCAACATCGTCTACTACGTGCTGCTGGGCAGCGCGGTGCAGTGGGCCGGCGGCGCCGCCACCGCGCTGATCATCGGCCTGTTGCCGGCGGCGGTCACCGTGATCGGCTCGCGCGCGGCCGGCGCGGTCCGCTTGCGCCGGCTCGCTGCGCCCTGCGCGCTGTGCGTGCTCGGCGTGGCACTGGTGGCGGTGCAGACCCTGGCCGTCGCGCGCCCGCACATTCCGACCAGCCTCGGCCTGCGTGCGGCGGGACTGGCCTGCGCGGTCGGCGCGCTGGCGTGCTGGACCGCCTACTCGATCAAGAACGCACGCTGGCTGCGGCGGCGCGCGGACCTGTCCGGCCGCGACTGGTCGCTGCTCACCGGCGTGGTCACCGGCGCGCTGGCCCTGGTGTTGGCGCTGCCGGCCTTCGCCCTGCCCGGCGCGGCGCATGCCGGCGATGCGTGGGCGCGCTTCTGGGGCATGGCGCTGCTGCTGGCGCTATTCGCCTCGGTGATCGGCAATGCCTGCTGGAACCATGCCAGCCGGCTGCTGCCGCTGACCCTGGTCGGGCAGATGATCGTGTTCGAAACCGTCTTCGCGCTGCTGTACGGCTTCCTGTGGGAACAGCGCTGGCCGAACGCGCTGGAACTGCTGGCGATCGCCTGCCTGCTCGGTGGCGTGCTGTGGTGCACCCTGGTGCACACGCGGCCGCACCCTGCAGCGCACGAAGCCAAGCCCGGTTAAGCCGCGCTGCCTAGACTGGCGCAGAGCCTCCCCGAGGGAATCGCACCATGCACATCCTTCTGCGCCGTTGCTGCACCGCCTTCGCCCTGGCCACCGCACTCGCCGGCTGCGCCGCCTCCACGCCCCCAGCCGGCGCTGCGCCGAATGCAGTCGCCAATGCCAACGCCAGCGCAGCGGCGGCGACCGGCAAGTGCGACGCCGTCCCCGACCACGCTTACGCCCTGCCGGCCGGTCGCTTCGATGAGGTCGCGCAGCAACTGGCCCACGCCACCGGCTGCATGGTCGTGTATCGCGATCCCGGCCTCGCGTCGCTGCCGGTCAACGCGGTGCAGGGGCAGGTCAGCATCCGCCAGGCGCTGCACCAGGCGCTGGACGGCACGGCGCTGCGGATCGCCCAGGAGCGCGCGGACACGCTGACGGTCGTGCGCCGCTGAGCCGGCGGCGGCGCGGCGGATTGCTACCATGGCCGCACTCCACCGCACGGAAGGTCGCCATGCCCCGCCATTTCGCGTCGTTGCTGTGTTCCCTGTGCCTGCTCGCCGGCATGCTGCTGTCCAGCGCCTGCGCACGCAGCGAAACCGCCAAGCCTGCGGTGCCGGCCCCCGCGCCGGCGCCGACGGCGTCCGCACCGGGCCTGCCGATCAAGGTCGACACCAGTTGCCGCACCGATGCCGACTGCACGGTCAAGAACGTCGGCAACTGCTGCGGCGCGATGCCGGCCTGCGTCAACCGCGACAGCCCCACCGATCCGCAGGGGGTGATGGCGCAGTGCCAGGCGAGCGGGCGCATGAGCGTATGCGGCTCGCGCGCGATCGCCGGCTGCGCGTGCGTGTCCGGGCAATGCAGCGCGCGCCCCGCCCAAGCCGATACACTGCGCGCCCCCCAGCCTGCCGAACCCATCCGCTGATGCTCTACGCGCAAGTCCACCTCACCCTGCCCGCCTGGATCCACGAGGCGGTCGATCCGCAGGCCGTCTACGCCAGCGACGCCGACAAGGTCGCACTGGCGGTGGAACTGTCGCGGCTGAACGTGGACGCCGGCAGCGGCGGTCCGTTCGGTGCGGCGGTGTTCGGCCCGGACCACCGCATCATCGCCGTCGGCGTGAACCGCGTGGTGCCGCAGACCACCTCGCTGGCGCATGCCGAGAACATGGCCTACATGCTGGCCCAGCAGCGCCTGCAGACCCCGCGGCTGAACGCGGTGCTGTCGCCGGTGACCCTGGCCACCTCCTCGCAGCCGTGCTGCCAGTGCTACGGCGCCACGATCTGGGCCGGCATCGACCGCCTGCTGATCGGCGCCAGCGCCGAGGACGTGATGGCGCTGACCCCGTTCGACGAAGGTCCGCTGCCGGCGGACTGGGTGGGCGAACTGCAGCGCCGCGGCATCGAGGTGGTACGCGGCCTGCACCGCGATGCCGCCTGTGCGGTGCTGCGCCGCTACGGCGAACTCGACAGCCCCCGCTACTGACGCCGCCGGCGAAGGCTTGCCCATGTCCTCCGAGAACGGCGCGCTGGTCCATGGCCTGCTGTGCTACTGCCGGCCCGGCTTCGAACCGGAACTGGCGGCCGAACTCAACGCCCGCGCCGGCGAGGCCGGGCTGGCCGCCTACGCCCGCACGGAGCGCAACAGCGGCTATGCATTGCTGCTGAGCGACACCGCGGTGCCGGCGCAGACGCTGCCCTGGCGCGGGTTGATCTTCGCCCGGCAAAAGCTGCACCTGCTGGCCGAACTGCGCGAACTGCCGGCCAGCGACCGCATCGCGCCGATCCTGCAGGCGCTGGCCGGCCAGCCGCGCTTCGGCGACCTGTGGGTCGAACATCCGGACTCGGACGCCGGCAAGCCGCTGTCGGGCCTGGCACGCAGCTTCGGCAACGCGCTGCGCCCGGCGTTGCGCAAGGCCGGCCTGCTCAGCGACAAGCCGCAGGCGCGGCTGCCGCGCCTGCACGTGTGCTTCCTGACCGGCACCCATGCCTTGCTGGCAGTGGCCGACAGCGACGACAGCGCGCCGTGGCCGCTGGGCATCCCGCGCCTGAAGCTGCTGCCGGAAGCGCCCTCGCGTTCGGCACTGAAGCTGGAGGAAGCGCTGCTGGCGTTGCTGACCCCGCACGAGCGCGAGACGCTGCTGCGCCCGGGCATGCGCGCCGCCGACCTCGGCGCCGCTCCCGGCGGCTGGACCTGGGTGCTGACCCGCCAGCACCTGCACGTGACCAGCGTGGACAACGGCCCGCTACGCCAGCACGTGCTCGACAGCGGCCTGGTCGACCACCTGCGCGCCGACGGCTTCCACTGGAAACCGCCGCAGCCGCTGGACTGGATGGTCTGCGACATGGTCGAGCAACCGCGCCGCGTCGCCGAGCGCATGGCCACCTGGTTCCGCGAGGGCTGGTGCCGGCACGCGATCTTCAACCTGAAGCTGCCGATGAAGAAGCGCTGGGACGAGACCCGGCTATGCCTGGAGCTGTTCGCCGAGCGCGCCGAACGCCCGCTGCAGCTGCGCGCCAAGCAGCTCTACCACGACCGCGAAGAGATCACGGTGCTGGCGATGCCGCGCTGAGCGGCCGCGAGCCTCCATCCCGTTTTTCGTAGGAGCGGCTTCAGCCGCGACAGGCTGTCCCGGGAACGCCTGTCGCGGCTGCAGCCGCTCCTACGGAGAGCACATTGCCGCCATCCACCGCTACAGCACGATCCGCGCCCCGTCCGCGCGCGCCGAGCGCTGGATCGCCTCGACGATACGGATGTCGCGCAGGCCTTCCTCGCCGGGCACCCGCAGCGGCGTACCCTGCAGGATCGCCAGCGCGTCCTCGTCCATCTGCAGCGCCTGCTGGTGCCGCACCCGCGCGTCGAACAGGCGGCCATCGCTGGCCCGGCCGCGCACGCCGTCGTAGGCCTGGAACGGCGCCAGTTCGTACCAGCCGTTCGCGCACTCGGCACGCAGCAGGTTCATGGTGCGGCCGAAGCTGGCCGCGCAGGTGGCGGTCACCTCGTGCGGGAACTCCAGGGTGAAGTGCGTGTGCTCGTCGACTTCGTCGAACAGCGCCGGCCGCTCCGTGGAACGCCGTGCGCTGACCGCCAGCGGCTCGGCGCCGATCGTGTAGCGCGCCGCGTTGAGCGGATACACGCCCATGTCGTACATCGCGCCGCCGCCGTACTGCGCGCGCAGCCGCCATGGCCGCTGCGCGGGGTCGGTGTCGCCATAGCCGGCATAGCCCGCCTCCGCGCGCACGCTGCGCATCGCCCCGAACGGACGCTCGCCGGCCAGGGCGATGATGCGCCGGGTGTTGGGCTCGTGCTGCATGCGGTAGCCGATGCTCAACCGCACCTTGTTGCGCGCGCAAGCCTCGATCATCGCCTGCGCCTGTTCGGCGTGCAGCGCCATCGGCTTCTCGCACCACACGTGCTTGCCGGCGGCCGCGGCGCGGATGCTCAGCGGTGCGTGCAGGTGCGGCGGCGTGACCACGTAGACCACGTCGATGTCCGGATTGTCGGCCATGCGCTCCAGGTCGTCGTAGCTGTAGACGTTGCGATCCGGGATGCGGTAGCGCGCCTGCCATTGCGGGATCTTCTGCGGCGAGCCGGTGACGATGCCGGCCAGGCGACAGTGCCTGGTCAGGGCGAGACCCGGGGCCAGGCGGTTGCTGGCGTAATCGCCCAGCCCGACCAGGGCAACGCCCAACGGCTTGCGGCGACGTGCCGGCGCGGCGGCCCAGGCGGGCGATCCCAACAGGCCGGCGGCACCGGCGGACAGGCCGGCCAGCAGCAGGCGGCGGCGATTCGGCGAGAACGGCAGCATGCGCAACTCCGACCGGAAAGATCCCTCACCCTAACCGCTCGTGCGGCATCGGCACTGTGAGCGCCATCGCGCGATGCGCCGGGGCCTCTGGCACACTGCCGCCTCCCCCGCCGTCCGGATATCCGATGCGCTGCCGCCCCTTGCTCGCCGCCCTCGCCCTGCTGCTGGCTGCCTCCGCCAGCGCGCAGGAGCCTCTGTTCCATGCCCGCGACCTGGTCGGCGATGGCATCTTCACCGACAAGATCGAAGGCCCTGCGACGGGTCCCGATGGTGCGCTGTACGTGGTCAACTTCGCCCACGACGGCAGCATCGGCCGGGTCCAGCGCGATGCCGACGGCCGCGGGCAGGCCACTCTGTTCGTCGATCTTCCTGAGGGCAGCATCGGCAACGGCATCCGCTTCGACCGCCGCGGGCGCATGTACGTGGCCGACTACGGCCAGCACCGCATACTGCGCATCGCCCTGCGCAGCAAGCGCATCGAGGTCTACGCCACACTGCCGGGCGCCTTCCAGCCCAACGACATCGCGATGGCGCCGGACGGCACCCTGTATGCCAGCGACCCGGACTGGAAGCACGACGGCGGCCAGCTGTGGCGCATCGACCGCGACCGCAGCGCGCACCTGATCGAGACCGGCATGGGCACCACCAACGGCATCGAGGTCAGCCCCGACGGCAAGCGCCTGTACGTCAACGAGAGCGTGCAGCGGCGGATCTGGGTCTACGACCGCGCCGCCGACGGCAGCGTGTCGAACAAGCAGCTGTTCGCCAGCTTCGCCGATGCCGGCCTGGACGGCATGCGCTGCGACGTCGACGGCAACCTGTACGTGGCCCGCTACGACGCCGGCAAGGTGATCGTGCTGGCCCCCGACGGCACGCTGCTGCACGAGGTCGCGACCAAGGGCCGCAAGCCGACCAACCTGGCCTTCGGCGGCGCCGACGGACGCGATATCGACGTGACCCTGCAGGACCGCGGCGCGATCGAAACCTTCCGCAGCGACCGCCCCGGACGCGAGTACGGACGCGAGCACGGACGCTGATGGGATGCGTATCGCAGCGGCGTCTCAGCCCGCGCAATGGCCGCCTGGCATGCTGGCTGCACTGACTGGAGGGCCGCGCACATGCAGCCGATCGAACTGAACAACCCGGCCGGCTTTGCCGACGAATTCCTGCGCCTGACCCTGTTGCAGGGCTTCCAGTCGCTGACCAAGCGCGACCTGGAGCTGCTGATCTTCGTGTTGCTGGAACGCGACGGCGCGATCTCGCGCAGCGATTCCAACAACGCGGTGGCGATGCGCCTGCGGGTAACCCCGGCCAAGGTCAAGGGCCTGCGCCGCGACGGCTATGCGCGCTGGCGTGCGCTGGTGCCGGAGGACAACGAGGCGGCGCTGCAGCGCATCGTCGCCAGCGTGCTCACCGAGGACAACCTGCGCGCCGGGGCCAAGCACGTCAGCGAGCGCAGCAAGAAGGACGGCTTTCTGGCGATCCGCATCGAGCACCCCGACGACCAGCAGCGCTTCGAACAGGCCATCGTCGATGTCGGCGCCATGCCCGTGTACGAGCGCAATCGCGACGTGATGGCGGTGCGCTTCGACACGCTGCTGAAGATCGCCGAGCGCTGGGGCTACCTACAGCCGGAGCCGGAGAAGGTGACGCAGGAACTGCAGAAGCTGGCGCCCACCGCCGAAGAGGTGGCCGACCTGTTGAAGAAGGACGTGAGCAAGCTACGCTGGGAGGACGTGCGCCGCGCCCTCAACAGCCTCGGCGCCAAGGCCGTCGCCAGCACCGCCGAGGGCGGGCTGAAGGGCCTGTTGAAGCTCGCGTTTCCGTTCATCCCCGGCTGAGCCGGGGCCGCCATCCATCGCCGTACCGGAGTTGCGTCGTGTCCATGCCCTGCCGTTCCCTCGTCCTGCTCTGCTGCCTGTGCGCCTGCGCCGCACCGGTCGCGGCGCAGAACCTCACCGCCACCTCCAGCGCCACCACCGAGCCGCTGCGCGATGCGCCGGTCAACGTGCGCGCGCAGCCGCTCAGCAACGGCGTGGTCACCCACCAGGTGCAGCTGCCGGCGACGCCCGGCGAAGCCCAGGTGACTGTGCGCAGCATCCAGCCGGACCGCGTCGCCGGCAGCTACCGCATCGACTTCGAGGCGCTGGACACCGACCACGACGGCTACATCAGCCGCAGCGAAGCGCAGGCCAACCCGTCGCTGGCCGACGAGTTCGATGCCTTGGACACCGCCCACAGCGGCCGCCTCAGCCGCGCGCAACTGGCTGGCTGGCTGTCACCGTAACGACACGTGTCCGACATCACCGTAACGGGCGCCGGGACGCGATCGGCCGCGTCCCGGAGCGCATTGGAAACGCTTGCTAAACAGCGCCGGCGCGCAGATGCGAACGCCCGCATTTTTTAGCATCGATTAATTCGGCCAGGCCTATGTTCTTGACTCCTTCCCAGCAACAGGAGTCGTGCCATGAACCGCATCGTTCCTCGTCTCGTCCCGTTCGCGTTCGCGCTGCTTGCCGCGCCGGCGCTGGCCATGGCGCAGTCGGCGCCGGACGAAGTGACCCTGCACCAGAACGGCCAGATCATCAATGTCACCTCGGTCGAACCGAACTCGATCGTTGGCGACTACCACATCAATTTCGCCAAGCTCGACCGCAACCATGACGGCTACATCAGCCGCCCCGAGGCCAAGGCCGATCCCACGCTGTATGCCGAGTTCGATGCCGTCGACGTGCATCACCACGGCCGCCTGAGCAAGGCCGACCTGGAAGGCTGGATGTCGACGTGACGCGACCCACGCGTCGACCGATCCGCGTCCTTCCCACCACACGCGCCGCCTGCGGCCTTCCTGCCGCCTGCGGCGCGATTGTTTTCTGAAGCGGCCAACGCCGCAGACACCATCAGCACGACTGCCGACTGCTTCAGCGCTATCGCCGCTACACCGATCACCGCGCCGCACCCGCGAAACGCTCCCTGCCGCCCTGCCTCGCCTTCCGCACTGACGCGTGCTAAAGCGTCCCGTCCTGCAGCGGCGCATCCTGCGTTCCGCCCCAGGGATCGTCCAGCAGATAGCGCGCCGCCACCGGCTGCCCCGCCGGTACCAGGGTGAGCCGGTAATACACCTCGTCGCCTTCGCAGACCTCGTAATACAGCGCGTAGTCGCCGGGCTGCAGCGGCAAGGTCACATCGAAGACCTCGGCGGCAGACGCCACCTGCACCCGCGCGTTTGGATTCACCCGGAATGGCACCTGCATGCGTCGCTGCGCGCGCGGGTCGGGCGCGAACGTCGTGGCCAGCACCACGTGCACCTGCGCGCCGAACGCGTCCTCGGGCAGCGGATCGAACACCACGTAATCGCGGTGCAGGATTGCCCCCTGCTCCAGGTTGCGCGGCCCCCAGCGGCAGGCCGCCTCGTCGAAGGCGCGGGCGCGCAGTTGCAGCTGGCTGTGGGAAATCAACAGATCCACGGTCTGTGTCGCGTCTTGCATCGTCATCCTCCATGGCAGGGACGCGGCCTGCGTGCTGCGCTTCGCGCCCTCCCCTCACCCCACCCCTTCTCCCGAGGGGAGAGGGGCTCAAGCAAACCAGCCGAAGCTGGCGCTTCCTTCGCCCTCCGGGAGAAGGTGCCCCGAAGGGGCGGATGAGGGGACGGGCGCCGCTCGGCGCGTGGTCGAATCCTGCGGCCGCCGCGTCCGGCCGAAGCGTGCGCTCACACGCCGGAAGCGCGCTTCCAGAAACCGTGCATCAACAGCGGCAGCTTGCCGGCCAGGCCCAGCAGCGGGCCGCGCAGCAGGGTCAGGTGCAGCTCGTCGTTGGAGAACAGGCGGTTGATCGCGTCGAAGCCGTAGGCGGCGACGGTGTTGTCGCTGCGACGGCCGCGCGCCCAGCGCGCCAGCCGCTGCGGCGCCGCCCAGTCCACGCGCTGCGCCTGCGCCTGCCGCACCAGCGCCGCCAGCGCGGCGACGTCGCGCAGGCCGAGGTTGACGCCCTGCCCGGCCAGCGGATGCACTACGTGCGCGGCATCGCCCAGCACCAGCAGGCGGCCGCGCTGGTAGGCCTCCACCAGTTGCCGGCGCAGCGGGAAGCCCAGCCGCGGCGACAGCGCGCGCACCGCCCCCAGCCGGGCGCCGAAGGCCTGGGTCAGTTCGACGCCGAACGCCGCGTCGTCCAGCGCCAGCACCCGCGCCGCCTCGGCCTCGGGCAGGGTCCACACGATCGAGCTGCGGCCATCGGCGAACGGCAGGAACGCCAGCGGCCCGCCTGGCAGGAAGCGCTGCCAGGCGGTGTCCTGGTGCGGGTGTTCGGTCTGCACGAAGGCGACCACGCCGCGCTGGCCGTAGTCGTGCGCCGGCGCGTCCAGTCCGGCCAGCCCGCGCAACGTGGAATCGGCGCCGTCGGCGGCGATCGCCAGGCGCGCGTCCAGGCGACTGCCGTCGTCCAGGCGCAGGCGCGCGCGCTCGGCCGAAGGCTCCAGCGCGTCCACCCGCGCCGGGCAATGCACCTGCACGCCGGCAGCCGGCAGCGCCGCCCACAGCTGTTCGACCAATAGATTGTGCTCGACGATCCAGCCGAGCTGGTCGCGGCCCAGGGCGTCGGCGTCGAACGCCAGTTCGCCACCGCCACCGGCATCCCACACGCGCATGCGCCGGTAGGCGCTGGCGCGCTGCGCCAGCACCTGCGGCCAGACGCCGAGGCCCTGCAGCAGGGCCGCGTTGTCCGGGGCGAAGGCGTACACGCGAAGGTCCGGCGTGTCGGCCGACCAGCGCGGCGGCTCGCGGCCCTCGACCAGCGCCACGGCCAGGCCTTCGCCGGCCAGGGCCAACGCACAGGCCGCGCCGACCACGCCGCCGCCGACCACCACCACGTCCAGCACACCGCGCCGGCTCATGCGAGCGCCTCCCGGCACAGCTGCGGCACGTCGCCGCGGAACCCCATCGCGCCGCCGACCAGGAACGACTGCAGCGGCGCGGCCTGCGCCGCCACCAGCAGGCCCAGGCTGCGCAGCGGGCGCAGCAGCGGGGTCGGATTGGCGGTCAGCCGCGCCAGTCCGCCGGAGAACGCCACCGTGCGCTGGCGATCCTGCTCGCGGCGCTGCGCGTACTGCTGCAGCAGCGCCGGCGCGCCCGGGTCGGTGCCGTCGCGTTCGATCAGTTCGGCCAGCGTCAGCGCATCGCGCAGGCCCAGGTTGAAGCCCTGCGCGCCCAGCGGGTGCAAGGTCTGCGCGGCATTGCCCAGCAGCACCGCGCGCGCGTCGGTCAGCCGCTCGGCCAGCACCTGCACGATCGGGTAGGCGCTGCGCTCGCCGCTGCCGAGCAGGCGGCCGACGCGCCAGCCCAGCGCGTCCTGCAGCCGCTGCAGCCAGGCGCCTTCGTCCAGCGCGGCCACCGCGTCCGCGTCCTCGGCGGCGACGGCGTGGATCGCGCCGTAATGGCGGTCGCCACGCGGCAGCAGTGCGGTCGGGCCGTCGTCGCGGAAGCGCTCGTAGGCGGTGCCGTCGGGCTGGCGGCTGCCGCGCACCCGCGCTACGAACAGGGTCTGCTGGAAATCGTGGCGCGTTGCGGCGACGCCCAAGGCCTCGCGCACCGCGCTGGCACTGCCGTCGGCACCGACCAGCAGGCGCGCGTGCAGGACCTGCTCGCTGCCGTCGTGCACGATGCGCAGGCGGCGTACGCCCTCCTCGGTGTCGGCCTCCAGCGCCACGAACTGCGCCGGGCGATAGCGGGTGAGCCGCGTGGTCGCGGCCAGACTGGCCTCCAGCGCCTCGCCGAAGTCGCGCGCGACCACCACCTGGCCGAAGGCCTCGCGCCCGTAGTCGGCGGCCTCCAGCCGGACCCGACCGAAATCCCCCGCGCGGCTGACATGAATACGGCGAATCGGCCCGGTCGGCGCGCGCAGCCGCTGCATCACCCCGAGCGCGCCCAGCGCGTTGACCGTGGCGGCGGCGAAGCTGAGGTTGCGCTGGTCGAACACCGGCGGCAACGCGCCCGGCGGCGCGGCCTCGACCAGGCCCACGTCGATCCCCAGCCGGTCCAGGGCGATGGCCAGGCTGGCGCCGACCAGGCCGCCGCCGACGATCACTACGTCATGTCGTTTGCTCATCCGGCCATGATACGACCCGCACCCGTCTGCCCGGTGAGCGCGCCGCCCAGCGTGCGCCCCCGCCCGGGCCCGGCGCACGGCACTCGCGCGCGCCGCGCTTCCAGTAGAATCCTGGGTCTTACGTGCACCGGTGCCCGCCGCCATGACGCCTTCCGCCCACCGTCTCCCCGCCCTGCTGCTGTTGGCCGCGCTGCTGGCCGCGACCCGCATCAACCACTTCGGGGCGATCCCGGACGCGTCGTGGGCGGTGTTCTTCGTCGGCGGCTTCTACCTACGCAGTTGGACCCGCTGGGCATTCCCGCTGCTGATGGCGCTGGCGGTGCTGGTCGACTACCTGGTCATCCGCGGCCAGGGCCTGGATTTCTGGCAGCACTACTGCGTGTCGCCGGCCTACTGGTGCCTGATCCCGGCCTACTTCGTGCTGTGGGCCGGCGGCGCCTGGCTGGCGCGGCGCTACCGCGGCGCCGACTGGCGCGCCCTGGGCCTGGCCGCCGCCAGCCTGCTGGTGTCGGTGGCGCTGTGCCACCTGCTGGCGCAGGGCAGCTTCTACTGGGTCAGCCGCAGCGTGCCGAACCCGACCCTGGCCGGCTGGTGGCAGAACTACAGCGACTGGCTGTTGCCGTACCTGGGCAGCGCCAGCCTGTACGTGGCGCTGGCCGCGGCGATCCAGGTCGGCGTCGAGCAACTGGCGCGACTGGGCCAGCGCGGCCAGCCGGTCGGTCACTGACCGGGATGGGCAACCGCCTCTCCAAGATCTACACCCGCACCGGCGACGACGGCAGCACCGGCCTGGGCGACGGCAACCGGGTCGGCAAGGACTCGGCGCGGGTCGCCGCCTACGGCACCGTGGACGAAGCCAACTCGGCGATCGGCGTGGTCCTGGCCTGTCCGCTGGCCGAGGACGTGCGGCAGCTGCTGACCGCGATCCAGCACCAGTTGTTCGATCTTGGCGGCGAGCTGTGCATCCCCGGCCACGCCGCGATCCAGGCCGCCGACATCGACGCGCTGGAACGGCACCTGGACCGCTACAACGACACCCTGCCGGCGCTGCAGGACTTCATCCTGCCCGCCGGCGGCGAGGCCGCGGCGCGCTGCCACCTGGCCCGCACCATCGTGCGCCGCGCCGAGCGCGAGACGGTGGCGTTGTCGCGCCAGGACGCCGTGCGCCCGGAAGCGGTGCGCTACCTCAACCGGCTCTCCGACCTGCTGTTCGTGCTGGCGCGGGTGCTGGCACGGGCCGACGGCCACGGCGAAGTGCTGTGGCGCCACGACCGGCGCCAGGCCTGAGCGACGCCCGGGCCGCGGCGCGCATGCTGATCTACACCCACCCTGCCTGCCTGGGGCACGCGCCCGGGCCGGAACACCCGGAACGGCCGGAGCGCCTGGACGCGGTGACCAGCGCGCTGCGCGACGCCTTTCCGGCGCTGGAATGGCGCGAGGCACCGCTGGCCAAGCTCGGCGACCTGGCCCGGGTGCATGAGCGCGACCTGATCGACCGCGTCCTGGCCGACCTCGACGGCCCGCAGATGCTCGACGTGGACACGGTTCTCTCGCCCGGCTCGCGCGCCGCCGCGCTGCGCGCCGCCGGCGCCGGCGTCGCCGCAGTGGACGCGGTGATGCACGGCGCCAGCGACACCGCGTTCTGTGCGGTGCGCCCGCCCGGCCATCACGCCACAGCCGACACCGCGATGGGCTTCTGCCTGTTCAACAACGTCGCGGTCGCCGCCGCCCACGCCCGCGATGCGCATGGCCTGGAGCGGATCGCCATCGTCGATTTCGACGTGCATCACGGCAACGGCACGCAGGCGATCTTCGAGCGCGAGCCGAAGGTGCAGTACCTCAGCACCCACCAGTCCGGGCTGTTCCCGCACACCGGCGGGGTCCACGACCGCGGCGTCGGCAACCTGCACAACGCGCTGCTGCCGCCGGGCAGCGGCGGCTTCCGCTTCCGCAACACCTGGGCCGACCAGATGCTGCCGCTGCTGGACGCCTTCAAGCCGCAGTTGCTGCTGATTTCGGCCGGCTTCGACGCTCACATGCGCGACCCGCTGGCCGACCTGATGCTGGAGACCGAGGACTTCGGCTGGATCACCGCCGAACTGCGCGCGGTGGCGCAGCGGCACGCGCGCGGCCGGGTGGTGTCCCTGCTGGAAGGCGGCTACGACCTGCAGGCGCTGCGCGAGGGCAGCGTCGCCCACGTCGACGCGCTGCGCTGAGCGCAGGTCATCCAGGCAAAGGAGTGCCACACGGTGAGTGCGCGGCGCCGGCCAGGCCCGACGGACGTGCCCGGAACTGGACGGCGCCACCCTGGGCACCGATGAACCCCGCCCCCCGGCGCCGGGACGCCTTCATTGCCCCTATGCACGGGATGGGGCAAGCTAGCGACCGTTTTAGCCCGATACCTGACGCGCGTGCGCCGAACCCTTCGCCTGCTCCCTCTTCCGTTCAGTATCGCCCTCTGCCTGCCGGCCGTGGCGGCTGAAAAGCCGCCGAACTGGGGCCTGTGCCCGACCCCGGACGTGCTGCCCAAGTTCGACGACGCGCAGCAGCCGGACCCCAAGCTCGCGCAGAACCGCGACCAGCAGCCGACCAATATCGAAGGCGACCAGCTGTCGGGCACCACCACCATCCCGAACTACACCGGCAACGTCGCGCTCAAGCGCGGCGACCAGTTCATGGGCACCGACAGCCTGCGGGTGGACACCGAGACCGGCAACTACATCGCCGAAGGGCATGTGCGCTACCAGGATTCGTCGATCCGCATGATCGCCGACCGCGCCGAAGGCAATCAGGACACCGACACCCACAAGATCACCAACATCCGCTACCAGCTGCTGGCCCGCCGCGGCAACGGCAAGGCGGATTCGGTCGACCTGCAGGGCGCGCTGGGGCAGATGCACCGCTCCACCTACACCACCTGCGACCCCTCGCAGCGGGTGTGGGAACTGCACGCGCCGGAAATCGACGTCGACAACGACGAGGGCTTCGGCACCGCGCGCAACGCGATCCTGAAGGTTTACAACTTTCCGGTGCTGTATGCGCCCTGGTTCAAGTTCCCGATCGACGATCGTCGTACCAGCGGCTTCCTGTTCCCGGCGCTCGGCATGTCCAGCCGCAACGGCTTCGACTACACCCAGCCGTACTACTTCAATCTGGCGCCCAACTACGATGCCACCCTGTATCCGCGCTTCATGGCCCGCCGCGGCCTGATGCTGGGCAGCGAATTCCGCTATCTCTACGAGGGCGGCAAGGGCGAGCTGCAGGCCGCCTACCTGCCCGACGACAAGCTGCGCGACAAGGATCGCGGCCGCTTCAGCTACCAGGGCTACCACAACATCAATTCGCAGTGGCAGGCACGCGCCTCGCTGGCCTGGGTCAGCGACGAGCGCTACACCGAGGATTTCTCCAACCGCCTGCTCGGCAATGCGGTGTCCAACATCCAGAGCACGATCGGCGTCTATGGCACCGGCGAGACCTGGACCGCAGGCCTGATGGCCGACCGCTGGCAACTGACCGACTACACCCTGACCGAGGACGCGCTGCCGTACAACCGCCAGCCGCGCGCCTTCTTCAACTGGGACCAGTCGTTCGGCAACTACTTCGAAGCCGGCCTGTACAGCGAAGCCGTGCGCTTCGTGCACGACGACATTCACCAGAAAACCACCGACGGCACCTACGAGCGCACCGGCGTGGTCACCCCGCGCCCCGGCGGCAGCCGCCTGGACCTCAAGCCCTACATCTCGATGCCGCTGGCCGGCGCCGCCTGGTTCCTCAAGCCGACCCTGGCCTGGCGCTACACCGCGTATCAGCTGGACAAGGACCTGGCGGCCACGCTCGGCGGCGACACCACGCCCTCGCGCAGCCTGCCGATCGCCACGGTCGATGCGGGCCTGTACTTCGACCGCGATACCAAATGGGGTAACACCAACTATCTGCAGACCCTGGAACCGCGGCTGTTCTACCTGTACACGCCGTACCGCGACCAGAACGACCTGCCGATCTTCGATACGCGCGAGTTCACCTTCAGCTGGGGCCAGTTGTTCCGCGATTCGCGCTACACCGGCGCCGATCGCCAGAACGACGCCAACCAGCTGACCATGGCGCTGAGTTCGCGCCTGCTGCGCCAGGACGACGGCAAGGAGAAGCTCTCCGTCAGCCTCGGCCAGATCCTGTATTTCAGCGATTCGCGGGTCAGCCTGCCGGACAGCGACACCACCATCGAGCAGGGCAAGTCGGCCTGGGTGGCCGATGCCAACTATATGGTCAACGACCGCTGGACCCTGGGCGCCACCTATCAGTGGGATCCCAAGTACCACCGCAAGGACCTGGCCAGCTTCCGCGCGCGCTATCTGATGCCCGGCGACGGCATCGTCAACATCGGCTACCGCTATCGCCGCGATCTGCTGGAACAGGCCGACGTCTCGTTCCTGTACCCGATCAACCCGACCTGGAGCGTGGTCGGCCGGCACTATTACTCGCTGATGGACAAGAAGCCGCTGGAGAGCATCCTCGGCGTGCAGTGGGACAGCTGCTGCCTGGCGGTACGGGCGCTGGCGCGGCGCTACGTGCGCAACCGCACCGGCGCACTGGATACCGCGTTCCAGATCGAGTTCGTGCTCAAGGGCCTGTCCTCCCTGGGCCAGGACACGGACCGCGTTCTGCGCCGTGCTATTCTCGGCTACAACCGCGACGACCTGTACTTGGTCCCGCCCAGCAACACCACGACCGATCCGGACGCTTACGATCCGAACCAGATTCCATGACCAAGACCCTTTCTGTTTTTCTCGCCGCCCTGATGGCGGTCGCCGGCGTGTCCGCTCCGGCCGCCGCGCAACAAACCCAACCGCTGGACCGCATCGCCGCGGTGGTCGACGAGGATGTCGTGCTGCAGAGCGAGCTGGATCGTGCCGTGCGCAACGTGAAGGCACAGTATGCCGGCCGCGAGGCGCAGCTGCCGCCGGATAACGTGCTGCAGCGGCAGGTGCTCGAGCGCCTGATCCTGGTCAAGCTGCAGGTCGCGCGCGCCAACAGCACCGGCATCCGCGTCGGCGACGACGAGCTGAACCGCGCCATCGCCAGCATCGCCCAGCAGAACGGCACCGATGTGGACGGCCTGCGCAAGAAGCTGGCCGCCGACGGCATGTCCTACACCGACTTCCGCAACTCGGTGCGCGACGAAATCACCGTGCAGCGCCTGCGCCAGAGTTTCGCGCAGAGCCGCATCAACGTCAGCGAGGCCGAAGTGGACGCGGCGCTGGCGCAGCAGGCCACCACCGGCGCCCAGTACCACCTGGCGCACATCCTGGTCGGCCTGCCGGAAGGTGCGACCGCCGAGCAGATCAAGACCGCCCAGGGCAAGATCGACGGGGTCAAGAACCTGATCGACAAGGGCGAGATCGACTTCAACGCCGCCGCGGTGCGCTACTCCGACAGCCCCAACGCGCTGGAAGGCGGCGACCTGGGCTGGCGCAGCCTCGACGAAATCCCCAATGCGTTCGCGCAGCTGATCCGCGACATGAAGCCAGGCCAGGTGGTCGGCCCGCTGCGCGGCCCCAGCGGCTTCCAGTTGCTGAAGCTGGTCGAGGTGCGCGATGCCTCGGCCAATCCGGAAAAGAAGACGGTCACCGAGTACCACGCCCGGCACATCCTGATCCGGGTCAACGACGCGCAGCCCGATGCGGCCGCCAAGGCCAAGATCGAGACCCTGCGTGCGCGCATCGCCGGCGGCGCCGACTTCCAGGCCGTGGCCAAGGAAGCCTCCGAAGACACCAACAGCCGCAGCCAGGGTGGCGACCTGGGCTGGTTCCCGGCCGACGCGTTCGGCCCGGACTTCGGCCAGCACGTGGCGAGCCTGCAGGACGGCCAGATCTCGCAGCCGTTCCGTACCGAGGCCGGCTGGCACATCGTGCAGCGCGTCGGCGAGCGCCAGACCGACGTGACCAGCGACACCCAGCGCGCCCAGGTCCGCGAAACCATCGGCCGCCGCAAGCTGGAAGAGGAATACAACCGCTTCCTGCAGGAAATGCGCGGCGAAGCCTACGTCGACATGCGCGTGGGCAACACCGACGCCGCGACTGCGCCGGCCGCCACGCCGGCGCCGGCGCCCGCCGCCAAGCCCTGATCCATGCGTCCCTCGCTCGCGCTGGTGCCGGGCGAGCCGGGCGGGATCGGCCCGGAACTGTGCGTGCGGCTGGCGCAACAGCCGCGTCACGATTGCCAGCTCCTGGCCTTCGGCGATCCCGACACCTTGCGCGCCGCCGCCGCGGCGCTGGCGCTGCCGCTGCAGTTGCTGCCCGAATCCAGCCCCGCCCTCGCCCCTGGCGACCTGCGCCTGCGCACGGTCGCCAATGCCGTGCCCAGCCGCTTCGGCGCGACCGAGCCGGCCAATGCCGCGGCAGTGATCGCTGCGCTGACCCAGGCCGCCGATGCCTGCCTGAGCGGCGAACTGGCCGGCATGGTCACCGGCCCGGTGCACAAGGCCGCGATCAACGCCGGCGGCATCGCCTACACCGGCACCACCGAGTTGCTGGCCCAGCACGCCGGCCGCGAAGTGGTGATGATGCTGGCCAACGCCATCGTGCGCGTGGCCCTGGTCACGACCCATCTGCCGCTGCGCGCGGTCGCCGATGCGCTCACGTCGGCCGTGCTGGAACGCAGCCTGCGCATCACCGAGGCCGCCTTGCGCCGTGAGTTCGGCATCGCCACCCCGACCATCGCGGTGCTGGGGCTGAATCCGCATGCCGGCGAGGATGGGCACCTGGGCCTCGAGGAGATCCAGGTGATGCAACCGGTGCTGGACGCCTTGCGCGCGGAGGGCATGCGCCTGCTCGGCCCGCTGCCGGCCGATACCGCGTTCCTGCCGCAGAAGCTGGCGACCGTGGACGCGGTGCTGGCGATGTACCACGACCAGGGCCTGCCGGTGCTCAAGTACAGCGGATTCGAGCAGGCGGTGAACCTGACCCTGGGCCTGCCCTACCCGCGCATCGCGGTCGACCACGGCACCGCGCTGGAGCTGGCCGGCCGCGGCGTGGCCGACCCGTCCAGCCTGTTTGCCGCCACCGCGCTGTGTGCGCAACTGGCCGCACGCCGCGCGCAGTCCTAGGGCCCGAACGGCGTTCGCCGATCTGCCGCACCCCGACGTTCCCGATGATGCCGGTCGCGGCCAACGCCGCTGCTACGTCGCCGCATGCGCGCGCCACCCCGTGCATGCCGATAAAATGCCCCGCATGACTTCCTCTCCCGGCTTCGGCGCCCCGGCCAAGAAATCCCTTGGCCAGCACTTCCTCAGCGACCGCCACTACATCGACAGCATCGTGCGCGCAGTCGACCCCAAGCCGGGCGACCGGCTGGTCGAGATCGGCCCCGGCCAGGGCGCGATCACCTTCCCGCTGCTGCGCCGGCACGGCCAGCTGACCGTGATCGAATTCGACCGCGACCTGATCGCGCCGCTGACCGCGGCGGCCGCCGGCGTCGGCGAACTGACCATCCTCAACCGCGACGTGCTGTCGGTGGATTTCGCCGCCCTGGCCGAGGGCGCGCCCATCCGCCTGGTCGGCAACCTGCCCTACAACATTTCCTCGCCGATCCTGTTCCATGCGCTGGACCACGCCGCGGCGATCGCCGACATGCACTTCATGCTGCAGAAGGAAGTGGTCGACCGCATGGCCGCCGACCCTGGCAGCAAGGTCTACGGCCGGCTCAGCGTGATGCTGCAGGCCTACTGCGAGGTGACCTCGCTGTTCGTGGTGCCGCCGGGCGCGTTCCGGCCGCCGCCGAAGGTGGATTCGGCCGTGGTGCGGCTGGTGCCGCGGCCGCCGCAGACGGTGGGCATCGCCGATCCCAAGCGCTTCGCCGATGTGGTCCGCGCCGCATTCGGGCAGCGCCGCAAGACCCTGCGCAACGCCTTGAACGGGGTCTGCGATGCCGCGCAGTTCGAGGCCGCGGGCGTGCGCCCGGACGCGCGCGCCGAGCAACTCGAGGTCGCCGACTTCGTCCGCCTGGCAAATAGCGCGCAAGCCTGAGCGGACGTCCCGCGCGGCGCGCGCATGCATGCGTGGTGCGAACCTCTGCGCGCGCGTTACTGGGCTCCTTGCAGGCTGGCGCAGGCGTCGCCGACCCGCGCCGTAGACATGGCGAGGACGGCACCGCCTCGCCGCCCCAGCATGGCAAGCCGCACAACACGCACCGTCACTCCAACGGCCCTTCTGCACACTGCCCACGGCAACAACAGGCCCGCACGGCGGCTCGCGCAGGCGGCAGCCAGGACCGCTGCCGCGCGCCAGCCGCCTGGCAGTGACAACCGTTGACGCATCTCGCCTCAAACGGCAAAACACGCTCTAAACTGTGGGGATGAACGATGACGCCCCCTATCGGATCGAGGTCGAAGTGTCGCCCCGATTCCTCGACGACCAATCGGCGCCGGAGGACGGACGCTACACGTTCGCCTACACGATCCGCATCCACAACCGCGGCCGCGTCGCCGCGCGCCTGATCGCCCGGCATTGGGAGATCACCGACGGCAACGGCCGCATTGAGCGCGTGGACGGCGACGGCGTGGTCGGCGAACAGCCGCGGCTGCGCCCGGGCGAGGATTTCCGCTACACCTCCGGGCTGGTGCTCGAGACCGAGCACGGCACGATGCGCGGCCACTACGACATGGAGGCCGACGACGGCACCCACTTCATCGCCGCGATCGCGCCGTTCGTGCTGTCCGTGCCGCGGACCCTGCACTGATGGCGGTCTGGGCGATCGGCGACCTGCAGGGTTGCTACGACATCACCCAGCAGTTGCTGGAGAAGATCCGCTTCGATCCGGCAGTGGACCGGCTGTGGTTCTGCGGCGACCTGGTCAACCGCGGCGGGCAGTCGCTGGAAACCCTGCGCCTGGTGCACTCGCTGCGCGAACACAGCGTGGTGGTGCTGGGCAACCACGACCTGTCGCTGCTGGCGATCGGCGAGCGCAGCCCGGACGAACAGCGCAAGGTCAATCCGGACCTGCAGCGCATCGTGCTGGCCGAGGACCGCGACGAACTGCTGACCTGGTTGCGCATGCAGAAGCTGCTGCACGCCGACCGCGAGCTCGGCTGGATGATGATCCACGCCGGCCTGGCGCCGAAGTGGACCACCGCGCTGGCCGAGAAGCATGCGCGCGAGGTCGAGCAGCAGTTGCACGGCAATGGCTACCGCAAGCTGTTCCGCAACATGTACGGCGACCGCCCGGCATGGTCGCCGGGCCTCACCGGCTACGACCGCTCGCGCGCGATCATCAACCTGTTCACCCGCGCCCGCTACTGCACCCCGCGCGGGCGCATCGCGATCGAGGAAAAGGGCACACCCGGCACTCAGGCGCAGGGCCTGTACCCCTGGTTCGAGGTGCCGGGACGGGTCGAGCGCGACCTGAAGATCGTCTGCGGGCACTGGTCGACGCTGGGCCTGACCATCACCCAGGGCGTGCACGCGATCGACACCGGCGCGGTCTGGGGCGGCAAGCTCACCGCGCTGCGCCTGGACAGCGAGGACCTGCAGGTCGTGCAGGTCCCCGGCCGCCCGGTGCAGGGACCGCCGCCAGCGGCGCGCAGCGGCACGCCGCGGCGGCGCGGCGCATCAAACCGTGGCCAGGCGCCGGCCGCATCTGCGCCCGAGCAGGAGTGAGACCCGCGCGCCACGTCGCGATGTCGTAGGAGCGGCTTCAGCCGCGACAGGCGTTCCCGGGAATGCCCGTCGCGGCTGAAGCCGCTCCTACGAACGTCTGGCGGCGCCTACACCGCGCCAGACCGGCGCCGGTAGTCCACGAATTCGAAGGCCAGTGCATGCCGCGCATCGGCCGGATGCGCTTGCCGCGCCACCACCGCCCAGTGCGCCGGATTGAACGCGGGGAAATGCGCATCGGCGCCGTCGACCACGGTGTCGACATGGGTCAGGTACAGCACCTCGGCCAACGGCAGGGCCAGGGCGAAGATGTCGCCGCCGCCGATCACCGCCAGTTCCGTGGCGCCGGCCTCGCGCGCGGCGTCGATCGCCGCCTGCAGCGACGCCACCGCCTGCATGTCCGCGAACGGCACCTGCCCGGAACGGGTCATCACCAGGTTCAAGCGCCCGGGCAACGCGCGCCCCAGCGACTGCGCGGTCTTGCGCCCCATCAGCACCGGCTTGCCCAGGGTCAGCGCCTTGAACCGCTTGAGATCGTCCGGCAGGCGCCACGGCAGATCGTTGTCGCGGCCGATCGCATTGGCCCGGTCCAGCGCCGCAATCAGGCTCAACTGCAGCGAGGGGCGCGTAGACGGCGCCGCATCCGTCCCTGTCACGACGGCGGCGCTCGCCGATTCCCGATTCCCCACTCCCGATTCCCGGCTGCCGTTCACACCGCCACCGGCGCCTTGATCGCCGGATGCGGGTCGTAGCCCTCGATGGCGATGTCGTCGTAGGTGAAAGCGAACAGATCGGTGACCTCAGGATTCAGCCGCAACCGCGGCAACGGCCGCGGCGTGCGCGCCAGTTGTTCGCGCGCCTGTTCGAAATGGTTGGAGTACAGGTGCGCATCGCCCAGCGTGTGCACGAAATCGCCCACGCCCAGGCCGGTGGCCTGCGCCACCATGTGGGTCAGCAGCGCGTAGCTGGCGATGTTGAACGGCACGCCGAGGAAGATGTCGCCGCTGCGCTGGTACAGCTGGCAACTGAGCTTGCCGTCGACCACATAGAACTGGAACAGGCTGTGGCACGGCATCAGCGCCATCTGCGGCAATTCGGCCACGTTCCAGGCGCTGACCACCAGCCGCCGCGAATCCGGATTGCGCTTGATCTCGTCCACCAGCCACTGCATCTGGTCGATCTCGCGGCCGTCGGCACCGGTCCAGCGCCGCCACTGCTTGCCGTACACTGGACCGAGTTCGCCCTGCGCATCGGCCCACTCGTCCCAGATGCTGACCTTGTTGTCCTTGAGATAGGCGATGTTGGTCTCGCCCTTCAGGAACCACAGCAGCTCGTGCACGATCGAGCGCAGGTGCAGCTTCTTGGTGGTGACCAGGGGGAAGCCGTCGTTGAGGTCGAAACGCATCTGCCAGCCGAACACGCTGCGCGTGCCGGTGCCGGTGCGATCGGATTTCTCCGCGCCATGCTCCAGCACGTGCTGCAGCAGGTCCAGGTATTGCTTCACTTGGTCACCTCCGGCGGCGGCACCGGCTGCAGCACCGGCGCGCTGCGCGAGCGCCACAACAGGAACACGCCCAACAGGATCAGCGGAATGCTCAGCTGCTGCCCGCGGGTCAGCCAATGGAACGCCAGGTAGCCGAGCTGCGCATCCGGCACGCGCACGAATTCCACGGCGAAGCGGAACACGCCGTACAGCAGCGCGAACAGGCCGGACACCGCATAGCGCGCGCGCGGCTTCATCGAGAACGTCCACAGCACCACGAACATCACCAGGCCTTCCAGCGCCGCTTCGTACAGCTGCGACGGATGGCGGGCGTAACGGTCCAGCAGGCCCGCGGCGTATTGCTGCTGCAGTTGCGCGGCGCTCATCAGGCTCTCCAGCGCCGGTGCGTTGGCCACCCCATCCGTCGCTGGCGCGTGCGGGAAGATCACGCCCCAGCCGGCGTGGGTCAACTTGCCCCACAACTCGCCGCCGACGAAATTGCCGATGCGGCCGAAGCCCAGGCCCAGCGGCACCAGCGGCGCGATGAAATCCACGGTGTCGAAGAAATGCAGGCGCGCCTTGCGCGTCCACCACAGGCAGGCCGCCAGCACGCCCAGCAGCCCGCCGTGGAAGCTCATGCCGCCGTCCCACACCTTGAAGATCAGCAGCGGATTGGCCAGGAAATCGGACAGCGCGTAGAAGAGCATGTAGCCGATGCGCCCGCCCAGCACCACGCCGAGCATCGCGTAGAACAGCAGATCGGAAAAGCCCTCCTCGTTCACCCCGGGCAGGCGACCGGCGCGGATGCGGCGGCGGCCCAGCCACCAGGCCGAGAGGAAGCCGGCCAGATACATCAGCCCGTACCAATGCACCTTCACCGGACCGAACGAGAAGGCGATGGGATCGATCTGGTGGAGATAGGTCATGCGCAGGCGTCGGCCGGGGGGCAAAGAGCGCCTATTCTGCCACCGACTCCGCTACTTGCCGCGATTTGCGGACAGTACAGCGGGGTAGCGCTTCATCTGCCGGCAGGCGCACGCGTCTGCCACCGACTCCGCTACTTGCCGCGATTGCGGACGGCACAGCGGGGTGGCGCCTCATCTGCCGGCAGGCGCATACCTCCACCGCCGACTGCGCGTGTCACCGCTGCACACTCAGACACGTTGCGCCCTCCCGTAGGAGCGGCTTCAGCCGCGACGGGCTTTACCGGGAAGGCCCGTCGCGGCTGAAGCCGCTCCTACGGGAGGGATGCATCGGCCGCGAGTCCGGTGCGGAAACCCCGACCAAGCAAATGGCTTGGATCGACAACATGAGGGCAGCATCCGCACTCGCCGCATACCTACGGAAGCCAGGCCTCCTTGTCCGCCACATCGACGCCAAAACGCCGCGTGTCATCTAGCGGCAGAACACACCCAGACTCCAGGCGCTCAATCCAGCACCCGCGGCAGATTCGGCAATTCGTTCTCGCCTTGCTGGCCCGGCTGCGCCGGGAAGTGCGCGGCCAGCAGCGCCGAGACTGCGCCGACGCCAGCGATCACCGCCTGCTCCGGCTGCCCGGCGCGCATGTCGCGCTCGATCAGCGCGCAGACCTGGCGCCACTGCGCCGCGTCCACCCGCCCACGCAGGCCGCGGTCGGCGACGATCTCGATGTGGTGGTCGGCCAGCAGCAGGTAGATCAGCACGCCGTTGTTGGCCTCGGTATCCCAGGTGCGCAACTGCGCGAAGGCCTGCTCGGCGCGCAGCCGCGGCACCATGCCGCGCAGCACCTGCGCCGGCGCCAGGCCCGACTCCACCGCGAACATCACCTGCCCGCTGTGCAGCCGCTCGCCGTCTGCGATCGCCGCGCCGATGCGCTCCAGGCTGGCCCCAGGGAACAGGCGCTGCGCGGATGGCGCGAACAGGTGCCGGAGCAGGCGCATCACCAACTCCCCGAGGCGCCACCGCCTCCGGAACTGCCCCCGCCGCCGCCCCAGCCGCCTCCACCGCCGCCCCAACTTCCTCCGCCACCGCCGCCCCAGCCACCGCCGAAGCCGCCGCCTCCCCAACCGCCGCCGCCCCAGCCGCCCCAACCGCCACCGCCAGCCGAGCGGCCCGGCGCGATCCCGACGAACAGGCCCAGCAACAGGCCGATCGCCCCGGTCAGCGCACCGACGAACAGCGACAGGCTCAGCACCAGGCCGACGCCACCGCCGACCACGCCGCTCAGCACACCGCGCACAGGCCGCGACAGCCGCGCGAACAGCACCTGCGCGACCAGCGCCGCGAACAGGCCGGCGAAGAACCCGAATCCCAGGCCGCCGCCGCGCGAGGCCGAGGCATGCGCACTCACCGGCGCCGGCAACGCCTCGCCGTCGATCAGCTTGACCAGCATCGCGGTCGCTTCGGCAATCCCGCCGCTGTAGTCGCCGGCGCGGAAGCGCGGCACCAGGTACTCCTGGATGATGCGGTTGGCGGTGGCGTCGGGAATCGCGCCCTCCAGGCCGTAGCCGGGCTGGATGCGCACGCGCCGGTCGTCCTTGGCCACCACCAGCAGTACACCGTCGTCCACGCCCTTGCGGCCGAGCTTCCACTGGTCGAACACGCGCTGGGTGTACTGCTCGATGCTCTCCGGCGCGGTGCTCGGCACCACCAGCACCTGCAACTGGCTGCCCTTGCGCTGCTGCAGTTGCACGGCCTGCCGGTCCAGCTCCAGGCGCTGGTTCGGCGTCAGCGTGCCGGTGGTGTCCACCACCGGCGCATCCAGCGGCGGGATCGGCGCCTCGGTCTGCGCCCAGGCCAGCCACGGCAACAGCGCCAGCAGCAGCACCAGCCAGACGCAGACGTGCCGACGGCCGGCCGCAGCGCGGGTGCCACCACACGACGCCGTCGGTGCGCCGGCGCGCTCAGCCTCGGAGGTGAAACGCACGGTCGGGCCGGCCTGCAGCGACGCTTACTGCGCCGGTGCCGGCTGCTGCGGCTGCTGCGGCGCGGACGCCGGCTGGCCGCCGAAGTTCACCGCCGGCGCCTCGGAGATCTGCGCCTCGTTCTCCACCGAAAAGTTGGGCTTCTCCTTGTAGCCGAACAGCTTGGCGGTGAGCACCTGCGGGAACGACAGGATGTAGGTGTTGTAGTCCTGCACCGCCTGGATGTAGCGGCCACGCGCCACGGTGATGCGATTCTCGGTGCCTTCCAGTTGCGCCTGCAGGTCGCGGAAGGCCTGGTCAGATTTCAGGTTCGGGTAGTTCTCGCTGACCACCAGCAGCCGCGACAGCGCGCTGGACAACTGGCCCTGCGCCTGCTGGAACTGCTGCAGCGAGGCGGCATCGTCGGCGTTGACCTGCACCTGGCCGACGCGGGCGCGGGCGTTGGTCACGTCGGTCAGCACCTGCCGCTCCTGGTCGGCATAGCCCTTGACCGTGTTGACCAGGTTCGGCACCAGGTCGGCGCGGCGCTTGTACTGGTTCAGCACTTCCGACCAGCCGGCCTTGACCGCCTGGTCCTTCTGCTGGATCGCGTTGTAGCCGCAGCCGGACAGCAACACCGCCAGCGCGGCCAGGAACAGGGAGCGGGACAACAGGCGCATGCGAGGACTCCGGCAGATGACTGCGCGCAGCTTGCCACGCCGCCGGTGAAAACGCAGCCGACCTCAGCCGTGGCTCACCACTTGCCGGCGCCGGGCACCTGGTGCGCCGCGGCGCGCCGGCGCATCAGCAGGTTCAGCCACTCCACCAGCACCGAGAAGCCCATCGCCGCGTAGATGTAGGGCTTGGGCACGTGCACGTCCAGGCCATCCAGGATCAGCACCACGCCGATCATCAGGATGAAGGCCAGCGCCAGCATCTTCACCGTCGGGTTGGCGTCGATGAAGCGGCCCAGCGGGTTGGCCGCCAGCAGCATCACCGCCACCGCCAGCAGCACCGCGGCGATCATCACCGGGATGTGCTGGGCCATGCCCACCGCGGTGATCACCGAATCCAGCGAGAACACGATGTCGATCACCGCGATCTGCGCGATCACCATCCAGAACACGCCCGAGGCCTTGCTGGTGGTGGGGTCTTCGTCCTCGCCGCCGGTGATCAGTTCGCGGATCTCCATGGTGCCCTTCACCAGCAGGAACAGGCCGCCGATGATCAGCACCAGGTCACGGATCGAGATCCCCATGCCGGCGACGCTGAACAGCTCGCCCTGCATGCGCGCCAGGAACGCCAGCGATACCAGCAGCGCGATGCGGGTCAGGCAGGCCACGGCGATGCCGAACTTGCGCGCGGCCGGTCGTTGCGCTTCCGGCAGCTTGCCCACCGCGATGGAGATGAACACCAGGTTGTCGATGCCCAGCACGATCTCCAACGCACTCAGCGTCAACAGCGTCAGCCAGGTGTTGGGGTCGGCGAGAAACTCGAGGGCCATGGTGTCGGGTCCTTTAACAGAAGAAGAAACGGGCGGCGATCACAGCAGGCGCGGCAGCAGGATCAAGCCCCAGCACAGCACCACGTTGGCCAGCATCACGAAGACCGCGGCCGAGCCCATGTCCTTGGCGCGGCCGGCCAGCTCGTGATGCTCGGGACCGTAGCGCTCGATCACCGCCTCGATCGCCGAATTGAGCAGTTCCACCGCCAGCACCAGCAGCAGCGAGCCGATCATCAGCACCTGCTGCACCGGCCCCTGCCCCAGCCACAGCGCCAACGGCGCCAGGATCAGGCACAGGCACACCTCCAGGCGGAACGAGGACTCGTGCAGCCAGGCCGCGCGCAGCCCCTGCCACGACCAGCGTGCCGCCATCAGCATGCGGCGCGGCCCGCGCGGCAGATGCCCGAACTGGTCGGCCACGGCTCAGCCCCGTCCCAGGCAACGGGGACGCGACGACGGCCGGAAGGAATCGGTCATGGGCAAGGGCGCAGCGGGGTAGGCCGCGATTTTGCCACAAGCCCCGCGGCGGCGCCCGGCATCGCCGTGGATTTGCCTGCATGCGGCGCCTGCGGCACCATCGCCGATCCCCTAGCTTCGAGGAGGCGTCATGCCCCGTTCGCCGCTGCGCGCACCGCTGCTCGCCCTGAGTCTGTTCAGCCTGTCCTTGCTGGGCCTGTCGCCGGCACGGGCGCTCACCCCGCCTGCGCCGCCCAGCGTGCCCGACCAGGTCTCCAATGCGGCCTGGGAAGAAGACATGGCGCGGTTCGCCAAGGACGATGCCGCGCATCCGGTCAAACCCGGCGGCGTGCTGTTCGTCGGCAGCTCCTCGATCCGCTTCTGGACCTCGCTGGCCACGGACTTCCCCGGCGTGCAGACGCTCAACCGCGGCTTCGGCGGTTCGGAGATCCGCGACAGCACCTGGTATGCCGACCGCATCGTGGTGCCGTACAAGCCGCGTCTGATCGTGTTCTACGCCGGCGACAACGACCTCAACAGCGGCCGCAGCCCGCAGCAGGTGCGCGACGATTTCGTGGCCTTCGTGACCCGCGTGCACCGCGACCTGCCCAAGACCCGCATCGTCTACCTGTCGATCAAGCCCAGCCCCTCGCGCGCGGCACTGATGCCGAAGATGGCCGAGGCCAACGCGCTGATCCGCAAGGCCGCGGCCGGCCTGAAGCAGGTCCAGTTCGTCGACGTCTACACGCCGATGCTGGGCGCCGACGGGCAGCCCCGCGCCGAACTGTTCGGACCGGACAAGCTGCACATGAACGCGGCCGGCTACGCGCTGTGGCGCGACACGCTGCGGCCGTACCTGGCTCCCTGACAGGCGGTGAACGGCCTCGCGCAGACGGCGCACTGGCGGCTGCCGGCCGGCACGGTCGGCGGTGTCCGCCAGGGGATTTCCGTTGGCCACGGCACGGAGTAAGCCAGGATGCCCAGAGCCCTGGTCATCGAAGACGACGAAGTGACCGCGCGCGACATCGTCGCCGAACTCGGCGCGCATGGCTTCAGCGCCGACTGGATCGCCGACGGGCGCGACGGCCTGCAGCGCGCGCTGGCCGATGGCTACGACATCATCACCCTCGACCGCCTGCTGCCCGGCATGGACGGCATCGACGTGGTCTCCGAACTGCGCAAGCGCGCGGTGCAGACGCCGGTGCTGATGATCAGCGCACTCTCGGAGGTGGACGAGCGCGTGCGCGGCCTGCGCGCGGGCGGCGACGACTACCTGACCAAGCCGTTCTCGCCCGACGAACTGGTCGCACGCGCCGAAGTGCTGGTGCGCCGCCATCGCAACGCGGCGGCCACGCCCGAAACCCGCCTGCGCGTGGCCGACCTCGAACTCGACCTGGTCCGCCACAACGCACTGCGCGCCGGCCAGCCGCTCACCCTGCTGCCCACCGAGTTCCGCCTGCTCGAGTTCCTGATGCGCAACGCCGGCCAGGTGGTGACACGGCAGATGATCTTCGAACACGTCTGGGGCTTCCATTTCGACCCGGGCACCAACGTGATCGACGTGCATATCGGCCGCCTCCGCCGCAAGATCGACGGCAATGGCCAGCCGCCGCTCATCCGCACGATGCGCGGCTCGGGGTATGTCCTTGCCCCCGCTGAGTGACGCCTGGCGCTCGGCCACGACGCGGCTGATCCTGATCTACGGGGCGCTGTTCGCGATCTGGTGCATCGTGCTGCTGGGCATCGTGCAATGGGAGTCCACGCGCTACCTGGCGCACGTGATCGACCAGATGCTGGTCGCGCGCATCCATTACCTGGAGAACACCGACCCCAGGCGCCTGGCCGACACGGTGGGCGAAGCCAACGCCATCGACATCCAGGGCTTCATGTGGGTCGGCCTGTTCGACCCGCAGGGACGCCGCATCGCCGGCAATATCGCCGCGATCCCCAAGGACATGGCCACCGACGGCAGCGTCGGCCTGGTCAGCGCCCGGCTGATCGGTGCCGGCAACGGCCGCCTGACCCAGGCCCGTGGCATCGCCAGGGAACTGCCGGACGGGCGGCGCCTGGTCGTGGCCAAGGCGAGCACCGTGATCGACGGGCTGACCACCATCATCTACCGGGGGCTGTTGTGGGGACTGTCCCTGACCCTGCTGCCGGGGCTGCTCGGCGGCATCCTCCTCGCGCGCGGCCCGGCGCGGCGCATCCGCGCCATCCAGCAGGCCATGCAGCCCATCCACCGCGGTGACCTCAGCGTGCGCCTGCCGGTGTCGCGGCGCGGCGACGAGGTGGACCTGCTGGCGGCCACGGTGAACCGGACGCTGGACGAAGTCGAACGCCTGCTCGGCGAGGTGAAGGGCGTCACAGACAACATCGCCCACGACCTGCGCACTCCGCTGACGCGCATGCGCACGCGCCTGCACCGGCTGCAGCAGCAGTTCGAGGAGCGTCCGGAAGGTGCGCAACTGGACGCCTGCGTGAGCGAGATCGACACCGTGCTGACCCGATTCCGCGCGCTGCTGCGCGTGTCGGAACTGGAAGATCGCCAGCGCAGCGCCTGCTTCTCGACGATCGACCTGGACGCGCTGCTGCACGACGTCCATGCGTTTTACGCGCCCTTGGCCGAGGACCGCGGGCAGGTCTTCGACCTCGCGCTGCAGCCGCTGCCCGCCGTGCACGGCGATCCGCACCTGCTGTTCGAGGCACTGGCCAACCTGGTCGGCAATGCGATCAAGTTCACCCCCGATGGCGGGACGATCCGCCTGCTGGCAGGGACCGACCAGCACGGCAACGCCCGCATCGATGTCGCCGATACCGGGCCCGGCATCGCCCCCGACGAACGCAAGACGATCTTCCGCCGCTTCTATCGCGCCGACCAGACCCGCTCCCAGCCCGGCTGCGGGCTGGGGCTGGCGATCGTCAGCGCCATCGTCCGCCTGCATGGCTACGAACTGCAGGTGGGCGGCGACGCGGGCGGCGCGGTGTTCTCGATGCTCTGCCCACCCGCCACGGCGGCGCAGCACGCACGCGGCGCGCCCGGCCCGGCCTGACACGGGCCGCCCATGCCGGCAGGGCACCGATCCGCCCGGCGCGTCCGCCACTGTCGCCCAAGCCGTTGAACCAGCGCGCGTTTGCGGCCGGGGCCGGGCTATCTAAATAAATCTTCATGACGCCGAGGAAAGCTCCGCAGGCAAAATCCGCCGCGACGCAACATTCGCGCAGGGAAACCGCTCCTCCATGATTGGCCTCGTCCGGATCGCACTGACGCGTCCGTATACCTTCGTCGTCCTGGCCCTGCTGATCCTGATCGTGGGCCCGCTCGCCGCATTGCGCACGCCCACCGACATCTTTCCGGACATCAAGATCCCGGTGATCGCCGTGGTGTGGCAGTACAACGGCCTGCCGCCCGAGCAGATGGCCGGCCGCGTCACCTCGCCGTTCGAACGCGTGCTCACCACCACCGTGAACGACGTCGAGCACATCGAAGCCACGTCGATCCAGGGCTTCGGCATCGTCAAGATCTTCTTCCAGCCCAGCGTCGACATCCGCACCGCCAACGCGCAGGTCACCGCCGTCGCGCAAACCATGCTGCGGCAACTGCCGCAAGGCACCACGCCGCCGCTGATCCTCAACTACAACGCCTCCACGGTGCCGATCATCCAGTTGGCGCTGTCCGGCAAAGGACTCACCGAACAGAACCTCGCCGACCTCGGCCTCAACATCATCCGCCCGCAGTTGACCTCGGTGGCCGGTGCGGCGATCCCGTACCCGTTCGGCGGCAAGACCCGCCAGGTCCAGATCGACATCGATCCGCCGGCGCTGCAGGCGCGCGGCCTGTCGGCGCAGGACGTGGCCAACGCGCTGGCGGCGCAGAACCTCATCACCCCGGTGGGCACGCAGAAGATCGGCAAGTACGAATACACGCTGCAGCTCAACAACGCGCCGTCGGACATCGCCGAACTGGGCAACCTGCCGGTGAAGACGGTCGACGGCGCCACGGTGTTCATCCGCGACGTGGCGCATGTCCGCGACGGCGCGCCGCCGCAGACCAACATCGTGCACGTCAACGGCAATCGCTCGGTGCTGATGACGGTGATGAAGAACGGCTCGGCCTCGACGCTGGCGATCATCGCCGGCATCAAGGACCGGGTGGCGGCGATGAAGGACGCCCTGCCGCCGGACCTGCGGATCGTGCCCATCGGCGATCAGTCGCTGTTCGTCAGCGGCGCCATCGAGGGCGTGGCGCGCGAAGGCGTGATCGCCGCGGCGCTCACCAGCCTGATGATCCTGCTGTTCCTCGGCAGCTGGCGCTCGACGCTGATCATCGCCATCTCGATCCCGCTGGCGATCCTCGGCTCGATCGCCGCGCTGTCGGCGATCGGCGAGACGCTGAACATCATGACCCTGGGCGGTCTGGCGCTCGCCGTGGGCATCCTGGTGGACGATGCCACGGTGACCATCGAGAACATCAACTGGCACCTGGAGCAGGGCAAGTCGGTGGAGACGGCGATCATGGACGGCGCCTCGCAGATCGTGACGCCGGCCTTCGTCTCGCTGCTGTGCATCTGCATCGTGTTCGTGCCGATGTTCTTCCTGGAAGGCGTGGCGCGCTTCCTGTTCGTGCCGATGGCCGAAGCGGTGATGTTCGCGATGATCGCGTCCTTCCTCCTGTCGCGCACGCTGGTGCCGACCATGGCCAAGTACCTGCTGCGTCCGCATGCGCCGCATACCGACATGCACGGCGACGGCCATGGTCAGCCGCCGTCGCGCAATCCGCTGGTGCGCTTCCAGCGCGGTTTCGAAAAGCGCTTCGAGCGGCTGCGCGCCGGCTACTACGCCCTGCTCGAGACCGCGCTGCTGCGCCGCAGGGCGTTCGTGCCCGGCTTCCTGCTGTGCGTGGCGCTGTCGTTCCTGCTGCTGCCGATGCTCGGTCGCAACTTCTTCCCGTCGGTGGACTCGGGCCAGATCCTGATGCACGTGCGCGCCCCGGTCGGCACCCGCGTGGAGGAGACCGCGCACCTGTTCGCCGACGTGACCGGCGCCGTGCGCAGGCGCATTCCGCCGCGCGATCTGGCCAGCGTGGTCGACAACATCGGGCTGTCGTCCTCGGGCATCAACAACACCTACAACAACACCGGCACCATCGGCTCGCAGGACGGCGACATCCAGATCGCGCTGAGCGAAGGCCACGCGCCCACCGCCGACTACGTGCGGATGCTGCGCCAGACCTTGCCGCAGCAGTTCCCGTCGGTGGTGTTCTCGTTCCCGCCGGCCGACATCATCAGCCAGATCCTGAACTTCGGTGCGCCGGCGCCGGTGGACCTGCAGATCCGCGGCCCCAACCTCGCCGCCAACTTCGCCTACGCCAATCGCCTGCTGCGCGAGATCCGCCGCGTCCCCGGCGTGGCCGACGCGCGCATCCAGCAGTCGCAGGCCAGCCCCGGCTTCGCGGTGAATGTGGACCGCAGCCTTGCGCAACAGGTCGGCATCACCGAGCGCGACGTCAGCAGCAGCCTGGGCGTGAACCTCGCCGGCTCCAGCCAGATCGCCCCGACGTTCTGGCTGAACCCGCAGAACGGCGTGTCCTATCCGATCGTGATGCAGACGCCGCAGTACAGCCTCGACAGCCTGCCCGACCTGCAGAACGTGCCGATCAGCCCGAGTGCCGGCCAGGGCGGCGCGCAGCGCCTGGGCGGGCTGGCGACGCTGTCGCGGACCGCGACCAATGCGGTGGTCAGCCAGTACAACATCAATGCGACCGTGGACATCTTCGCCTCCCCGCAGGACCGCGACCTGGGCGCGGTCGCGGCCGACATCCAGAAGATCCTCGACGCCGACCAGAAGTTCCTGCCAAAGGGCTCCAGCACGGTCCTGCTCGGCCAGGTGCAGACGATGAACAAGGCATTCTCCGGCCTGATCTTCGGCCTGCTTGGCGCGATCGTGCTGATCTACCTGTTGATCGTGGTCAACTTCCAGTCGTGGAGCGATCCATTCGTGATCGTGAGCGCCTTGCCCGCGGCGATCGCCGGCATCGTCTGGATGCTGTTCGCCACGCACACCACCCTGTCGGTCCCTGCCCTCACTGGCGCCATCATGTGCATGGGCGTGGCCACCGCCAACTCGATCCTGGTCGTGAGCTTCTGCCGCGAGCGCCTCGCCGCGCACGGCGACGCGGCGAAGGCGGCGCTGGAAGGCGGCTTCGTGCGCTTCCGCCCGGTGCTGATGACCGCGCTGGCGATGATCATCGGCATGGCGCCGATGGCCCTGGGCATGGGCGAAGGCGGCGAACAGAACGCACCGTTGGGCCGCGCCGTCATCGGCGGCCTGATCTTCGCCACCGTCAGCACGCTGTTCTTCGTGCCGATCGTGTTCAGCCTCATCCACCGCCGTGCCTCCCAGCCGTCCTCGCCCACGGCGCACGCCCCCGGAGCGTCCCCGCATGTCGCCTGATCAGTCCTCCCCCGTCCCGCCGCGCCGGCTGCGCCTGGCCGCGCTCATCGCCGCGATCGTGGTCCTGGCCATCGTCGTCGCCGGGGTCGCCACGCGCGCCGGCGACGCGCGCCGGCTGCGCACCTGGACCGCGGACCAGGCGGTGCCGACGGTGGCCGTGGTGGCCCCGCAGACCGCCGAGGGCGATGGTGTCCTCAATCTCCCCGGCCGCCTGGAGGCGTATGCGCGCGCGCCGATCTTCGCCCGTGCCAGCGGCTACCTGAAATGGTGGAAGACCGACATCGGCGCCAAGGTAAAGGCCGGCGATGTGCTCGCCGAGATCGAGACGCCCGACCTGGACCAGCAGTTGCTCCAGGCCAAGGCCGACCTCGCCAACGCGCGCGTCAACGCCGCGCTGGCGCAGACCACCGCCAAACGCTGGCAAACCATGGGCCAGACCGAGGTGGTGTCCAAGCAGGCCGTGGACGAGAAGACCGGCGACTACGACGCCAAGCGCGCCCTCGCCCAGTCCGCACAGGCCAATCTCGACCACCTCCAAGCGCTGAAGCGCTTCGCCACCCTGGTGGCGCCGTTCGACGGCACCGTGACCGCCCGCAACACCGATGTGGGCGCACTGATCAACGCCGGCGGCGGCCAGGAACTGTTCGTGGTGTCGGACACCCGCAAGCTGCGCATGTACGTGAACGTGCCGCAGAGCGATGCGCCATCGGTGCGCACGGGCAGCCGGGTGACGCTGACGGTGCCCGAATACCCGGGGCAGACCTTCAACGGCGTCGTCGACAGCGCATCGGGGGCCGTCAATGCCGCCTCCGGCACCACGCTGGTCCAGGTCGCCGTGGACAACCAGGACGGCAAGCTGCTGCCGGGCGGCTATGCCAGCGTCCGTCTGGATCTCCCGGCCGACGCCGCGCGGCTGCGGGTGCCGGCCAGCGCGCTGGTGTTCGACGACAAGGGCCTGCGCGTGGCGGTGGTCGACGCGCACGACACGGTCGCCTTCAAGCCGGTGACGATCGCGCGCGACTTCGGCAAGACCGTGGAACTGGGGTCCGGCGTGGCCGCCGGCGACCGCCTGATCGAAAGCCCGCCGGACGGCCTGGCCGACGGCGACAAGGTGCGCATCAGCGCGTCGAAGGCGCAAGGCGCACACGCCAAGGCCTGACCCTAACGAAACCCCGCCGAGGCACGGCGGGAAGCATCCGGCGCGGCGCGGACGCTCGGCCGGCAACGGCGATCGCACCGCCGCCCGCCACCAGGACGCAGCGCCCGCCCGGCGCCGGCGCTCAGGTTGCCGGAGCGAACCGTACCGTGGCGAGGATGCCGCCGCCTTCGGCGCTTTCCAGCGCGACCTGCCAGCCGAAGCGCTCGCACAACCGGCGCACGATCGACAGGCCCAGCCCCGCGCCCTGCGGGCGCTCCGGCTCGGCGCGGAAGAACGGCTCGAAGGCGTGCCGCAAGGCGTCCTCGGACATGCCGATGCCGGTATCGCGGATGCGGATGCGATCGGCCTCGACCTCGACTTCGACGCGCCCGGTATCGGTGTAGCTGCACGCATTGCGCAGCAGGTTGCTGACCACCACGTGCAGCACCCGCGGCGGCGCGTGCAGCGTCGCCGAGCCCAGCACGCGTACGCTCAGGGTCACCGGCTTGTCCGCCAGCAGCTCGCGCGCGTTCTCGGCCTCGTACTCGACCACGTCGGCCACGTCGAAGGTCTCGCTCTGCGGCACCACGTCCGCTTCGCGCGCCAGGATCAGGAAGGCATCGATCACCGCCTCCATGTCGCGGCCGGCACGCTGGATCCGCTGCAGGCTGCGGTGCAGGCGCGGCTGCAGTTCCTGCTCGGTCATCGCGATGTCGGTGGCGACCCGGATCACCGTCAGCGGCGTGCGCAGTTCGTGGCTGGCGTCGCGGGTGAAGTTGCGTTCGCGGGCGACGTGGTCGGTGACGCGCTGGGCCAGCGCATGCAGGGCCGCGGCCAGCTGCCGCGCCTCGCCCTGCACGTCGGCCGGCAGGTTTTCCGGGGCCAGTTCGGCAGCGACCGGATGCCGCGGATCCCAACGCGAGACGCGCCGCGCCAGCCAGTTCATCGGCGACAGCAAGCGCCGCGACACTCGCCAGGTCAGCCAGGCCACCACCAGCACCGCGATCAGGGTCAACAACGTGGGCACCACGCCGAACCAGAACGCCAGGCGCTGCGCGGGCGCGCGCAGGAACACCAGGTACAGGCGACCGGCCGGGTTCTGGTCGACCAGCACGATCTCGCCACCGGGGCGGTCCTCGTGCAGGCCGGGCGTCAGCCCGCGCAGGTCGACGGGCACCGCGGCGTCGGATTGGCCGGGCGCCACCAGGTAGCCGCGCAGGCTGTGGGTGTTGGGCGGCGGCTGCTGCGGCTGTTGCGCATGCAGGCGCCAGTAGTAGCGCGCCTCCTGCTTCAGGATCGATCCCACCAGCGAGTGCTGCACGATCGCCACCACCAGATAACTGGCAAGCGTGACCACGCAGCCCGCAAACACGATGCGGGCAATCAGGGCGAGGCGAAGTTTGCGCGGCAACCCGTGCGGCATACGGCATCCGTGATCGTTGCCGCGATTATAGGAAGGGCGATCGTGAGTCTTTCGTGCAAGCGGCCCCGTTCACCGGGGCCGCTGCGGATTCCACGATTGGGCGCCGCCTCAGCTCATCGGCTGGGCGATGTCGGCGATGCGGTAACCGGCGCTCTGCACGGTGTGCAGCAGCGGGCGGTCGAACGGCTTGTCGATGATCTTGCGCAGGTTGTACAGATGGCTGCGCAGGGTGTCCGAGTCCGGCAGGCCGTTGCCCCAGATCTCGCGCTCGATTTCCTGGCGGGTGACCACGCGCGGCGATTCGCGCATCAGGATGGTCAGCAGGCGCAGGCCGATCGGCGACAGTTGCAGCTCGGTGCCGGCGCGGGTGGCACGCATGCTCACCGGGTCCAGCACCAGGTCGGCCACCTTCAGCACTTCCGAGCCGACTTGGCGGCGCTCGCGGCGGATCAGCGCGCGCAGGCGCGCTTCCAGTTCCTGGATCGCGAACGGCTTGGTCAGGTAGTCGTCGGCGCCGAAGCCCAGGCCGGTGAGCTTGTCGTCGAGCGTGTCGCGCGCGGTCAGCATCAGCACCGGGGTCGACTTGCGCGCGTCGTTGCGCAGGCGGCGGCACACTTCGATGCCGTCCAGGCGCGGCAGCATCAGGTCCAGCACCACCACGTCGTAGCTGTTCTCCGCCGCCAGGCGGTAGCCGTCCAGGCCGTCGCAGGCGTAATCCACTTCGAACCCGCGGCCTTCCAGATACTCGCCGATCATCTCGGAAATATTGCGGTTGTCTTCCACGACCAGCACGAGCCCGGATGTTTCCTTGGTCTGACGCATAACGCTTCCTCAGTCTTCAGCTTTGTGAAACATGCCGGATGGGCGGTGGTGGCGGCGTGAAGACCGCTTCATCTGCCTGAGCAGAGAAAAAACTACTGCACGATCAATGGTTTGAGTTGCGGCCACACGTTGTCCAGCACCTTGGGCTGGGCCGCGGCGGTGGGATGCAGGCCATCGCCCTGCATCAGCGCCGGGTTTAGCGCCACGCCTTCCAGCAGGAACGGCAGCAGGCCGGTCCGGTACTGCTTCGCCAGGTCGGCGTAGACCGCGCGCAGGCGCTGCCGGTAACCCGGGCCGTAGTTCGGCGGCACGTCGATGCCCAGCAACAGCACCTTCGCACCCGCGTCACGGCTGAGCACGATCATCTTCTCCAGGTTGCCACGCAGTTCGGCCGGGCTCAGCCCGCGCAACGCGTCGTTGCCGCCCAGTTCGATCACCACCACCGACGGCCGGTGCTTCTGCAGCAGCGCCGGCAGGCGGGTCAGCGCGCCGGAGGAGGTCTCGCCGCTGATGCTGGCATTGACCACGGCCGGCGGCGTCCGCATCTGTTGCTGCAGGCGCTTGTCCAGCAAGGCCACCCAACCGGACTGCAGCGGGATGTTGTGCGCTGCGCTGAGGCTGTCGCCGAGCACCAGCACCGGGCCCGTCGCACCTTTGGCACAGGCGATGACGGGCAGCAGCACCCACCATGCCAGCAGCAGCCAGGCGCGGCGCGCCCAGGCCCGCTTGCTTCTCGTCTCATCACCACGCATCGGAGATTCCCTCATCGACAGTCAGGCCCCCACGCTTCGCGCCGGCATCGCCATCGACGTGCGCGATGTCGGCAAATCCGTCAGCGGACCGGAGGGTACGGTCCACATTCTCGACAAGGTCGGATTGACCATCGGTGAAGGCGACAGCGTCGCCATCGTCGGCGCCTCCGGCTCCGGCAAGACCACCCTGCTCGGCTTGCTGGCCGGCCTCGACCTGCCCACGCGCGGCGAGATCGTGCTGGCCGGGCAGTCGCTCAATGCGCTGGACGAGGAAGCCCGCGCCGCGTTGCGCGCACGCGAAGTCGGCTTCGTGTTCCAGAGTTTCCACCTGCTGCCGTCGCTGACCGCGGCCGAGAACATCGCCCTGCCGCTGGAACTGGCCGGACGCGAGGATCCGGCGCGGGTACGCGAAGTGCTGGAGGCGGTCGGACTGAGCGCGCGGGCGCGGCACTACCCGCGGCAACTGTCCGGCGGCGAGCAGCAGCGCGTGGCGCTGGCACGCGCGTTCGTGGCGCGGCCGCGCATCCTGTTCGCCGACGAGCCCACCGGCAGCCTCGACCAGGCTACCGGACAACAGATCAGCGACCTGCTGTTCGCGCTCAACGCCGGCAGCGACACCACCCTGGTGCTGGTCACCCACGACATGCGCCTGGCGCAGCGCTGCGAGCACCGCTACCGCCTCGACGGCGGCCGCCTGCGCGCCGCCGACGCGGCGGATGCCGCATGAACGTGCTGCGCCACGCCGCGCGCGCGCTGCGCCGCGAGCTGTTCGCCGGTGACCTGCTGACCGTGTTCGCCGCGCTGGTGCTGGGCGTGGCGGTGATGACCGCGGTCGGCACCCTGGTCGACCGGGTGACCCTGGCACTGACCGGCAGCGCCGCCGAGGTGATCGGCGGCGATCTCGGCGTCAGCGGACGCCAGGACATTCCGGCCGCCTTCGCCGAGGAGGCGCAGCGGCGCGGGCTGCGCAGCACGCGCCTGGTCAGTTTCCCCAGCGTGCTGTTCCACGACGACGCCAGCCAGATGGCCAACATCAAGGCGGTGGGCGGCGGTTATCCGCTGCGCGGCGAGCTGCTGGTGGCGCGCGATACCGTCGGCGCCGGCAGCGAACGCGCCGGGCCGCCGCCACGCGGCGAGGCCTATGCCGATCCGCGCCTGCTCGAGGCCTTGGGCCTGAAGCTCGGCGACGCGCTGGAGTTCGGCGCCGGCACGCTGCGCGTGACCCGGGTGCTGCGCGCCGAGCCGGATGCCTCCGGCGAACTGATGCAGTTGTCGCCGCCGCTGCTGGTCAACCGCGCCGACGTCGATGCCGCCGGCCTGCTCGGCCCCGGCAGCCGAGCCTCCTACCGGCTGATGTTCGCAGGCCCGCCCGGCGAGATCGCCGCCCTGCGCGCATGGCTGGCGCCGCGCGCCAAGGCGTTCCGCCTGGTCGGCATCGAGGACACCCAGCGCGGCGTGCGCGGCGCGTTCGACCGCGCCGGGCGTTTCCTGGCGCTGGCCGCGTTGCTGGCGGTGCTGCTGGCCGGCGTCGCCACCGCGCTGGCCGCCAACCGCTTCGCCCTGCGCCGCATCGACCAGGTCGCCGTACTGCGCTGCCTGGGTGCGCGCCAGCGCGACATCCTCGGCGCGCTGGCGCTGCAGTTGCTGCTGCTGGCGATCCCCGCCTGCGCGCTCGGCGTGGGCCTGGGCATGCTGGCCCAGATCGGCCTGGTCGAAGCGCTGGGCAGTCTGATCCCGAACCGTCTGCCGTTGCCGCAGGCCACACCGGCGCTGGCAGGCGCCGGCATCGGCCTGTTGCTGTTGCTCGGCTTCGGCCTGCCACCACTGCTGCGCCTGCGCGACGTGCCGCCGATGCGCGTGCTCAACCGCAGTTTCGCCGCGCTGCCGCCGACCTCGCTGCTGGTCTACGCCGCGGCGCTGGTCGCCACCGTGGTGCTGGCGGTCTACGCCACCGGCGACGGCGTGCTCGCGGCCTGGGTGCTGGGTGGCCTGACCCTGTTGGCGGCGCTGGCCGCGGCGGTGGGCGCGGTGCTGCTGGCGGTGTTGCGGCGGCTGCAGGGACGTCTGCGCGGGCCATGGAAGCTGGGCCTGGCGGCGCTGACCCGGCGCCGCGCATTGAGCGTGGTGCAACTGGTGGGCCTGTCGCTGTCCTTGTGCGCCCTGCTGTTGCTGGCGGTGATCGGCCCCGGCCTGCTCGGGCAATGGCGCGACCGGCTGCCGGCGGACACGCCGAACTACTTCCTGATGAACATCCAGCCCGACCAGGCCGAGCAGGTGCTGAGCACCCTGCGCACGCTGGGCGTGGCCGACGCAGCGGTGGAACCGTTCAGCACCGGCAAGCTGGTGGCAATCAACGGCAAGCCGCCGCAGCGCCGCGAACAGGGTCCGGACGACGACGGCGACGGCAGCGACCGGCCGATCAACTTCTCCTGGCGGCACGCGTTCCCCGCCGCCAACCGGCTGCTGTCCGGACGCTTCTGGGCCGTCGACAGCACCGCCGCCGAGGCCTCGGTGGAGGAAGGCTGGGCGCAGCGCTACGGGCTCAAGCTCGGCGACCGCATCACCCTGCTGCTCGGCGACCAGCAGCGCAGCTTCACCGTCACCAGCCTGCGCAAGGCCGACTGGGATTCGTTCCGCGTCAACTTCTTCCTGCTGCTCAACGCCGGCGCGGTGCAGGATGCGCCGTACAACCTGATCTCCGCCTTCCATCTGCCGCGCGCCTCGGCCGCGCAACTGAGCGGGCTCAGCCGCGCCTATCCGAACGTGTCGCTGCTGGACATCGACGCGATCCTGCAGCGCGTGCGCGAGGTCATCGACCGCGTCGCCCAGGCAGTGCAACTGGTGATGGGCTTCAGCCTGCTGGCCGGCGCATTGGTGTTGCTCGCTGCCTTGCAGGCCACCGCCGGCGAGCGTCGCTACGACAGCGCGGTGCTGCGCACCCTGGGCGCACGCCGTGGGCAGTTGCGCGGTGCGGTGCTGGTGGAGTTCGGCGCGCTCGGCCTGCTCGCGGCGATCCTCGCGGTCGGGGCAGCGGCGATCATCGGCGTGGTGGTGGCCAGGCAGGCCTTCGACCTCGCGCTGTCGCCACCGTGGCCGGCGCTGCTGCTCGGCGGCCTGGGCGGCGTGGCGCTGAGCCTGCTCGCCGGCTGGTCCGGCACCCGCCGCATCCTGCGTACGCCACCGGCGCTGGCCTTGCGCGAGAACTGAGGGCAGCCGGGATTGGGGAATGGAGATTGGGGATTTGGAAAAGCGCTGCACGTTGCGCGGACGTGATACGGTCGCATCGGGCGCTCGGCGGCGGTCTGTGGCGACAGCAGGCGCAATGCGTTCAGCACCACGAGTAGGATCGCGGTGCATCGAAAGGAGAAACGCATGAAATGGATTGTCGCCTGTTGCCTGCTTGCCATCGCCACCAAGGCCGGCGCCGTGGTGGTCAGGGCGGACGTGGAGGAAGCGCGCTATCGGATCCCGGCGGCGGCATTCCCGGCACTGGCCGACCTGCCCGGCGAGGGGCACGGTGTGCTGATAGCCCCGCGATGGGTGGTCACCGCCGCGCACGCAGCGCCGATGCAGATGCCGGGCATGGACCAGGACGTGTCCATCGGCGGCGTGGCGCACAGGATCAAGCGGGTCGTCGTCCATTCCGGCTATCGCAAGCTGCCCGACGCGCTGGTGCAGGAGGCGCTGGCCTCGCGCGACTTCGCCAAGTTCTACGCGTTTCTGGCCGCCTCCGACGATATCGCGCTGATCGAGCTGGCCACGCCGGTAACGGACGTGGCGCCGGCCGCGCTGTACCTCGGCGACGACGAGGTGGGGATGACCGCCGAACTGATCGGCAAGGGCGCCACCGGCAACGGCAGCGTCGGCCAGGATCCCCACGGTGCCCATCGCGGCGTGCTGCGCCACGCGTTCAACACGATCGTCGGCGCTGATCCGCGCTACCTCTGGTATCGCTTCGATCCGCCGCCGTCTGCCCTGCCGCTGGAAGGCATCGCCGGCAGCGGCGACAGCGGCGGCCCATTGTTGATCGGCGCAGGCGATGCGCGCCAGCTCGTCGGCCTGACCTCCTGGGGTCAATATCCGCCGGCCCATCCGTTCTGGAGCACCTGGACAGCACAGCGCCCGTTCGTGCAAGGCCTGTATGGCCAGCTCACGCATGCGGTCCGCGTGTCCCACTATTTGCCGTGGATCCAACAGGTGATGTCCACTGCCACGGACGACGCGTCGCCGACCGCGACGCCACAAGCGCCGGTGGCGTCCGGGCAAATGCAGGTTCCAGCTCCCTGATCTTCGGGAGGCCGACTGGGATCTTCACCGAGTCGGCACCCGCCGCATCCTGCGCAAGCCGCCAGCGCTGGGCTTGCGCGAGACCAAGCGCCTTGCGGCCCGGCACACCGGGCCGCTGCAAGACGCGGACGTCGCCCCCGCGGGCTTGCCACCATCGGCGGCACGCACCACCAACGGCGATCGGCGCACCACGACGCATCCCCAATCCCGAATCCCGAATCCCGAATCCCGGCACCACGCATATGCCGGTTGCGTATAAGCACCATCCGAATCGTTGCTTCGGCGCGCGCCGGGCGCGGCCTACAGTGGGCATGGACGCCGCATGCCGGAGCCGTGGCGTCGCATCCTTTGCAGACGAGGCCGCCGCATGGCACGCGCATCCATCGCAACACGGCCGGCCGCCGCCGCGCCGACGGTCCGCATCGAACCGTTCGCCGCGCCGCTGGGCGCGCAGGTGCTGGGGCTGGACCTGACCCAGCCGCTGGACGCCACCACGTTCGCGCTGTTGCATCGCGCGCACCTGCACTACCACGTGCTGGTGTTCCGCGACCAGCGCATCACCCCGGCGCAACAGGTCGCCTTCAGTCGCCGCTTCGGCCCGCTGCAGATCCATGTGCTGCGCCAGTTCCAGCTGCGCGATCATCCGGAAGTGCTGGTGGTGTCGAACATCAAGGAGCATGGCCAGCCGATCGGGCTGGGCGATGCCGGCCACTACTGGCATTCGGACCTGTCGTACAAGCCGACCCCGAGCCTGGGATCGATGCTGCTGGCGCAGGAGTTGCCGGCCGAAGGCGGCGATACCTTGTTCGCCAACCAGCACCTGGCCTGGGATACGCTGCCGCTTGAGTTGCAGCGCGCGGTCGACGGACGCCTGGCCGAGCACAGCTACCTGGCCAAGTACGAGGACCTGCGCAAGCGCAATCCGTGGCGCCCGCCGCTGACCCAGGCGCAGATCGACGAGGTGCCACCGGTGCGCCATCCGATCGTGCGCACCCATCCGGAGACCGGGCGCCGCGCGCTGTTTGTCAGCGAGCACTTCACCACCCGCATCGTCGGCCTGCCGCAGGACGAAAGCGATGCGCTGCTGCAGGCGCTGTTCGCGCACAGCAGCGACGATGCGCTGGTCTATCGGCACCGATGGCAGCCGCACGACATGGTGTTCTGGGACAACCGCTCGGTCACCCACTTGGCCGGCGGCACGCCGGACCACCTGCGCCGGCGCCTGCACCGCACCACCATCGAGGGCGACGTGCCGTTCTGAGCCACGCCCCTCCACGCGGCGGACACGCCGCTGTCCGACCGCGTAGTCCCCTCCCCACTGGAACGACGCATGACCGCTTTCGATTCGCCCGCATTCCCGGCCACCGCGTCGCCCGCTGCCGCAGCACGGCGGCTACGCTGGTTCGCCACCGTGCTGCTCGCCGTCGCGCTGCTGCACGTCCAGCCCGCGCACGCCGAAGGCCGGCTGCGTATCGCCAAGCAGTACGGCATCGTCTACCTGCTGCTGGACGTGGCGCAGGAGCAGAAGCTGATCGAGAAGCACGGCAAGGCCGCCGGCATCGACATCGCGGTGGAGACCGTGCAGCTGTCCGGCGGCGCGGCCGCCAACGATGCGCTGCTGTCCGGGTCGATCGACGTGGCCGGCGCCGGCGTGGGCCCGCTGTTCACCCTGTGGGATCGCACGCGCGGCCGCCAGAACGTGCGTGGCGTGGCCTCGCTGGGCAACTTCCCGTACTACCTGATCAGCAACGATCCGCGGATCAAGACCCTGGACGATTTCGGCCCGCGCGATCGGATCGCGGTGCCGGCGGTCGGCGTGTCGGTGCAGTCGCGCTTGCTGCAGCATGCCTCGGCGCAACGCTGGGGCGAGCGCGCCTACAACCGGCTGGACGCGCAGCAGGTGGCCTTGCCGCATCCCGACGCGGCCGCGGCGATCATCCGTGGCGGCACCGAGATCACCGCGCACTTCGCCAGCCCGCCGTTCCAGGAACAGGAACTGGCGCGCAATCCGAAGGCGCACATCGTGCTCGACTCGTACGCGATCGAAGGCGGCCCGACCTCGGCCACGGTGCTGTACGCCACCGAGAAGTTCCGCCGCGACAATCCCAAGACCTACCAGGCCTTCGTCGCGGCGCTGGCCGAGGCGGCGGTCTTCGTGCAACGCCAGCCGGAACAGGCGGCGGACCTATTCGTGCGCCGCAATGGCGGCAAGATCGATCGCGCGCTGGTGCTGCGCATCCTCAAGGACCCCAAGGTGCAGTTCAAGACTGCGCCACAGAACACGCTCAAGCTTGGCCAGTTCCTGTCCCGGATCGGCGCGATCAAGCAGGCGCCGACCTCGGTCAAGGACTATTTCTTCGACAGCGCGCAAGTCGCCGGAGGCAGCTGAGATGAACCCTTTCGCCTTGACGCCGGCGCCGTTGCTGCAGCTCGAGCGGGTCAGCCTGGACTACGCCAGCGGGTCGCGCGTGGTCCGCGCCACGCACCAGGTCAGCTTCGACGTGTATGCCGCCGATCGCATGGTGCTGCTTGGCCCGTCGGGCTGCGGCAAGTCGACCCTGCTCAAGGCCATCGCCGGCTTCGTCGCGCCCAGCGAGGGCCAGATCCGCCTGGATGGGCAGGTGCTGCGCACACCGGGGCCGGACCGGGTGGTGGTGTTCCAGGAATTCGACCAGCTCGCGCCGTGGAAGACGGTACGCCAGAACGTCGCCTTCGGCCTGCGTGCGGCGCGCAAGCTGGGGCAGCGCGAAGCGGCCGAGCGCGCCGATCATTTCCTGCACAAGGTCGGGCTGTCGGCGTTCGCCGACGCCTATCCGCACACCTTGTCCGGCGGCATGAAGCAGCGCGTGGCGATCGCGCGGGCGCTGGCGATGCAGCCGCGCGTGCTGCTGATGGACGAGCCGTTCGCCGCGCTCGACGCACTGACCCGCCAGCGCATGCAGGAGGAGGTGCTGGAACTGTGGGACGAGGCGCGCTTCACCCTGTTGTTCGTGACCCACTCGATCGAGGAGGCTTTGCTGGTCGGTAGCCGCATCGTGCTGTTGTCGGCGCACCCGGGCCAGGTGCGCGCCGAACTCAACAGCCACGGCTTCGGGCCCGGCAGCGTCGGCAGCGCGGCGTTCCAGCACGCCGCACAGCGCATCCATCGGCTGCTGTTCGATCCGCCGGGCGCCGCCGACGTCGGCGACGACACCGAGGGGACGGCGACGGCCGCCAGCAACGTCGCACCGTTGCGCCGCCGCGCCGGTGTGCGCGAGGCCACGCCATGAGCGCCGCCGCGCCGCTGCGGCCGCCGATCCGCGCCGAGTACGAAAACCCGGTCGTGCCCTACACCGCCACCGTGCCGACGGCCGTGACCCGACGGCGGCAGGTCCCGGACTGGCTGCGCCAGGCGCTGGTGTTGGTCGTGCTCGCGGCACTGTGGGAAGCGGCGGCGCGCTGGCTCGGCGACGACCTGCTGCTGCCGAGCTTCCTGCAGACCGCGCGTGCCTTCGCCGACGGGATATGGACGGGCGAACTGCTGGGGCGGGTCGGCGCGTCGCTGCGCATGCTCGCGCAAGGCTATGCGCTCGGCGTGGCCTTGGCCTTCGGCCTGACCGCGCTGGCGGTCTCGACCCGGATCGGCCGCGACCTGCTGGGCACGCTGACGGCGATGTTCAATCCGTTGCCGGCGATCGCCCTGCTGCCGCTGGCCCTGCTGTGGTTCGGCCTGGGCAACGGCAGCCTGGTGTTCGTGCTGGTGCACGCGGTGCTGTGGCCGCTGGCGCTGAACACCTACGCCGGTTTCCAGGGCGTGCCGGAGACGCTGCGCATGGCCGCGCGCAACTACGGCCTGCACGGCCTGCGCTACGTGGTCGCGATCCTGGTGCCGGCCGCGCTGCCGGCGATCCTGTCGGGCCTGAAGATCGCCTGGGCCTTCGCCTGGCGCACGCTGATCGCCGCCGAACTGGTGTTCGGTGCCACCTCCGGCCAGGGTGGCCTAGGTTGGTACATCTTCCAGAATCGCAACGAGCTCTACACGGACCGTGTCTTCGCCGGACTGGCGATGGTGATCCTGCTCGGCCTGCTGGTGGAAGGCGCCGGCTTCCGCGTGCTGGAACGGCTCACCGTGCGCCGCTGGGGCATGCAGCGCTGAGCAATTCGGGCGTCATCTCCACGGCCGGTCGCCGCCGGCACGAGCGCCCGCGCATCGATGAAACGCAAAAAAGGGGAAGGCGCCATCCCGGCCGCCTTCCCCACCCTGGCTGATTGCCGGCGCTGTCCTCAGCGCGCGGCTGGCGCCGGCGCCGTCCATTGCGCGAACACCGCATCGAGCTGCGCATCGCTGACCGGCTTGCCCTGTTGCACCGCCTCGGCCTGGCCGAACAGTGGCACGATGATCGCCATGCCATCGACCTTGGTCTTCAGGTGCACGCCCGGCGGCTTGCCGAGCAGGCCGTCCCAGCGCGCACGCACCCTGGCCCAGTAGCCCTGGGTCGCGTTCCAGTAGGTGCGCGCCGGAGTGAAGTCGACGGTCGTGGTCTTGACGTAGTCGTTGAAGCCGAACTCGCGCGCGATGGCCTGCTGGCTGCCATCGGGCTTGCGCAGCACCTTGGTGTTGAACTGCTCGTGGGTCCAGCCGGCCGGGGTCAGCGTGTGCCGGTTGATCACTGCCAGCGCGTTGTAGTCGCTGCGCTTGGTGTACTCGCGACGCGGCAGCGGGCGCCAGCTCAGGTCGCTGGTCCAGGTCGGATGGCCATCGGCGTAGTCCCAGCGGCCGGTGCCGCAGTAGCGCGGCGCATCGCTGACTTCGTACACGCACTGGGTCCAGGCACCGCGGGTGGCGGCGGCATCGAGCGGGCGCACCTGCCAGGTCTGGTCGGCGCTGAACTCGAAGCGCTGCGGCGCCTCGTAGACCCAGTCCTGGCGCCAGTGCTTGGTCACGTGGCCACTCTTGGGCTCTACCAGCAGATGCTGCAGCACCACCTTGCGCGGGCTGTCCTCGACCACGATCACCACTTCGTCGCCGCCGCTGCGCAACGGTGCGGCGCGCGTGTAGCCGGGTTGCAGCAGCACCGTCTCGTCGAAGGCGAACGCCACCGTGTACTCGCCCTGCATCGCCAGGATGCTGGCACGGTCGCGCGCCGGGTCGGCGTTCTCGGCATGGACGGGAAGGCTGCCGGCAAGCAGCAGGGCGCAGAACAGAGGCGGAGCTTTCATCATCGAGAGAGGTGTCTTGGGTGATGGGAACGAGGAAACCGATCGGCCGCTCACAACCGCAGCAGCGGCCATGGCCGCTCGGGATCGGGGCGCGGCGCAGGGCGTCCGGCACGGGCGCAACAGCAGTCGTCGACCAGCACATCGCCCTCGGCCGCTTCCAGGCGCGCGATGCGGCGGGCGATGCTGGCGCCGAGCGGCGACACGCCGGCGACGCTGGCCGCCAGCACGCCATCGGCCGCGTGCAGGCGCAGCGCTCGCGCGTGCCAGCCATCGCCGCGCAGGCGGCCGGCGACGCGCCGCCACAGGCGCTCGGCGACGCTGCCGTCGGCGGCATCCTGCGCCGCGGGCAACGCCGACAGCAGCATGTCCCAGGCGACGAAATCGCTGTCGGGCAGCAGGTACAGGCGCCAGCAGCACTGTTGCTGGCAATCGTAGAAGCGCAGGCTCTCCAGCACGCCGTCGCTGTCCACGTCCAGGTGCGCGGCCACGCCGCGGGCGTGGCGCCAGCCGATCAGTTCGGCGCCGGTGCGGGCGCGGTACAGGCACAGCACGGTGCCCAGCGCGGCCAGTTGCGCCGGGCGCGGCAGCGGCGCAAACGCGGCCATCCGCTCCTGCTCCGTCCGCGCTGGCGACGCCGTGCGCATGCGCGGCTACCAATCCAGCGCCAGGCTGACCGAGACGTTGCGCCCGGCGCCGGTATAGCGGTCGAGCACGGCGCTGCTGGCCAGGGTCGCGCCGGGCAGCATGTTCCAGTCGATGTAGCGGCGGTCGGCCAGGTTGAACACGCCCACGTCGAGCCGCGCGCCTTCGGTGAAGTGCCAGTGCGCGAGCAGGTCCAGCGTCGCGTAGCCGGCCGGCGTGTAGTAGGTGGGCAGTTCCGGCCGGCGCTTCTTCGCCACCGCGGTGGCGACCAGTTGCGTGCCCCAGGTGCCGCGGTCGTAGCCCAGCCCGAGCACGCCGCGCAGCGGATCCACCGAATTGAGCGGCGTGCCGTCGGTGCGGTTGTCGCCGCGCGCATAGGCGGCGCTGGCCTGCAGCGACCAGCCGGCCCAGCGCGCATCGAGTGCGCCGAAGTCGATGCCGGCCTTGGCCTCGACGCCACGGATGGTCACCCGGTCGACGTTGCGCGACTGATACAGCATCAGGCCGTCGGCGTTGAAGCCGACGAAGCGATAGGACTCGATGAAGTCGCGGTAGGCGTTGCGGTAGGCGCTCAGGCCGGCGTAGATGGCCGAACCGGCGTAGCGCACGCCCAGTTCGGCGCCGCGGCTGGTCTCCGGCTTCAGGTCGGGATTGGCGATCGCGGTGTAGCCGATCAGCAGATTGGTGAAGCCGATATTGACGTCGTTGTACGGTGGCGCGCGGAAGCCATGCGCGTAGTTGGCGTACAGCGACCAGGCGTCGTCCAGGCGCCAGATCGCGCCGAGCTTGGGCGAGACGTTGCGGTCGCTGATCTTCTTCGCCGCCACGCCGGGATTGTCGGTGGCGAAGATCGCATCGACCTGCGGCGACAGCCGGTAGTAGTCGGCACGTAGCGCCGGCGTCAGGCTGAAGCGGCCGTCGGCCAGGGCGATCTCGTCCTGCAGGTAGGCACCGGCCTTGAGCGTCTCGGTGATCGGGAAATCCCGGACCGGAAAGGTCTCCATGCCCACGGTCTTGCTGATCGCCCCGGTGCGCAGGTTCAGCGTGTGGCCGTCGCGCTTCTCGTGGGTATCGGTGTGCGACAGGTCGATGCCGTAGCTGATGTCGTGCACGACGCGGCCCTGGTCCACCCGCTTGTGCAGGTTGGCCTGCAGCCCGTACAGGCGCTGGTCGAAGTCGTGCTGCATGTGCCGCAGCGTCGCGTTGCTGCGGCGCTCGTCGGTGCGCTGCAGGCTCTGGCTGTCCTGGCGGTACAGCTGCCACTGCAGGTCGTCGGCAAGCAGCGTGTCGAGCTGGTCCACCTCGTGCCCCAGCGACACGCGGGCGCGGGTCTGATGGTCGCGGCCACGCTGCGACAGGATGCTGGCGGTGACGTTGCTCAGCGCATCGATGCGGGAATAGTCCTCGTTGCCTTCGACGGTCAGCTTGAAGCGCTGGTTGGCGCTGGGCGTGTAGACCAGCTTGCTGAGCAGGCTGCGGCCGTCGCTGCTGAGCGGATTGGGCGCGGTGCGGGCGGCGCCGATGCTGCGGTTGTCGCCCTGGGTCTCGCTCTCCTGGCCCTGGCGATGGCTGAGCGCGGCCATGCCGCTCCAGCGGTCCCCGCCGAAGGCGACCAGCGCGCCGGCGAACAGGCCCTTCCACTCGCTCTCGTAGCCGAACTTCAGGCCGACGTAACTGTCCTTGCCCGGCGCCAGGTAGTCGGCCGGATCCTTGGTGACGTAGGCCACCACGCCACCGAGCGCATCGGAGCCATACAGCGCGCTGGCCGGGCCGCGCACGATCTCCACGCGTTTGAGCGTGTCCATGTCGACGAAGTTGCGGTTGGCGTTGAGGTAGCTGCCGAAGCTGAAGCTGTCCGAGACCGGGATGCCATCGGTCTGGATCAGCACGCGGTTGCCGTCCAGGCCACGGATGCGGATGCCGGAGATGCCGCTGAAGCGGCCGCTGTTGCCGGTGGCGGACACGCCCGGCGTGTAGCGCAGCAGGTCCTTCAGGTCGTGGACCAGGGTGCGATCCATCTGTTCGCGGTCGATCACATCGACGCTGCCCGGCACATCCACGATGGCGCGCTGGGTGCGGGTGGCGGTGACCTGCAGGCGATCGAAATCGCGGACGGCGGCCGCCGCACTGGCGTCGGCGTCAGCGTTGGAAGAAGAGACAGAGGCGGATGCCGGAGCGGCATGCGCGCAGGAGGCCAGGGCCAGCCACAGCGCGCCGGTCAGCGGAGCGGTACGGAACATGGAGAGCATCGGTGGTCGCGGAAGACCCTCGACCGGCACGGCGCGGGGTCCGCGCCTGGCCGAGGGGAGAGAGAAGGATCGCGACTGCGAGGCGGCCGCGGCCGACGCGCAGGGGCGTCGGCCAGGTGGCGGCAGATCGAGCGGGGAGGCCGGCCGCGCGCGGCGGCCGGACGGCGTTACTTGGTCAGGATCAGCTTGTCGTTGCTGGTGTGGCGCAGGCGATAGACACGGTCGCCGTGCTGGATCAGCACTTCGCGGCGACCCTTGAGCAGCGCCTGGCTGCTGATGGTTTCTTCGGCCGGCACAGCGCGCGGCACGGTGCGCTCGCGCAGGCTCAGGGTTTCGGGGTGACGCAACAGCACGGGTTGAGCGGTCATGGTCGGACTCCATCCACGGGGTGCATCGAGATGATAATGATTCTCAATAATTAATCAAGACCCATTCTCGACCATTTCGATTCGTACTCGCGATCGAAACCGCAACAACCAAAGACGCGGAAAATCGAACGGCACGCGAGCGACGGCCGGCGCGGCGGCGCCGGCCCGAGTGCTTACGCCAACGCGGACTCGACCCTGCCCCACCACGCCGGGTCGTCGCGCTCGGCCAGTTCCAGTGCGACCAGGTTCTCCAGCAACTGCGCGACCCGGCTGGCGCCCAGGATCACCGTGGACACATGCGGGTTGCGCAGGCACCAGGCGATCGCCAGCGCCGCCGGCGCCACGCCCTCGGCCGCGGCCAGCGCGGTGAAGGCGCGCGCACGCTCGACCCGGCGCTGCGCCGGCGGCCCGATCACCTCCTGCTGCAGCCAGGCGTTGCGCTCCTGGCCCAGCCGCGAGGCCGGATCGATGCCGTCGTTGTACTTGCCGGTGAGCAGGCCCGAGGCCAGCGGCGACCAGATGGTGGTGCCCAGGCCGAGTTCGGCGTACAGCGGCGCGTACTCCTGCTCCACGCGCTGGCGATGCAGCAGGTTGTACTGCGGCTGTTCCATCGACGGCCCGTGCAGGCCCAGCGCACGCGCCACCTGCGCTGCCTCGCGGATGCGCTCGGCCGGCCACTCGGAGGTGCCCCAGTACAGCACCTTGCCCTGGCGGATAAGCGCATCCATCGCGCGTACGGTTTCCTCCACCGGCGTGTCCGGGTCGGGGCGGTGGCAGTAGTACAGATCCAGGTAGTCCACCCGCAAGCGCTTGAGTGCGGCATGGCAGGCGTCGGTGACGTGCTTGCGCGAGAGCCCGCGCTGGGTCGGGCGCGGCGACTCGACGGCGCCGAAGTAGACCTTGCTGGACACGCAGAAGCCGTCGCGCGGCAGCCGCAGGTCGGCGATCACGTCGCCCATCACCTGCTCGGCGCGGCCGTGCGCATAGACCTCGGCGTTGTCGAAGAAATTGATGCCGTGGTCCCAGGCGGCGGCGATCAGGTTGCGCGCTTCGTCGCGGCCGGTTTGCCCGCCGAAGTTGATCCAGGCGCCGAACGACAGCGCCGACAGCTGCAGCCCGGTGGTCCCGAGGCGACGGTAATGCATGGCAACTCCTCCTGCTGAGCGAACCCGCGGCATGGCCGGGGACGGCCGCACAGTGTAGCGACGCCGCCCGGCATCGCCCCGCCAGCGGCAGGGGCCCCGCTCTTGCGAATCCCGAATCCCGAATCCCCAATCCCCCGACTGAACACGCCTCGCCTTGCCGGCCGTCACCCCCTGCACTAGGCTTCCCGTCTTTGGTCGGGGACCCGGGGACGCAGATGGTCGAGGGATTGGGAAGGATCGGCTTCGGCCTGTTCGGTTTGGCGGTGTTGATCGGGATCACCTGGCTGTTCTCCAACAACCGCCGGGCGGTGGACTGGAAGCTGGTCGCGACCGGCCTGGTCCTGCAGATCGGTTTCGCCTCGCTGGTGCTGCTGGTCCCGGGCGGGCGCGAGGTGTTCGACTGGCTCGGCCAGGTGTTCGTGAAGGTGCTGAGCTTCGTCAACGAAGGCTCCAGCTTCATCTTCGGCAGCCTGCTCGACACCAAGACCTACGGCTTCATCTTCGCCTTCCAGGTGCTGCCGACCATCATCTTCTTCTCCGCGCTGATGGGCGTGCTGTACCACCTGGGGGTGATGCAGGCGGTGGTGCGGGTGATGGCCTGGGCCATCACCAAGGTGATGCGCGTGTCCGGCGCCGAGACCACCAGCGTCTGCGCCAGCGTGTTCATCGGCCAGACCGAGGCGCCGCTGACGGTGCGCCCCTACATCCCGCGCATGACCGAATCCGAACTGCTGACGATGATGATCGGCGGCATGGCGCACATCGCCGGCGGCGTGCTGGCGGCCTACGTGGGCATGCTCGGCGGCGGCGATCCGGCGCAGCAGGCGTTCTACGCCAAGCATCTGCTGGCGGCCAGCATCATGGCCGCGCCGGCCACGCTGGTGGTGGCCAAGCTGCTGGTGCCGGAGACCGGTACGCCGCTGACCCGCGGCACGGTCAAGATGGAAGTGGAGAAGACCACCAGCAACGTGATCGATGCCGCCGCCGCCGGCGCCGGCGACGGCCTGCGCCTGGCGCTGAACATCGGCGCGATGCTGCTGGCCTTCATCGCCCTGATCGCGCTGGTCAACGCGCCGCTGACCTGGCTCGGCGACGTCACCGGCCTGGCCAGCGCGCTCGGCCGCCCGACCAACCTGTCCACCATCTTCGGCTACGTGCTGGCGCCGGTGGCCTGGGTGATCGGCACGCCGTGGCCGGATGCGACCACGGTCGGTTCGCTGATCGGCCAGAAGGTGGTCATCAACGAGTTCGTCGCGTATACCGAGCTGTCGCGCATCGTGCAGGGCCAGGTGCCGGGCGTGAGCCTCAGCGCGGAAGGCCGGCTGGTCGCCACCTACGCGCTGTGCGGCTTCGCCAACTTCAGTTCGATCGCGATCCAGATCGGCGGCATCGGCGGCCTGGCCCCGGAGCGCCGCCACGACCTGGCGCGCTTCGGCCTGCGTGCCGTGCTGGGCGGCTCGATCGCCACCTTCATGACCGCGACCATCGCCGGGGTGCTGTCGCACTTCGCCTGATCCGGCCGCAACATCCGCTCCACCGTTTTTCCTTTTTTCAGTTCCAGTCGAGACGCAGTACATGCCTATGAGTTCGGTCATCGTCGTCGGTTCGTTCAATGTCGACCATGTGTGGCGGTGCGAGAATCTGCCCGCACCGGGGGCGACCATCGCCGGCCGCTACAGCACCGGCCCCGGCGGCAAGGGCTTCAACCAGGCGGTGGCGGCAGCACGCGCCGGCGCGCGCACCAGTTTCGTCTGCGCGCTCGGCGACGATGCCGGCGGCACGATGGCACGCGGCCTGGCCGCGCAGGATGGCATCGCCCTGGTCGCCGAGGCCAGCACCGAGCCCACCGGCACCGGCGGCATCTATGTCGATGGCCACGGCCGCAACACCATCGTCATCGGCGCCGGCGCCAACGCGGCGCTGAGCCTGGACTTCGTGCAGGCACAGCGCCCGCTGCTGGGTTCGGCGCGGGTGCTGCTCGCGCAGCTGGAATCGCCGATCGAGACCATCGAGGGCACCCTGGCGCTGGCCCGCGAGGCCGGCCTGACCACCGTGCTCAACGCCGCCCCGGCCAATGCGCAGACCAGCATCGGCCTGCTCAAGCTGGCCGACGTGCTGACCCCCAACGAGACCGAGTTCGCCGCCCTGCTCGCGCGCCATGTCGGCGTGCGCGTGGACGCCGACGACGTCGCCGCCACCGATGGCGGCAGCCTGCACGCGCTGTGCCGCAAGCTGCTGCCCGGCGGCACCGTGGTGGTGACGCTGGGCGCGGTCGGCGCCTTCATCTCGCACCCCGACGAGCGCCTGCTCGGCGACACCCAGCCCTACTACCGGATCGGCGCCGAGACCGCGCACACCGTGGACACCACCGGCGCCGGCGATGCCTTCAACGGCGCCCTGGTGGCGTCGATGGCGCAGTCGCCGAACGCCGTGTTCGCCACCCACGTGCGCTTCGCCAACCACTATGCGGCGCGCTCCACCGAGGCCGAAGGCGCGGCGGCGTCGATGCCGCGGCTGACCCCGGACGCCGCCTGAGTCCGGGCGGGGCGGCCTGCGCCGCCGCCCTGGCGGTGTTTCCCTGACCGCACACCGCCGGCCGCCGCGCCGGCCGCATCCCGACAAGGAGTTCCCGATGCCCCGCTCCCTGCTGCCGTTCGGTGTGCTGTGCGCACTGCTGCTCCCGCTGTCCGCCGCCGCGGCACCGCGCTGCGACTGGAACAGCCTGGCCGCCGATGCCGACCGCGCCGCGGTAACCGTGTCCGCCGAACGCCTGCAGCAGGTGATCGCCGCGCAGTACGACGATGCCGATCAGGACAAGGGCGCGGCGCTGGCGCGCACCCTGCTGCAACGCGCGCGGACGCCGCAGCAGCCCGGCACCCTGGAAGGCCGCTGGAAGGTGCGCTCGATCCAGGTCGACCCGCACTTCGCCTACGCCTATCCCTACTTCAAGGCCGAGATCCGCCGCGATCCCTGCGGCTATCACCTGAGCAAGACCAGCGGCTCGCAGCGCCGCAGCGGCACGCTGTACCCGCTGGCCGCCGGCAGCCACGAACTGGCCTTCCTCGGCGCCAGCACGGTGAACGACGAGCCGGAAGCGGCCTACGCGCCTGGTCATGTCTCCGACGGCACGCATGGCAACAGCGTCGGCCGCCTGGTCGCGCTGGGACCGAACGAATTGCTGCTGATCCTGGACGGCAAGGACAACGGCTTCGAGCTGTACCAGCTGATTCGCTGACGCGCGCGGCGTCCGGAGTCGCGGAGGGCGGCGCGACTGCAGGGCGCGCTGACGCACGCCCCGCTACACTAGCGGCATGCGCATCGGCCCCTACACGATCGAACCGAAGGTGATCCTGGCACCGATGGCCGGGGTCACCGACAAGCCGTTCCGGCTGCTGTGCAAGCGCTTGGGCGCCGGCCTGGCGGTGTCGGAGATGACCATCTCCGATCCGCGCTTCTGGCAGACCCGCAAGTCGCTGCAGCGCATGGACCACGCCGGCGAGCCGGACCCGGTCAGCGTGCAGATCGCCGGCACCGAACCGCAGCAACTGGCCGAGGCCGCGCGCTACAACGCCGACCACGGCGCGCAACTGATCGACATCAACATGGGCTGCCCGGCGAAGAAGGTGTGCAACGCCTGGGCCGGTTCGGCGCTGATGCGCGACGAGGCGCTGGTGGCGCGCATCCTCAGCGCGGTGGTGAAGGCCTCGCCGGTGCCGGTGACGCTGAAGATCCGTACCGGCTGGGACTGCGACCATCGCAACGGCCCGGTCATCGCGCGCATCGCCGAGGACTGCGGCATCGCCGCGCTGGCGGTGCACGGGCGCACCCGCGACCAGCATTACAGCGGCCAGGCCGAGTACGCCACCATCGCCCAGATCAAGGCGATGCTGCGCATTCCGGTGATCGCCAACGGCGATATCGATTCGCCGCAGAAGGCGGCACAGGTGCTGGCCGCAACCGGCGCCGATGCGGTGATGGTCGGGCGCGCGGCGCAGGGCCGGCCGTGGATCTTCGGCGAAATCGCCCACTACCTGGCCACCGGCAAACTGCAGCCGGCGCCGTCGCTGGCGTTCGTGCGCGACACCCTGCTCGGCCACCTGCAGGCCCTGCACGATTTCTACGGCGAGGCGCAGGGCGTGCGCATCGCGCGCAAGCATCTGGGCTGGTACGCCAAGGACCGGCCGGAAAACGCCGCGTTCCGTGCCGTGGTCAACCGCGCCGAGAGCGCGCAGGCGCAACTGGCGCTGACCGCCGAGTACTTCGATGCGCTGATCGCCGGGGTGCCGCCGGCCTTGTCCGCCGCCGCCTGACGTTTTCTTCTCCCTGGAGCACCGCCATGGGCACGTCTCCCAACTCCCCGACCTATCTTCACGGCTATTCCGACACCGAACAGGCACGCCTGCTGAAGCAGGCGCGCTTGCTGGAAGCCACCCTGTTCAACCAGATCGACTACACCGGCGCGCGGCGCCTGCTGGAAGTGGGCAGCGGCGTCGGCGCGCAGACCGAGGTGCTGCTGCGGCGCTTTCCCGACCTGCACGTCACCGGCGTCGACCTGAGCGAGGCGCAGCTGCAGGCCGCGCGCGACAACCTGCAGCGCATGCCCTGGTGCCAGGATCGCTACACCCTGCAGCAGGCCGACGCCGGCGACCTGCCGTTCCAGCCACGTAGCTTCGATGCGGCATTCCTGTGCTGGGTGCTGGAGCACGTACCGTCGCCGGCGCGGGTGCTCAGCGAAGTGCGGCGGGTGCTGGCGCCGGGCTCGCCGGTCTACGTGACCGAGGTGATGAACGCCTCGTTCCTGCTGCACCCGTACTCGCCGAACGTGTGGCGCTACTGGATGGCGTTCAACGACTTCCAGTACGACCACGGCGGCGACCCGTTCGTCGGCGCCAAGCTCGGCAACCTGCTGCTCGCCGGCGGCTATCGTGACGTCAGCACCGAGATCAAGACCCTGCACCTGGACAACCGCGAGCCGGCGCGGCGCAAGACCATGATCGGGTTCTGGGAGGAACTGCTGCTGTCGGCGGCCGAACGGCTGTTGCAGGCCGGCGCGGTGGATGCGGAGACCGTGGCCGGCATGCGCCGGGAAATGGCGCAGGTGCAGAGCGACCCGGACGCGGTGTTCTTCTATTCGTTCGTGCAGGCGCACGCGACGGTGTATTGAGCGGCGCTCACGGCGCGGTGTTGATGCCTGCGCATCGACTGGCACCCGATATGCTGCCTCCAGGTGCCGCGGATGGATCGCCTGCCAGCTCCTGCCCTACACCACGCCATCGCGAAGTGACGTTGTCGCGCGAAGCTACTTCGCTGGCGATGCAAGGAACGCTCGGCTCAGCCGCATTCACAAGCCAGAATCAACGCTGCACCGGCACACCAGAACAGCGGCGACATGTTCGCATTCTCGGTGTGTCTGATGAAGAAAGACGCCCCATTAGGGAACGCCTTTCTTTATTTCATCTGCAATGCCTAAAGCAAGATCATGAAGAAGATTTCAGTTTGCGTAGAGTGGGAAATATCCCTGCGAAGCGAGTTCTTGATAGGCCGAATACGAGGCGGAAGCCGCCATCTCGCTGCTGCCAAAGAAGAGCGCGCCCATTGCATCGCACACTGAGACAATCGCCCAGCCCTTTTTCGGGTCCGGTTTCGACGTGGTGCCGGCCGAAAATTTAGACCAATAGCGCGCGGAATGTCTGACCACGCTCAGCGCGCTCAGCACCAGCGCGCCATTTTTCGACTTGGGATCGAGCCGCGCGATGCCTTCCCGTTCCAATTCCTCGAATTGCACCGCCGCCGCGTCCAGGCTCTCGGTGTTCTGCACGATCTGGTCCATTCGCACGATGAACGAGAACTCGTAGTCACTGAGTTGTTGGCGCAGCTCGACCAGGTTTTCGGTCATCGGCCGGAGCGGATCGATTGCATCGATCATGGGCTGGTGCGTGGCGATGAAGCGCTCCAGCGGCATGCCGGGATTGTAGCCGCACTTCTCGACCAGGACGGCCAGGGCCTCGTCGCGCGAGGCTTTCGCGTCCATCAGGCAGCCCAGGTACATGTTGTGCTGAATGCCTACCTGATCGAGCGGATTCTCGGCCGCCTGCACGGGGGTGGTGCCGAAGGCACTGTTGATCAAGAGGGTGGCGGTCGCGACAAAGAGCTTCGTATTCATCAACGTTCTCATGCAATGGATGGAGGGTGAGCCAGATCTCCGACGTTCCTGCGACGGACCCAGGCGAGGCGACGACACCGCATCGGCACACGACGCGATGCGACGGTTTCAGGCTAGGCGGGTCTGCGGCGACGCACGAGGGCAAAATCGGGTCGCGACGGGAACGAACCGGGTCGAATTGGCGAGGCGATGGCACCGCCGCCGCATCGCGCAAACCTTGTCCTGCCGCGCGGTGGGCACCCATGATCAAGGAATCAATGCCTTATGCCGATTCGTTCCCAATCCATACCCGCAGATGCGCTGGAATCCGTGGCACCGCCGCTTAGGCTGCCGATCCCCTCTCTTGCGTCGGGAGAACTCCGATGCCTGCCGCCCCGCCATCCATGCGCTTCATCGCGCCTCTCTGACCCCGCCCGCGACCGCTACGCCCTCGGCACCCTGCCGCCACCGGACGGGTGACTGGAGCAGGACCGGGAGCCGAACAGGGGAAGAAGGTCGATCTCGACAGGGAACAGCTCCGGCAACTGATGGACACATGCGGGGCGGCCGACCACCGAGAGCCGTCCTCAAGCGCCCTGGCGATGACCGCCGCCTCGCGACTCCGCGTCGGCGATGAAGGCGCATCACGCTACGGCTTATCGCGCCGTGCTCAACGCGCTGCTGCCGGCCCCCGCGCGTCGACCGGCGCGGGCAACGCCGGCTCTACTCAGATCCGTTGCCACATCCGCGCCAGCACTGCGCGGATCTGCCCACGTGCCACCGGCGTCCGGTACGCGGCCGGCAGCTGCGGCGAAGTTGAAGTTGTAGTCCGGCTCCAGGCCCATGTGTAGGCCTCTGAGCACCAACTCTGCTAGCGATGCAGAGAAGGCCTAGCTCAGCCACCTTCAGAAACGTGGATCAGTGCCGCCTGCACGTCAGAACAGTGGCGACATGGCGCCTTTTCTATCTGATAAAAAAGGCGTCCCGACGGGAACGCCTTCCTTTATCTGTACCACCAGAGGCAGGCTCAGAGGGAGAGCTCTTGGTCTGCGTAGAGCGGGAAATATCCTTGTGAGACGAGTATATAAAAGCCTATATAGGAGGTTAAAGACGCCAATTCGGCGTTATTAAAGACGAGACAACCCATTACGTCGTACGCTACGACCATCATCCATGCATTGTATGGATCCGGAGACCCAGCGTATTTCGACGTGGTATCCGCCGCAAATTTCGACCAGTAGCGCGCGGAGTGTCTGAGCACGCTCAGCCCGCCGAGAACCAGCGCGCCATTCTTCGACTTGGGGTCGAGTCGCGCGATGCCTTCCCGTTCCAATTCCTCGAATTGCACCGCCGCCGCGTCCAGGCTCCCGGCGTTCTGCACGATCTGGTCCATCCGCGCGATGAACGAGAACTCGTAGGCACTGAGTTCTTGGCGTAGCCCGGCCAAGTTCTCGGTCATCGGCCGTGTCGGATCGATTGCATCGATCATGGGCTTGCGCGTGGCGATGAAGCGCTCCAGCGGCATGCCGGGGTCGTAACCGCACTTCTCGACCAGGACGACCAGCGCATCGTCGGGCGAGGCCTTGGTGTCCATCAAGCAGCCGAGGTACATGTTGTGCTGGATGCCCGCCTGGTCCATCGGGTTCTCGGCTGCCAGCGCGGGGGCGGCGCCAAAGGCGCTACAGATCAGGAGGGCGGCGGTCGCGCCAAAAAGCGTTTTGTTCATGAATATTCTCATGCAATGGATGGAAAGAGGATGGCCCAGGTCTCCCGACGTTCCTGAGGGGATCCCATGCGAGGCGACCACCGCCGCATCGGCACACGGCGCGATGCGACGGTTTCAAGTTAGGCCGGTCTGCGGCGACACACGAGGGCGGAACCGGGTCGCGACGGGAACGAACCGGGTCGAATTGGCGAACTGGACATCACCGCTGCAGTGCGGAGACACGGCCCTGGCTTGCAGCGGGCGCTCCATGATCGAAGAATTAATGCTTGCGCCGATTCGTTCCCCAATGAGGGCGCGCCATGCCTCGGTCGATTGTGTGCCGCGCTCAACGCGCCGCTGTCGGCGCCTGCGCGCTGACCGGCGCGGATGACGCCGGTTCGACCCAGATCCGTTGCCACATCCGCACCAGCGCTGCCCGAATCTGCCCACGTGCTTCCGGCGCCCGGTAGGTGGCCTGCAACTGCCGCGGCGGCATCGCCTCCCAGCTGTCGCCCTGCTGCCGCGCCACCGCGAAATTGAAGTTGTAGTCCGGCTCCAGGCCCATGCGCAGGTCGCTGAGCACCAGCTCGCCGTCCCTGACCTGCGCGCGCATGAAACCGCGATTGAACCAGCTCAGCCGCTGCACCGCCGGCAGGTCGCGCACTTGCGCCAGCGCCTGGGTGTTGGAGGGATAGCCCTGGAAGCGCATCGGCCCGTGATCGGCGACCAGCGAACGCTCGCCAATCACGTAGCCACTCGGCGTCATCGCCACCACCCGCCACAACAGCGTGTTGAACGGCATCGGCACTGAAAAGCGCGGCGCCTGCGCCAGGCCCATCGCCGCCAGCGCGCGGTCGGCCTCGCGATCGACCAGTTGCTTGGCCAGCAGCGACCAGCCCAGGTAAGCGCTGCTCAACAGCAGTCCGGCAAGCAACGCCTGCTGCGCCACGCGCCGCGCGCGGGCAAACCAGGCGATGGCGCAAGCCAGCAGCAACCACAGCGTATAGGCCGGATCGATAATGAACACGCTCGACCACATCGTCGGCGGCGGCCGCAGCGGCCACCACAGCTGTGTGCCGTAGACAGTGAACGCATCCAGCAAGGGATGGGTGATCAGCGCCAGTTGGATCGCCCAGAACCAGCGGCGCGGCGCTTCGGCGACCCGCCCGTGGCCGAAGCGGCGGAACAGCCACCAGATCAGCCAGCCGAGCAGCGGCAGCACGAGCAGCGAATGACTGAAGCTGCGATGCACCGTCATCAACGTGACCGGGTCGCGGGTCAGCGGCAGCAGGATCAGCGAGTCGAGATCGGGCAAGGTGCCGAGTACGGCACCGGCGAGCAGTGCCGCACGCCGATGTGCAGCCGGCGCGATGGCGGCGGCAATGGCACCGCCGAGGACGATCTGAGTAAGGGAATCCATCGGCCGATGCTAGCAGCGATGCGGCGATGGGTGCGCGGCGGTGGCGGCGGTGTTGATGCATTGCAAGCGGCAGAGGTGACCCAGCCTTTGGGGCGGACGCCGCTCCCACAGTGGCCTGGTTTGAGCAACTGTAAATGTGCGGCATGCAGGCGTGTGAGGGGCTTCAGTCCTGACGCTGTTCGGCTGCGTTGCACGAAGGTGCCTGTCACGACGGCGACCGAGTAGGCGTTGCGCACAGCGCATGCACCGGAACATGAAGCACCCATCGGCTTGGCTGGCCGACTGACTCAAAAAGGAAAGGCACCTCACCAGGGCGCCCTTCCCCTACCCAGGCAGCACCCGGATCAGACTCCGAAGTCTTCGAAGAACAGTGAGTACGCATCGTCGGAGGACGTAGCCGCCGTACCGGGATTTTCCGATTCGAAATAGCTCATTACGTCGACTGCGATGACGCCCAGCCACTTCCAGAATCGTCCCTTCTTCTTCGAGGTCGCGCCCTCTGCCGCAACCTCACCGCTTTCGGCCGCCTGCCTGGACCAGTAACGCGTGGAGTGCCTGGCCACGCTCAACCCTCCCAGGATCAGCGCGCCGTTCTTGGAGGTGGGATCGAGCTTTGCCATGGCGTCGCGCTCCAGTTCCTCGAACTGTACTGCCGCAGCCTCCAGGTCCTCGGCATTCTCGACGATCTGGTCGATCCGCACCACGAACGCGAATTCATCGGCACTGAACCGCTGGCGCAGTCCCGTCAGGTTTTCGGTCACCGACCGGGTCGGGTCGATCCCATCGATGATCGGCTGCTGCGTGGAGATGAACCGCTCCAGCGACATGCCGGGGTCGTAGCCGCACTTCTTGATCAGCACGGTCAACGCCTCGTCGTGCGACGGGTTCAGGTCCATCAGGCAGCCGAGGTACATGTTGTGCTGGACGCCGGCGTGGTCCATGGGGTTCTCTGCGGCCTGCACGGGGACGCCGACGGCACCACCGGCCAAGAGCACAAGGCTTGCGGCAAGGGACTTTTTGTTCATGTATAGGTTCTCTCAAGGGAAGGCTGTGGCGATGTGGTCTTGCTCAGACTCCGCGACGTAACGCCACGACGACGGTGCGCAGTGGGAGGCCGTTCTTCTCTGGGCGTTGGGAAAATCGCACCGGCAGAACGCCGCCCGGCGCCAGGACACTGTCCGGATCGGAACTGGACAGTCATCGGAATGGGATTAATCTCCCGGGGTGGGCGTTGTGGTCTCGCCAAGGACGATGTCGTAGACCGTGTTGGAGGTGGCGGCCGCGACGACGGGATTTTCGGTGAGTAGGAAGCCGGCCGCGTCCGATCCGATGACCGCCAGCCACCGCCAGAACCGTCCCTTTTTCTTCGCTGCGGTGCCACCCGCCGCGGCCTCGCCACGCTCGGCCAAGACATTGGCCCAGTAGCGGTTGGAGTGCTTGGCCACGCTCAGTCCGCCCAGGATCAGCGCGCCGTTCTTCGACCTGGGATCGAGCCGCGCGATGGCCTCCCGCTCCAGTTCCTCGAACTGCACCGCAGCGGCGTCCAGATCCTCGGCGTTCTCGACGATCTGGTCCATGCGCACGATGAACGAGAATTCATAGGCACTGAGCTGCTGGCGCAGCCCGGCCAGGTTCTCGGTCATCGGCCGGGTCGGATCGACGCCATCGACGATGGGCTGCTGCGTGGCAACGAACCGCTCGATCGGCACACCTGGAGCATAGCCACATTTCTTGACCAGCACCGCCAGGGCATCTTCAGCCGAGACATTGAGTTCCATCAGGCAGCCCAGGTACATGTTGTGCTGGATGCCGGCCTGGTCCATCGGGTTTTCGACCGCCAGCGCAGGGGCGCCGACGACACTGCCCGCCAGCAGGGCGGTTGCGACAAGGAACTTCTTCTTCATGAGGGTTCTCTCGCTCTATGGAAGGGATTGGAGATGGCTGGGGTACGTGGATCGCCCCCGGGGGATGGCCACCGCCGCATCGGCAGACGCTGCGATCCGGCGATTTCAGGCTAGGCAGCGCGTCGGCGCAGCACGAGGGCGAAGCCGGGCCGCCCGCGGAACGAACCGGGCGGGATTGGCGAGGCCGAGTGCGGCGGCGGGCCTGCACCGGGCGCGCGCTGCACCTGTGGCGCGAATGCCACCATCCTGGAAATCAATGCGTTAGGCGGATTTATTCCCGGTCTATACCCGTGGATGCGCTGGCATCCGCCGCGGCGCCGCTCGTAGGCTGCTGGTCCCTTCTCTGCGCATTGCGAGATTCCGATGCCTGCCTACCGCTCCATCTTCTACACCGCCCTCGTCGCGGTGCTGCTGACCCTTCCCCTGATCGCCCACGGCCACGACACCCTGCCACCGGACTGGTGCCTGGAGCAGGACCAGGAACCGGAGGTGGTGGTGAAGTTCGATTTCGATGGCGAGCAGTTGCGGCAGACCATGGACAAGTGCGGGGTGGTCGATAGCCACGAGCCCTACACCAATACGCTCAACACCATCGCCGCCTATTGCGAGGTGGTGGCGCCCTCGCGATCGGCCAAGCCCATCGTGCTCGGCCCGACGACCTTCCTGGCCCGCGACCACCACAGCACCTATCGCATGGAACAAGGCTTGAAGGGCGCGTGCGTGGTCTGCCCGGCCAAGCGCGGGCGCTGACACACCGTGCAGCCGCGCGCGCTCCTCAATGCAGCCAACGATCGCCAGCAGGAATGCCGGGCACGCTCAGCCGAGCGCATCCCGGCGGGTGTAGGCCAGCACCGTGTCGATCCTGGACTGCAAGGCGGCGCGCGCCTCTGCCGACAGCCCGTCGCAGTGTGCGAGCACGAAATAGGCCGAGCGCAGCACATCCCGCCAGCGCGGGTTGCTGGGCAATTTGGAGACCGCCAGGTAGCGCTCCATCGCTCGCGCGCGCAGGCGGCCGTCGTCGATGTTCACGCGCCAGATCCGGCTGCGCTCGGCCAGCTCCAGCCGGCCCGTTGCCGTGGCGCGCTCCCAAGTATCGATGACCGCCAGCATCAAGTCGACCAGCGCGCGCCGGAACGCGTCGCGCAACGCAGGCGCAGCGGCCTCCTCGTGCACGTCCTCGGCCTGCGCGGTGTCCGACCCCGCATCACTGTCGCGTTCCTGCAGGGCGAGCACGACCAGGCCATCGCCGCCCTGCCAGGGCGCGAGGGTGGCGGCGAGCGGCGTGCCGTGCCGCGCCACGACCTCCAGTCGCTGCGCGGCGCTGTCCTCCATCCGCTCCAGCGCCGCCTGCAAGGCCGGGCGGTCGCTCTCGGCAACGCAGGCGAACACCGCCTGCCCGACCGGTTCGGCGGCGTCCGCGCCGCCAAGCAGCAGGCGGCCGGCACGATTGGTGGCCAGCACCTGGCCTTCGGCATCGAGCAGGCACAGCGCATCCTCGCGGCTGTCGAGCAGGGTCTGCAGCAGGCTGCGATCCTCGGCCAGCGCATCGGCCTCTCGGCGATAGCGCGCGAGTTGCTCCTCATGGCGGACCTGCTGCGCGGCCTGCAGCACGCGCTCGCGCTGCCGGCGACGCTGCAGCCACAGCCAGACGCCGAGCACCGCGGCGACGCCCGACACCAGCGCCAGCCACAGCAGCAAGGTGCGCTGGCGCAGCTGGACCTGGCGCAGGCGGTTTTCGCTCTGCAGGGCGTCGATGGTGCGCTGCTTTTCGGCGGTGTCGAAGCGGACCCGCAGCCAGTCCAACTGGCGATCGTGCTGCGCGCGCACCAGTGCGGCGGCTTCCGTGTTCGCACGCCGCAGCGTGGCGATGGCCGCGCCCGTGTCGCCACTGCTTTCCTGCAGCCGTGCCAGTTCTTCCAGCAATGGCACCCGCACCGGATCGCCGCCAGCGGCCGCCGCCAGCGCCGCGCGCAAGCGTGCCGCGGCGGCGGCGGCATTGCCTTCGAGCCGGGCGGTCCGCGCCAGTTGCAGCTGCAACGCCGACGGCAACGGCAGCGCCCATGCCTCGGCCAGCGCCAGCGCACTGGAGCTCCAGCGCTGCGCCTGCGCCACGTCGCCAAGCGCCAGTGCCGCGCGGATCAGGCCATCGTGCACACGCAGTTCGTACACCCGGCGGCCCTGCGCGCCGTACACGGCCAGCGCTTCCTGCAACCAGGCCAGCGCCTGCGCCGTGTCGCCACTGTCGAGCGCCAGCTCGGCCATGGTTTCCTGCACATGCGCGGCCTCGATGGCGTCGCCCTGCGCGCGGTTGGCGGCCAGCGCTTCGCGGTAGTAGCGCATCGCGGTGTCGGGCTCGCGCAGTTCGCGGTACACGTCGGCGATATTGGTGAGCACGGACGCCGACGCCGCGCCGCGCGCGCGCTGCAGGTCCAGGCTCAGCGTCAGGTGGCGCAGGGCGCCGCGGAAATCGCCGAGCCGGCGCAGCGCCGCCCCCACATTGTTCAGATCGCGTGCCTCGCCGGCGCGGTCGTGCAACGACCGGGACAGCGTGGCCGCACATTCGAAGCGCGCCAGCGCCTGCGGCAGGCGTTCGCGGCGGAAATCGAGAATGCCGCGGCGGCGGGTGAGTTCGTAGCGCAGGCGGGTATCGCCGGCATCGCCGATGTTGGCCGCGGCGCAGTCGAGCGTCTGTTCGGCAGCGTCGAGGCGGCCGCCGTCGAGCTGCTCCTTGGCACGCGCAAACAATGCCGCGACCCGCGCTTCGCCCGCCGTGTGCGGCGTCGACACGCCCGCCTGCTGCGCGCACAGCAACGGATCGGGAAGCGGACGCGGCGCCGCGGGCTCCGCGCAGCCATACACCGTGTTCTGCGCGATCGAGGCCGCACTCGCCGCAAGCAGCACGCCCAGGCACGCCAAGCGCAGGCATGTCCGCGGCCGCGCGCCAGGCGCGGCGACGTGCGCCTGGACGAGATCGCCGGAAACGGCGGACCAGGCCAAACCGTGCCACGTCTCCATGGATCGGCGCGACCGGCCGCACAACGCCTTCCCTGGTTTCACGGTCTCCACAACTCCAGAACTGATCGGGATGCGGCCCATGCGCGCCACAGCGGCATGGATCAGCGCGAGGCCCGGGCGCGAAGTGGGTTCCTGCCCGGGCATGCCGCACCGATGCATCGCAGTAGACCCGATGCAAAGGCGGTGATGCACACCACACACCATCATCGTGGAATGGCGGTCACGCCAGGTTCTACGCTTCCGTCCAGTGCAGGGGCAGCCGCGCCTCGACCGGAACGATCGCGACCGGGGCAATGGCACGGCGCGCAGGCGCGGCAGCGGTCGAACGCACGAATCTTTCAGTCAGGTGCCAGGCGGTGCAGCGCTGTCTGGCCCGATCGCCTGCTTCAGGCCGCGCGCGGCCAGGCGTTCTCCTGCACCAGCCGCAGGCGTGGCGGCAGTTCGCGCAGCACGTCGCCGCGGTGCGAGAGCAGGCGCAGCGTGCCGTCGGCGTCCTCGGCGAGCGCGGTGAGGCTCTCCACCCAGTCGCCGTCGTTGGCGTAGACCAGGCCGTCGCGCTCGAACAGCCCGGCGCGGTGCACATGGCCGCAGATCACCCCGTCCAGGCCGCGGCGGCGCGCGTCGTCCAGGCCGGCGGCGACGAAGCGCTCGATGTAGCGCTCGGCCGCGCTGCTCTGCCGCTTCAGATAGTCGGCCAGCGACCAGTAGCGCATGCCCAGGCGGCGGCGCACGCGGTTGGTCAGCTGGTTGCCGGTGAGGATGCGGTAGTACAGCCAGTCGCCGAACTTCTCCTGCAGGCCGCCGAACTGGGTCACGCTGTCGTAGTCGTCGCCGTGCACCACCAGCAGGCGGCGTCCATCGGCGGTCGTGTGCACCGCGCGCCGGCGCACCTGCATCGCCGGCAGCGCCAGCCCGCAGAAGCGGCGGATCGGCCGGTCGTGGTTGCCGGGCACGTAGATCAGTTCGGTGCCGCCGCGGGCCAGCGCGTGCAGCGCATCGATCACGCGCTGGTGCGCCGCACTCCAGACCGCGCGGCGCTGCGCCATCCACCAGAAGTCGACGATGTCGCCGACCAGGTACAGCTGTTCGCAGCGCAAGCCGCCGAGGAAGTCGGCCAGTTCACGCGCATGGCAATGCGGCGCCCCCAGGTGCACGTCGGAAACGAACACCGCGCGGCGCGGCGCCAGGCTGTTGAGCGGACTCATGCCACCACCTCTGCTTCGTTGCGGGGTCGTTCGAGGTAGCGCGCGCGCTTCTTGCTGCGGATGCGCTGCAGGTCCAGTTCGATCAGGCCGTCGACGGCATCGTTGAACGCGGGATCCACGCCGAAGGCGAGGAAGCGCGCACCGCCGGGCTCGCACAGATCGGTGTACTGCTTGTAGAGCATCGGCACCGCCGCGCCCAGCGCGTCGAGATTGCCCTTGAGTACCTTGAAGGCGGTGTCGGCATCCAGTTCGTCGAACGCCGGCGGCGCTTCCGGATACGGGAACGGCCGCGCCGAGGCGGCTTCACCGCTGGCGTCGCCGTAGTAGCGCGCGTAGTAGGCCACGATCTGCTCGCGCGCTTCGTACGGCAGCGCGGCGCTGATCGACACCGCGCCGAACAGGTAGCGCACCTGCGGATGGTCTTGTAGATAGGCGCCGATGCCCTGCCACAGGTAGTCGATGCTGCGGCTGCCCCAGTAGTCCGGCACCACAAAGCTGCGGCCCAGTTCCATGCCCGCGGCGATGCGCGGCAGCATGCCCTCGCCGTAGCGGAACAGTTCGGCGGTGTAGAAACCGGCCAGACCGCGCTCGGCCAGCACCGGTGCGCCGCGGGCGACCCGGTAGGCGCCGACCACGCGCGTGGCGGCGCCTTCCCACAGCACGATGTGCTCGTACCAAGTGTCGTAGTCGTCCAGGTCCAGGCGCCGGCCGGTGCCCTCGCCGACCGCGCGGAAGGTCAGTTCGCGCAGGCGGCCGATCTCGCGCAGCAGCGCCGAACCGGCACGCAGCCGGCCGACACGGATCTGCTTGCCATCCAGGGTGTGGCCAAGGCTGCGCAGGCCGGCCACTTCCACCGCCAGCTGCGCCGGGTCCTCGGCGGCGACCAGCGCTTCCTCGTTCGGCGCGGCCTGCCCACCGCTGCGGCCCAGCGCATACAGCTCGCTGCGCAGGCGCCGCATCAGCTCGGCTTCGGGCAGGTCCTGCGGCAGCGCGCGGGCTCGGCCCAGGCTGAGCGCGATGCGGCGCTCGCGGCGGGCGAACATCTCGCGCGCCAGCAGCGCGGTCCCGGCCGGCTTGAACAGCGCCGAGGCGCCATAGAACAGCGCCGAGTTGCGCGCATGGATACGCACCGGCAGCACCGGCGCGGCGGTACGCAGGGCAAAGCGCAGGAAGCCGCGGCGCCAGCGCCCGTCGGCGACGCCGCCCCAACCCAGCCGCGAGACCTCGCCGGCCGGGAATACGATCACACATTGCTCCTGCGCCAGCGCCTGTTCGATCGCCCGCACACTGGCCGGCGACGGCGCGCCGCCGAGGATGCGCACCGGCAGCAGCAGATCGCGCAGCCCCTCCAGCGCCCACAGGAAATCGTTGGCGACGATCTTCACGTCGCGCCGCACCTGGCCCACGCAGTCCAGCAGCGCCAGCGCATCCAGCGCACCGGAGGGGTGGTTGGCGACGATCAGCAGGCGGCCACGCGCCGGGATGCAGTCGGCCGCGGTCGGTGCGACCACGTAGCGGGCCTGCAGGAAATCCAGTCCGGCCTGGACCAGGGCGAACCCGCGCAGGTCGCGGTTGGCCTCCAGGAACGCGTCCAGCGCGTCCAGTCCGGACCATTTCTGCAGACCGCGCAGCAATGGCCGGACCAGCCGCGAGCGGCGTCCGGCAAACCAGTGCGGGTAGCGGTCCTGAAGACGGCGTTCGAGTGCGAGCACGGCAAGCCCCCTTGCTGACTGCGCACAGCTTCGGCCGCGGCGGCGACACCGATCTTGCAATCTGGCTACGGCAAGGTGACGGCCGCACCGTGGCGCGCCAACCGGTTAACCTTGGGCAACGTCGACCCCGGGCATCATGCACGCCGCCCGGCGCCCGTGTATCATTCGCCTCCATCTTTTCATCCGAATACAAGGATATAGCCGCGATGTCCAGCTATCTCTTCACCTCCGAGTCGGTCTCCGAAGGCCACCCGGACAAGATCGCCGATCAGATCTCCGATGCGGTGCTCGACGCGATCCTGACCCAGGACAAGCGCGCGCGCGTGGCCTGCGAAACGCTGGTGAAGACCGGCGTGGCGATCGTCGCCGGCGAGATCACCACCAGCGCCTGGATCGATCTGGAAGCGCTGACCCGCAAGGTGATCCTGGACATCGGCTACAACAGCTCCGACGTCGGCTTCGACGGCGAGACCTGCGGCGTGCTCAACCTGATCGGCAAGCAGTCGCCGGACATCAACCAGGGCGTGGACCGCAAGAAGCCGGAAGAACAGGGCGCTGGCGACCAGGGCCTGATGTTCGGCTACGCCACCCGCGAGACCGACAGCTTCATGCCGGCCGCCATCCACCTGTCGCACCGCCTGGTCGAACAGCAGGCCAAGGTGCGCAAGAAGAAGAACTCGCCGCTGGCGTGGCTGCGCCCGGACGCCAAGAGCCAGGTCACCCTGCGCTACGAAGACGGCGTGGCGACCGCCATCGACGCGGTGGTGCTGTCCACCCAGCACGATCCGGACATCAAGCAGAAGCACCTGGTCGAAGCCGTGCGCGAGGAGATCCTCAAGCCGGTGCTGCCGGCCAAGTGGCTGCACAAGGGCACCAAGTTCCACATCAACCCGACCGGCAAGTTCGTGATCGGCGGGCCGGTGGGCGACTGCGGCCTGACCGGGCGCAAGATCATCGTCGACACCTACGGCGGCTGGGCGCGCCACGGCGGCGGCGCGTTCTCCGGCAAGGATCCGTCCAAGGTCGACCGCTCGGCCGCCTACGCCGCGCGCTACGTCGCCAAGAACGTGGTCGCCGCGGGCCTGGCCGACCGTTGCGAAGTGCAGGTCTCCTACGCCATCGGCGTGGCCGAGCCGACCTCGATCTCGGTCACCACCTTCGGCACCGGCAAGATCGCCGACGAGCAGATCGAGAAGCTGATCCGCAAGCATTTCGACCTGCGTCCGTTCGGCATCATCCAGATGCTCGACCTGATCCACCCGATGTACCAGCAGACCGCCTCGTACGGCCACTTCGGCCGCACCCCGAAGGCCTTCACCTACACCGACGGCACCGGCGCCCAGCACCAGGCCACCGCGTTCTCGTGGGAGAAGACCGACCGCGCCGAGGCGCTGCGCGCGGACGCCAAGCTGAAGTAAGCCGGCCTGCCGCGCTTGCGACGCAGAACGGGCCGCACTGCGGCCCGTTCTGCGTTTGGGGGATGGGATTTGGCTCTTGCTTGGGCTGATGGAGGCCGCGTCGATCGCATACCTGTCGCGGCAGTAGCTCGTCGTAGGAGCGGCTTCAGCCGCGACGGGCATTCCCGGGAAGCCTGTCGCGGCTGAAGCCGCTCCTACGACAAGCAAAGAGCGGCAGAGCAGAAGAGCGTCGAGCCGGCTCAGCCGCGCCGCTGCATCGCCCCCTGCAGCAACGACTGGAACTGCGGCAGCGGGCACAACCCGGTCGCGGCGTCGCGACACCCCGGAATCTGCAGCGTCTGCAGCAGCGGCGGATGGCGCAGGCTCAGCGGGGTCAGCGCGCGCAACTGGTCCAGCGACTGCGCCTGGTAGCGCACGCGCACATAGCGCTGACCATCGCGCGGATCGCGCACCTGCTCCACCACCAGTGCGCCGCCCGGGGGCGCGTCGTCGCGGCCGAAGCCGGGCAACTGGAAGTGCAGGTCGAGCAGGCCGCTGAGTGCGGCGATGTGGGTGTCGCTGGCGACCAACACGCTCAGCCGCGGCGCGTCGGCCGCGCCCAGGGTGTCCAGCAGGCGGTGCGCCAGTGGCGCGCCCGCACGCGCGGCCATGTACTGCGGACGCGCGTAGATCTCGAACAGCAAGGCATGCAGGCGCGACACCGCGGCGATCCGCGCCGGGGTCGCGCGGCCCCAGCCGACCTGGTCCAGCGGCATGCCCTCGGCGTATTGCAGGATGAACACCTCGGCCGTGCCCGAGGTCAGGTCCAGCGGCCCATGCAGGGCCAGGCTGCGCCCGTTCGTGCCAGGGGTCAGCGACGAGGGCATGTGCACGAAATCGCAGCGCTGCGCGCAGCCGAGGATCTGCTGCATGGTGCGCAATTCGCGCGCATACGGCGCCAGCACCGCGCCCGGGCCGCCGGTCTGGCGCTGGATCGAGGCCACCGCCGCGGCGGCATCGAAGTCCACCGCGCCGGCTTCCACCGGGCGGAACAGCGGATCGTCGCTGCCCTCGGCCTGGTGGCCGGCCTGCAGATGGCAGCCCGGCGCCAGCGTGTCGGCGAGCACCTGCGCGCTGACGATGGTGCGCTGGTCGGTGTTGGCATAAATGCTGACCGCGCCGTCGGCCGGGCAGCCCTGCGCCGGCAGCACGCCATCGCGCAGCAGCCATTGCCGGGTGTAGTCGCCGCTGCGTTCCACCGCAGTGCGGCCGTGTGCGGTGAGCAGGCTCGGCGGCGTGTCCCACACCGGCCAGGGTTGCGGCGCCAGCGCGGCGGCCGCGGCCTCGCCCGGCAGCGGCGCGCGCACGCCGTGACGGAACAGCATCCACACCTTTTCCACCTGCAGCGCGGGCGCGGCCTTGGGCGCCGGCCGCGCCTGCGCCCCCAGCGTCGCCACCACCAGCACGACCCACACCATCCAACGCAAGCTTGTCTTCATCGTCATCCCCAAAATGGAAGGTCTCACGGCGCCGTCGCGCCGCACGCGGCGGTGACGCGGTCGCAGCGCAGGCCCGTGCTGATGCCGAGCCAGTAGCCCAGCCGCTGCGGATCCGGCGCGCCGGCGTAGTAATCGGTGCTGATCCATTGCGCGCCAGCGTCCAACGCCGCCTGCGCGCGGCGGCGGTCGTGCGCGCGCGCCTCGCGGCCGTCGGCATCGGCGCGGGTGCGCACCACGAACCCCTGCGCGATCAGCGCGCGGATCCGCGGCGCCTCGGCCAGCGGATCCTCGATCGACAGCACCGCCGCCTCCGGTTGGTCCGACGCGTACCAGCCGAACATCATGCGACCGCGCAGCGATGGATGCGCCTGTCGATACAGCGCTTCGTGCCGCGGATTGCCGTCGAGCACGAACAGCAGGCGGCCGCGCGCCTGCGCCACGCGCGGCCAGGCATGCGCCAGCACCGCGTCGCGCAGGCTCGGCGCATCGCCGCGCACATCGTCGGGCACGATCAGGTGCGCGCGCCCGATCACCTCGGCGATGTCGCGGTCCAGCGCGTCCAGGGCGTTGGCGTCGAAAGCGGAACGGTGCGGCCACAGGCCCGGCACCGGATCGAAATCCACCGCATTGACCAGCACCACCAGCGGCGTGTGCCGCGGGTGCGCGCGCGACCAGGCGGCGAGGATCGCCAGGCAATCGCGGAAGCGCAGGCAGTGGCTGGCGTAGTCCAGGCCCGGCTGGTGCAGGACCTTGGCGCCCGGTGCGCGCATGCTCGCGCGGGTCGCCGCATCCGCGCGTGCATATGGCGCGGCATACAGGCCGCCGCGCGGATCGGCGGCCACGTCGAGTTCGAGTTGCCGCAGCCCCAGCGCGAGCTGGGCCTGCAGCGAAGGATGGCCATAGGCCAGTGCCGGCCATTCGGCCGCGTCGTGCGCCTGCAGGCGCCGCCGCACCTGTGCGGTCGGCACCGGTCGATAGCTGTTGTGCGAGCCGAGCAGTTGCACCTGGTCCAGGCGCAAGCCGTCGACCGGCCGCATGGTCGGCGCGTCCGCCGCACGGGCGGACGCCGGCAGGCCCGCCAGTATCAGGCAGGCGAGCAGGACCGCGAGGCAAACAACGCCCCACCCGCCGCGCGGCACAAGGCCGTGCGGCGGGTGACGACGTCCAGCGTGCGCAAGCGCCCGGTTCAGAACGTGTACTTCACGTTCAGCAGCGCGGTGCGGCCGGCATCGACGATGTCGGAGATCGCGGTGCTGTTGCGGCCCACGTGCGCCCAGTAGCTCAGGCGGTTGGTGAGGTTGGCCACCGACAGGTCGGCGCGCAGGTGCTCGTTGAAGGTGTAGCCGACGTGCAGGTCCACGCGGGTGATCGGCTTGACCCACAGGTCGTCCCAGGTCGCGCCGCGGTTGTAGTAGTCGTACACCGAGACGTATTCGCCGGAGTAGTGGTAGGCCAGGTTCACCGACAGCGGGCCCTTCTCGTAGAACACCTCGGCGTTGGCCATCAGGTCCGGGGCGTTCTGGATGCGCTCGTCGTGGAAGCCGTCCATGCCCAGGTCGACACGGGTGGTCTGGCGGGTGAGGTTGGCGCCGATGCCGAAGCCGTCCAGCGGCGCCGGCATGCCCTGCAGGGTCTGCCGCACCGCGGCCTCGACGCCGAGCACCTTGCCGTCGCCGCCGTTCTGCGGACGCACGTAGCGCACGTTGCCGGCGCCGGCGCTGCTGCCGGCGTTGGCCGGATCAGAGCCGCTCTCGTAGATGTAGTCGGTCAGGCGCTTGTAGTAGCCGGCCAGCATCGCGTGGCCGCCATGGCCGTTGTCCCACTCGCCGGACAGGTCCACGTTGAGCGACTTGATCGGCTTCAGGTCCGGGTTGCCCTCGGTGATGACCGTGGTGCCGTCGCTGGAGACGTCGTAGTTGGCGCCGCCGCCGAGCTGCACCAGCGCCGGCCGGGTGTAGCTGGTCCACACCGAGGCGCGGTACACCGCGTTGCCGTCGCCCGGGCGGTAGTTCAGGAACACGCTCGGCAGCGGCACGTCGTAGCTGGTGCGGTTGCTGCTGAAGAAGCCGGGCAGCTCGTTGCCGTTGGCGTCTTCGGGCATGGTCCAGAAGGTGTTGCGGATGCGCGTGTGCTCGAAGCGCACGCCCGGGATCACTTCCAGGTCGCCGGTGCGGAAGGTGGCCATCGCATACGCCGAGGTCACCGCCTCGTCGCCGCGCATGGTCGCGCAGTTCTGGTTGTTGATCGCCAGGCTGCCGCAGGTGTCGAAGCTGGCCGCGGTCAGGTGCTGGGCGATCATCGCCTTCAGCCCGCCGTTGCTGAGCTTGACCGTCGGCCATGCGTACTTGCCCGGGTACACCGCATCGTACTGCCCGACCACCAGGCCGGTATCGCGCAGCAGGGTGCCGTCGGTGAACTTGCTGTTGGTCCAGTCGCGCGAGGTGAAGTCGCGGGAACTGTCGACGTACTTCACGCCGAACTGGACGTTGCTCAGCGCGCCCTGGTCGAAGTCGTATCGCACGTCGAACTTGGCGCCGCCCTTGGTCTGGCCGCTGTAGGACTTGGTCAACTGGCCGTAGCGGCGCGCATACAGGCTGCCGATGTCGCTGGCCTGGGCCTGGATCGCCGGGGTCAGCAGCGGCTTGGGGAAGCCGTCGCTGTCGTAGCCGGAGAAGGTGCTGGCGCCGCCGTACGGAAACTGGGTGGACGCGTACTGATCTACCCGCGCGGAGATTTCCACGTGGTCCGGGCGATCGTTGTCGCCGTAGCTGTAGAACAGGTTCGGCGACAGCGTCCAGTTGCCCAGCTGCTTGTCGGCGCCGAACTGGAAGGTGGCCAGGTCCGCCACTTCCGGGTTGGTCTCGTACCAGTAGCGCACCGCCACGCGGTTGATCTGCGGCTGGTACACGCCGGTGGTGCCGATCTGCGCCAGGCTGACGTTGGCCGGCACCAGCTGGGTGTAGCCGGTGTTCTGCTCGGTCTTGGCGTAGGCATAGGTGGCGCGCGCGTACAGCTGCAGGCTCGGGTCGACGTGCCAGTCGAAGGACACGTTGCCGCCGTAGCGCTTGGTATCGCCCGCGGAGTAGCCGATGTTGGCGCCGGTGGCCATCAGCAGGTCCTGCGGATCGTAGCCGGGCGCCGGCTGGCCGCTGGCGGTGGTGCGCGAGAAGTACTTCTTGCCCCAGTCGCCGCGCGAGGCCGCGGCATTGGCCACTTCGCTGTTCACGTAGTGGCGCTCGTCGTAGTACGCGCTGGTGTACACGCCGAACTGGTTGTCGGCGCCGAACTTGGCGTGGAACTCGCCGGCCGCGCCCTTGCCCAGGCCGTCGTCGCCGTAATCGCGCGCACGGCTTTCCATGCGCCCGCTGGCGGTGACGCTGCCGCCCATCGCTTCGCTGTAGTCGAAGCCGCTGGGGGTGCGGTAGTCGATGGTGCCGCCGATCGCGTCGCCGTCCATCGACGCGGTGGAGGTCTTGTTCAACACGATGGTCTGCAGGCCCGACGGCGGCAGCAGGCTCAGCTGCACGCTGCGGCTGTAGGGCAGGCCCTGGGCGACGTTGACGCCGTTGATCAGGTTGACGTTGTACTCGGCGTTGAGGCCGCGCACCGAGGCGAACATGCCCTCGCCGCGCGCGGCGCCGTCGACGCCGCCGAAGTACGACTGCCCGGTGTTGACCACGTTGACGCCCGGCAGCAGGCCCAGCGCCTCGGCGATGTTGTGCACGGCGGTGTACTTCAGGTCCTCGGCCGACAGCACGTTGGCCGTGTTGGTCGCCGCCATCTGCATGTCCGCGGCGTTGTAGCGGGTGACGGCGACGGTGATCTTGTCCAGGGTCTTGGCGCTGGCGTCGGACGCGGTGTTCTGCGTCTCCTGCGCATCCTGCGCCTGGGCCAAGGCCATCGGCGCGACACCAAGCAACGCTGCGGCGATCGCCCGTGACAGGCGTTTGGGAAGATGGATCGAGTGCGACATGAAAAATCCGAACGTAGGCGCGGCCAACGGAAACGTGCCGCAGGCCGGACATGGAGGAGGGAGAGAGGCCGTGATCGTGATCACGGCGGCGCGCATTGTTCGGGTTGGCGGCTGCAATTTCGTGACAACGATGTCATCCGAAACCATCGACCGAGGATTCGACACGTTTGCTGCGTAATTCGGCACAACCACAGCGACGCACGCACGCGGCGATGCGCGCCTGGCGCGGCGGAAGACGATGCGTTGGGTGCGTCGACGCGATGCGCAGCGAGGCGATCGCCCGCGCTGCGTGCCGGATCCTCCCGCTAGGCACGGCGCGTCACGGCTCAGGCGCGCAGCCGCCCGTCGCGGGCGGGTCAGTGCGAGGGCGCGGCGGCGTCGACCTGCAACTGCGCGTGCAGGATGCGGCGGATCTCCAGGATCGCCTGCGGCGTCTCCTGCACGCTGTGGCCTGAGGTGACCACCAACTCGGAGGCCGCGCCGGGCAGATGCGCGCTGCGGTACGGCACCAGTCCGTCGTCGGAGTCGGCCAGCGGCACCGCCGGATCGCGGCGGGCGATGATGGTGTGGTAGCGCACGCCCGTCGAGATCGGCAGATCCGCCACCGCGCGCACGAACGGATCGGTGTCGCGCAGGTTGTCGATGCTGTTGGGCACGCGGATCGGCATGCCATCGGGGCCGTCGATGCCCTGCAGCACGGTATTGAGGCGGTCGAGCAGCGCCACCGGCAGGCGCACCAGGCGCGCGGCCAGGCGCCCGAGGCGGCCTTCGGCGAAGGACGTACCGCGCTGCGGCGCGGCGATGAAGATCGCCCGGTCCACGTGCGGCAGCGGCACGAAGCGCAGCAGCGGCTGCAACTGCGCCAGCGCCTGCGGATCCAGCGGGCGCCGGTCGGCGCGCGTGCCGATCAGGTCGTTCCACAGCGTGTCGCCGGAGTCGCTGACCAGCAATCGCCCGATCACCCCGCCCATGCTGTGGCCGATCAGCACCATGTGCTGCGAGGCCGGCGCCTGCCCCTGTGGATCGAAATGGTGCAGGGTCTGCCGCAACAGCGCATCGATCTGCGCGCGGTTCCAGGCGATCGGCATGTTGGTCGGGTAGTAGACCTGCCAGATCTGGTAGTGACGGCGCAGTTGCTCGTCGCCCATCAGTTCGTTGGCGACGTTGACCCAGGCCTCGGGACTGCTGGCCAGCCCGTGGAGCATCAGGATGATGCGCCGGTCCGGATCGTAAGGCTGCATCAGGTACAGGTGCGGCTGGTCCAGCCCGTGCTGGCGCCCGAGCATCGAACGCAGGGATTGCCGAGCGAACCCGGCACGGGCCAGCCACAGGCCGTAGGCCGCGGTGAAGTTGGCCGCCAACGGCAGGCGCTGGCCATGCACCTCGACCTCGCCGTCGCGGTACGGGTCGTAGGGCGCCACCACCACGCTGCGGGTGTCCAGCACCTGCGCCAGGCTGTCGCCGTCGAAGCGCAGCAGTACCGTGGTCGGCGCATACGGCATCTCGCTGAAGCCGCTGGCGTGCGCAAGGGCCGCCGCGGACGCGGTCGGGTCGCCGACCTTGGACGGGGCGATCTCCGCGACCAGCTCGGCGCCGAAGCCGTCGCGCCGGTAGGTGCTACGCAGGCCATCGAAGCGCAACGTCGACGCCGGCAGCATCGCGTCCGGCCGCGCCACGCCGCCCGGCAGGCGGAAGCTGCCCATGTCCGCCCGCACCTGCCAACCGGCCGCGCGCAGGGTGTCGTCGTCGTGCAGTTCGCCGCTGGCGCTGCCGGCCCGCCAGCGCAGGAACAGCTCGCCCACCACCTGCTGCACCGCGTAGTTGTAGTAGTCGCGCACCTGGGTCTGCCGGTCCTCGAAGGCGCGCGCGCTGGCCGGCCGCTGGGTGTAGAACAGATACGCGTAGGCGTAGCGTGCCGCTTCCAGCCAGGCCTGCAGCGCCGCATCGTCCTGCGCCTGGCCCTGGCGCGAGGTACGCGCGTTGGCCGCATGCACCCACAGCTCCGACAGCGTCGCCAGCCGCCGCTCCTGGTCCAGCCCCTGCAATGCGCGCAGCTGCGTGACGCAGGCCGGGATGTCCGCCTCGCAGGTCTTGGGATCGAGCGCGAGCACGCGCAGCGTCTCCAGGCTGGCGTCGCTGAGCCTGCCGGTGCTGAGCACGTCGCCGCGCTGGGTGGCGATGTAGTCGGCGGCGCTGCGCGACTGCACGCTGACCATTGCGCAGCCGGCACCGAGCAGCAGCGCGGCAGCCAGCAGCGCGGCGCCCGCACACCGCGCAAGACGTGCGCGCAGGGTCATGGCGTGACCGTGGGATCGTCGCCGGGAATGCCGGCGCGGATGCGCGTGGAGAAGTCGGCGCCAGCGCCGGCCGCGCGTGCGCGCTCGCCGATGCGGCCGCGCGCGCGCAGCGTGGCCAGGCTGTAGCCTGGCACGAAGCCGTGTTGCGCGTAGACGTAGGACGGCAGGTAGCCGGACAGCAGCAGGCGATAGTCCAGCGGCAGCGCAGGATCGAGCTTGCGCGCCAGTTCGAACACGATGGTGGTGCAGTTGCTGGTGGCGGTGTTGTAGAAGCGCGGCGTGCGCTGCAGTTGCTGCGCCTGTGCCACGTAGCCGAGGAACAGCTGGCGCAGTTGTGCGCGCGAGAGATTGAGCCGGTACAGGTACACGTCCTCGCCGCGCACGTTGCTGCGCACCGCCAGGATGTCGCGCTCGTCGGCGGCCACCATCACCTGTTCGAAATTGCGGAAGAACCCGGCCAGCGCCGAAAACGCTTCGCCGCGCTCCTTGCGGATCTCCAGCGAGAACACCACCCGGCGGCCGTCGTCGAAGCCGAACGAGACCAGGGTGTGGGCGATCGCCGGCCCCATCCAGTACGACAGCGCCAGGTCCGCCGAGGCGAGTTGCTCCAGGTCGTAGCGCCGGGTCTCCCAGCGCGGGGTGTAGTCGTGGTCGCTGCGCCAGGCGAAGTTGCGCACGTTGTGCAAGGTCACCACCTGCCCGTCCACCTGCGGCTGCAGCAACTGCGCGACATCGTCGGCCCACTCGCGGTTCTGCTGCGGCTGCAGCGTCGACCAGCCCACCACCATGCCCGCACAGCCGAGCGCGAACAGCAGCGGCAGCACGCGGTACTCGCGCGGATGGCGAAGGCCCCACAGCGCCGCGGCGCCCAGCGCGGCCCACAGCAGTGCCGAGCCGTAGCGCACCACGGCACCGGTATGCGGCAGATAGGCCAGAAACAACGCGCCCCACAGGCTGGCGACCAGCACCGCCAGCATCGCCACGACGCGCGCCAGCCGCCACGACCAGGCGCGTCGGCGCGCGGCGCTGTCGGCGCTCACAAGTCCGCCGCCGCCGCGGGCGTGGCCAGGGCGTGGCACAGCAGGCGGCAACCGCGTTGCGCCAGCGCCTTGCGTTCGGCCTCGTCGCTGCCGCGCTGGCAGGCGCCAAGCATGTCCATCGCCAGGGCCAGGTCCTGCTCGCCCAGGTCCGCGCGGCACAGGCCGGCGCCGATCGCACGCTGCAGGAACGGCAGCAGGATCGCCATCGCCCGCGTATGCGCCGCAGCGATCATCGGATGCTCGCGCGGCATCGACCGCCAATAGTCGGCCAGCGGCGCCGACATCGCGATGTGTTCGGCGACGTCGTACATCAGCAGGAACAGCCCGTCCGGCCGCGCACCGATCTCGCGCGCGCAGCCCTCCAGGCCGTCCAGGCCACGATCCAGCAGCGCCGCGATCAGTGCGGTGCGGTCGGCGAAATGGCGGTACAGGGTCGCGCGGCCCAGTCCGGCGCGCTCGACCACCAGTTCCAGCGGCGCCAGCACGCCGTGCTCGCAGAACACCTCGTCGGCGGCGTCCAGCAACAGGCGGCGGCGGTGGGCGGTATCGGCTCGCATCTCCATGCGCGGCATTATCGGACGATTTTGTCCGCTTGCAAGCGAATGGCGACGGGCGGCCGCCGGCAGCGGCCGGCGGCGCCTTGATGCACCAGCCTCAGCCGGTGTTCTGCACGCCCTGGGCGACGCCGTTGACGCAGGCCACCAGCGCCCGCAGCAGGTCCTCGTCCTCGCCCTCGGTGGCGCGCCAGCGCTGCAGCAGATCCACCTGCAGCACGCTGATCGGGTCGATGTAGGGGTTGCGCAGGCGGATCGATAGCGCCAGGCGCGGATCGTGCTGCAGCAGCGAGGCCTGCCCGGTCAATGCCTTCACCCAGCCCTTGGTCAGCGCCAGTTCGTCGCGGATGCGCGGGAAGAAGCGCGCGTGCAGCGGCCCGGACAGGCGCGAGAACATCTCGGCGATGTTGAGGTCGCCCTTGGACAGGACCATGGCGATGTCGTCGAGGAAGGTGCGGAAGAACGGCCAGTCGGCGGCCATCGCGCGCAGCGCGTCCTCGTGGCCGGCGTCCACCGCCGCCTGCAGGCCGCTGCCCACGCCGTACCAGCCCGGGATCACCGCGCGCGCCTGGCTCCAGGCGAACACCCAGGGGATCGCACGCAGGTTGGATAGCGCCGCATCCTGGCCGAGACGGCGCGACGGCCGCGAGCCCAGGGTCATGCGCTCGATCACGTCGATCGGCGTGGCCAGGCGGAAATAGCGCATGAACTCGGCATCGCCGACGAAGCTGCGGTACGCCTGGCTGCTGTGTTCGGCGACCAGGTCCATCACCGGCCGCCAGCCGGCCTCGCGCGCGTCGGCCGCACGCGGGCGCAGGCTCGACAGCAGCACCGCGCCGGTCATCTGTTCCAGCGAGCGCAGCGCCAGCGCGCGGATGCCGTACTTGCGATGGATCACCTCGCCCTGCTCGGTCACGCGCAGGCGCCCGTCGACGCTGCCGCGCGGCGCAGCCTCCAGCGCACGCGTGGTCTTGCCGCCGCCGCGCACGATCGAGCCGCCACGGCCATGGAAGAAGGTCAGGCGGATGCCCAGTTCGGCCGCCGCCTCCAGCAGTTCCACCTGCGCGCGCTGCAGGCCCCAGCGCGAGGCGGCGATGCCGCCGTCCTTGCCGCTGTCCGAATAGCCGAGCATCACCATCTGCACGTCGTCGCGCGCGGCCAGGTGGCGGCGGTAGACCGGGTCGGCCAGCAGGTCGCGCAGGGTCGCGGTGCCGCCGCGCAGATCGGCCACGGTCTCGAACAACGGCACGATGTCCAGCGGCACCGCGCCGTCGGCATCGACCAGGCCTCCGCGGCGCGCCAGCGCCAGCACGGTCAGCACGTCGGCACGGTCGTGCGCCATCGAGATGATGTAGCTGCCCAGCGCGTCGGCGCCGTGCCGTGCGCGCGCATCGGCGAGCGCGGCGAACACCGCGTCCAGCCGCGCATTGCCGTCGTCGTCGGCCGCCGGCAGGGTCTGCTCGCCGCCGGCATAGGAGCCGAGCAGGTGCGCCCGCTCCTGCACCGACCGCGCGTCCCAGTCATGCGTGTCCAGCGCGGCGGCGACCGCGCGCGCATGCACGCTGGACTCCTGGCGCACGTCCAGCCGCGCCAGGTGGAACCCAAAGCTGCGTACCCGCCACAGCAGGCGCCGCACCGCGAACCAGCCGGCGTGCAGGCCCTTGTTGGCCTGCAGGCTGTCCAGGATCAACTGCAGGTCGCTTTCCAGTTCCGCCGGCGCGGCATAGGCGCCGGGCGCATCGTCCAGGGTCGCCTGCAGCCGCGCGCGCATCAGGTCGTTGAGCAGGCGGTAGGGCATGTCGCCATGGCGCGGGCGCGAGCGCGCCGCGGCCTCCGGCAACAGTTGCCGGTAACGCGCCAGTTGCTCCAGCAGCGGCGCGCTGACCGCGACCAGGGTGGTCGACTGGCTGAGTAGGCTGGCCAGCTGCCACAGCTCCTTCAGATAGCGCTCCAGCACCGCGCGCCGCTGCGCGTCGAGCGTGGCGGTGATGGTGGCGGCATCGACGTTGGGGTTGCCGTCCATGTCGCCACCGACCCAGGTGCCGAAGCGCAGCAGCCGCGGCAGGGGCAGCGCCTGGCCGTAGGTCTGCTCGATGGCGTGCTCCAGGGTCTCATACATCACCGGGATCACCCGATACAGCACCTGGGTCAGGTAGAAACCGACATGCTCGCGCTCGTCCTCCACGGTGGGCCGCACCGGCGAGGAATCGGCGGTCTGCCACGAGGCGGTCAGCGCCATGCGGAACCGCGCCGCGTCGGTCGCGCGCTCGCCCGGGGTGCGCAGGCCGTCGAGGTTGTCGACCAGGCTGGCCACCATCAACTGTTCCTTCTCCAGCAGCGCACGCCGCACCGCCTCGGTCGGGTGTGCGGTGAACACCGGCTCGACGTCGATGCGCGGCAGCCAGTCGCGCAGTTCCTCGATGCCGACGCCCTGCGCCTTGAGCCGGCGCAAGGCGTCGAGCAGGCCGTCCGGCTGCGGCGTGTCGGCGCTGCTGCGCTGGTAGTCGCGCCGGCGGCGGATGCGGTGCACGCGCTCGGCGATGTTGACCACCTGGAAATAGGTGCTGAAGGCGCGCACCAGCGCTTCGGCGTCGCGCGGTGCACGCCCGGCGAGTTGCTCGCTCAGCGAGGACAGCGGCGCGGCACGTTCGCGGCGCGCGATCGCGGTGGTGCGGATGCGTTCGATTTCGTCGAGAAACTGCGCAGACACCTGTTCGGCGAGCAGGTCGCCCACCAGGGCGCCGAGCCGGCGCACGTCGTCGCGTAAGGGAAGGTCGGGCGTGGCGAAGACGATGCTGCTGCGGGACTCGTTCATCGGGAAACGCATGGCTCGGCAGTGGGGGCGTCGCAAGCCTAACCGAAAAGGGAGCGCGTTCCCGTCGGCCATGGCGACGGTTTCAAAGCGAACCATTTGCCTTGCACGCCAGTCCCTGCTGCGCCCCGGCCGCGCGAATGCGCAGCCGGGGCGCAGGCACGGCTCAGGGCGACGCGGCGCCGGCCGCAGTCGTGCCCGGACTCGGCGTGGACTTGGGCGTGGGCGCCGGTCCCAGATAGGTGCGCAGCCAGCGCTCGCTCTCGGCCAGCATCTGCAGCACCGACTCGCGCGCACGGTAGGCATGCGCCTCGTTGGGCAGCATCACCAGCCGGGCGGTGCCGCCATTGCCCTTGATCGCCGCGTACATGCGCTCGCTCTGGATCGGGAAGGTGCCGGAGTTGTTGTCCTCGGCGCCGTGGATCAGCAGCAGCGGATCCTTGATCCGGTCGGCGTAGTTGAACGGCGACATCGCCTGGTACACCGGCTGCGCCTGCCAGTAGGTGCGCTCCTCGGACTGGAAGCCGAACGGGGTCAGCGAGCGGTTGTAGGCGCCGCTGCGGGCGATGCCGGCCTTGAACAGGCGGGTGTGCGCGAGCAGGTTGGCGGTCATGAAGGCGCCATACGAATGCCCGCCGATGGCGATGCGATCGCGATCGGCGACGCCGCGCCGCACCACCTCGTCCACCGCCGCCTGCGCATCGGCGACCAGTTGCTCGACGTAGGTGTCGTTGGGTTCGCGCGTGCCCTCGCCGACGATCGGCATCGACGGATCGTTGAGCACCGCATAGCCCAAGGCCAGGAACGCCTGCGGGCCCCAGTAACCGATCGCATTGAAACGGTACGGCGAATCGGTGACCTGGCTGGCGGCGTCGGCGGATTTGAACTCGCCCGGGTAGGCCCACATCAGCATCGGCAGCGGGCCGTCGCGCTTGGCGTCGTAGCCCGGCGGCAGCAGCAGGGTCGCGGTCAGTTCCACGCCGTCCTTGCGCCGGTAGCGGATCTGCTCCTTGTGCACGTCGCGCAACTGCGGCGTGGGATGGGTGAAGCGGGTCAGCGCCACCGGCGCCGCGTCCGCACCGTCGAGCCGATAGAAATTGCGCGGCTCCTGCGGCGTCTCGCGGGTGATCAGCAGGCGTTGGCCGCTGTCGTCGAGCAGCGCCTGTGGCACCGCGTAGTACGGTGCCTGCGACTGGAACAGGCGGGTGCTTTGCCGCGTGTCCAGATCGTAGCGATCCAGGAACGGCCGATCGCCCTGCGGCGAGGCGCCCTCGCCGCGCAGGAACAGGCTGTGGCCGTCGGCGGCGATCAGCAGGCGCGGGTTGCCGGCGGCATCGCGCACCGTCACCGGCGTCCCCGGATCGGCATAGCGGTCTTCCTGCGAACGCTGCACCAGCAGCTGCGGCGCCTGGGCGGGATGGTCCGGGGCCACGCGCCACTGCCTGGTCTGGCGCGTCTTCCACCAGAACTCGTCGATCAGGGCGAGATCGCCGCGGCCCCAGACAATGCCGGCAAAACGCGACTGCAGGCGCGCCAGCGTCACCGGCGGCGCGGTGAACGGCGCCGCCTGCATCAGCACCGCGTCGCGCACGGCCGCGTCGCGCGCCGGGTCGCCGCCGTCCTGGGCCTCGGCCCAGACCAGGGTGGCCGGCGCGTCGCTGCGCCAGTCGATGTCGCGCACGCCGGTGCGCACCGCATCGTTGCCGGTCGGCAGGCCTTCCACCAGCGGCAGCTGCGCCACCGTGTGCACCGGCTTGCCGGCGCGGTCGAGCACCTCGATGGTGCGCGGGAAGCCGCTGGCCGGCACCAGGTAGGAGAACGGCCGCTGCAGGCGCTGCGCCAGCAGATAACGGCCGTCCGGCGACGGCGCCAGCGACAGGTACAGGTTGGGGCTGGCGATGCGCTGCACCTGCCCGTCGACGTCGACCAGCGCCGGCTGCGCGCGTAGCTGGTCATCGAACTGGCGCGCATCGGCCTCGTTCTTCAGCAGGTCCTGGTAGGTGCGCAAGGCGGTGGCGCCGCCACCGGCGGTCTGTTGCACCGCCGGCCCGGTCGGCACCGCGTCGGCGGGCGGCGCCGCGCCCTGCTCCTGCGGCTGCAGCAGCACCAGCAACTGGCGGCTGTCCGGCATCCACGCATAGCCCTCGCCGGATACCGTATTGAGCCGCTCGGCGACGCGCCGTGCACGCTGCGCGGCGATGTCCACCACCCACAGCTCGTTGGCGCCGCTGCGCGCGTCGACGCGGTTGAAGGCCAGATGCCGCTGGTCCGGTGCCCAGGCCATGCCGGCGATCGACAGCGGCGACGGCAGGCCCTCGATCTGCAGCTCGCTGCCGTCGGCGATGCGCAGCAGCCACAGCTTGTCGCCGAAGGCGAAACGGCTCTGCGAGCGAGTACGCGGATGGATGCGCAGCCCGGCGAGCTTGAGTTCCGGCTGCGCGACCTGGGCGATGCCGGGCAGCGCGGGCAACTGCAGCATCGCCGCCAGATCGCGCCGCGGGCTCAGCGCCAGCTGCGGCGGCCGCGGCGCATCGACGATGGCCTGCAGCGGCGCCGACGGCAGTTGATAGCCGCTGTCGGCCGGATCGGCGCTCACGGCAGCCGCCGCAGGTACCGAGGCCGCGTTGGCGGCGGCGCTGCCGGCCGCGGCCAGGGCCGCGCACAGCAGGCTGAAGACCGGCCTGGCGACGCGGCGGCGCCCGCGCACTGTGATCTGGTTCATCTCTCCCCTCTCCTCGCATCGATCGAACCACCGACGGTAGCAGGGCCGGCGCCGGCCGCCCCCTGTCGATGGTTGGGCCTGATCGCGTGTTCAAGCGCCACACGCGGCAGCCGCTATAATCGGTTACCCCTTGCGCCGAGGGGCGCTGCGACCGGATCGAGACCGAATTTCCCGTCTCCAGACCCGGCCAGGCTCGGCGCGAGGCTTGAGCGACAACGGCGCCCGGACTTCGCGAGTTTCTCGCCATTGACCGGAGCTTTATCGATGAACGCTGCACTCAAGCATTTTTCCACCGAGGGCGACTACAAGGTCGCCGACATTTCCCTGGCCGATTGGGGCCGCAAGGAACTGGACATCGCCGAGCACGAGATGCCGGGCCTGATGTCGATCCGCCGCCAGTACGCCACCGCCAAGCCGCTGGCCGGCGTGCGCGTCACCGGCTCGCTGCACATGACCATCCAGACCGCGGTGCTGATCGAGACGCTGAAGGACATCGGCGCCGACGTGCGCTGGGCCTCGTGCAACATCTTCTCCACCCAGGACCACGCCGCCGCCGCGATCGCCGCCACCGGCACCCCCGTGTTCGCCTGGAAGGGCGAGACCCTGGAGGAATACTGGGACTGCACCCTCGACGCACTGACCTTCACCCTGCCCGACGGCACCCAGACCGGCCCGGAACTGGTGGTGGACGACGGCGGCGACGTGACCCTGCTGATCCACAAGGGCTATGAGCTGGAGAACGGCTCCAAGTGGGTGGACGAACCGGCCTCCTCGCACGAGGAGCAAGTGATCAAGAACCTGCTCAAGCGCGTGGCGGTGGAGCGCCCGGGCTACTGGACCCGCGTGGTCAAGGACTGGAAGGGCGTCTCCGAAGAGACCACCACCGGCGTGCACCGCCTGTACCAGCTGGCCGAGGCCGGCACCCTGCTGATCCCGGCGATCAACGTCAACGATTCGGTGACCAAGAGCAAGTTCGACAACCTGTACGGCTGCCGCGAGTCGCTGGCCGACGGCCTCAAGCGCGCGATGGACGTGATGCTGGCCGGCAAGGTCGCGGTGGTGTGCGGCTACGGCGACGTCGGCAAGGGCTCGGCGCACAGCCTGCGCGCCTACGGTGCCCGCGTCATCGTCACCGAGATCGACCCGATCTGCGCGCTGCAGGCGGCGATGGAAGGCTTCGAGGTCAACACCGTCGAGGACACCCTCGGCCAGGCCGACATCTACGTCACCACCACCGGCAACAAGGACATCATCCGCATCGAGCACCTGACGCAGATGAAGGACCAGGCCATCGTCTGCAACATCGGCCACTTCGACAACGAGATCCAGGTCGAGGCGCTGTACAAGCTGCCGGGCGTGCAGAAGATCAACATCAAGCCGCAGGTGGACAAGTTCGTGCTGCCCAACGGCAACGCGATCTTCCTGCTGGCCGAAGGCCGCCTGGTCAACCTGGGCTGCGCCACCGGCCACCCCAGCTTCGTGATGTCCAACAGCTTCGCCAACCAGACCCTGGCGCAGATCGACCTGTGGCAGAACAAGGACAGCTACGAGAAGCAGGTGTACCGCCTGCCGAAGAAGCTGGACGAGGAAGTGGCGCGCCTGCACCTGGAGAAGATCGGCGTGAAGCTGACCAAGCTCACCGACGCGCAGGCCGCCTACCTCGGCGTGCCGGTCGACGGCCCGTTCAAGCCGGAGCACTACCGCTACTGAGCCATCGGCAAGACATCGCCAGGCAGACAGGAACGGGCGCCGCGAGGCGCCCGTTTTTCGTGCGATCGGCGCTGCGCGCGCGTGGAGGAAAGGGAGCTGGAAATCGTACGGAGCGAAAAACCGCAGACATCGCCACCTTCCGCCAATCCTGCTCCAAGCGGCCTTTTCCCGCCAGTTGGCCGACGCGTCTGTACAGCTAGGTCATCTGCACCACACCTGCGCTACGGGGACCTGGCGTTGTATCGCGATGTGGACGTGACCGATACGGTGATCGTGCTGGCCATCCGCGCACAGCGGGAGGCGGGCTATGCGCGCGACGCATGAAACACCAGCGGCGCGATCACGATCATAGCCACCAGTTGGCGCCGGCCGCCGAAACGCTACGCTGCGCCGATCGCCCGCGATCCGGCAGCACGCCTTCATCGCCGTCCTCCATCTCCAGCGCGTTGCGCGGCAGGGTGATCGGTGCCATCGGCAACGCGTTCTGCCCCGCACGGCCGACCCCACTGCCCTCACCAAGCCGACCGACGCCCAGGCAACCCTCTCGCCCGCCTGCGGCGCATCCGCACCTGCGTTATCATTGGATGATAATCATTCGTATTAACCCGCAGACATGGCGTTCGCCGCGGCCACCGTCCCTTCCCGCTCGACCTGGCGCCACGATGCCCTGCCGCGTGCGCTCGCGGCCGGCATCGCCATCGGCGCGCATCTGGCGCTGGCGTGGCTGCTGTTCGGCATCGCCACGGCGCCACCGCCGTTGCCGCCGCCACAGGAATCGGTGCGGATGCGCCTGACCCTGCTGCCGCCTGCGGCGCCGCCGATGCCGGTGGCGCCGAAGGAGGCGCCACAACCGCGCCCGGAACACGCGGCGGCGCCGCAGGCGCGGCGACCGCCGGCCGTGCAGCCCCCGCCGGTGCAGCGCCCCACCGCGCGCCCATTGCCGGCATCGCCGCCGCTGCCGCAGCCTGCGGCCGATGCGCTGGCGCACCGCCCCGGCACCGATCCCAGCGCCGCCACTGCCGATGCGCCGCAGGCGGTGGAGGCGGCGGAGGCGGCGGCGCCGTCCTCGCCGCCGCTGCCGCCGGCGGCGCAGGCGGCCGGCACCAGCGACCCGAACTGGGAAGGCAAGGTGCTGGCGCGGCTGCACCAGTTCCGCCGCTACCCGCGGCAGGCGCGCAATCGCCGCCAGGAGGGCGTGGCCTACGTACGTGCGCGGCTCGACCGGCAGGGCCGCGTGCTGTCGGCGACGATCCGCCACGGCAGCGGCTACGCCCTGCTCGACCAGGAGGCCCTGCAGACCTTCCTGCGCGCGCAGCCGCTGCCGCGCGCGCCGGACACGCTGCCGGACCCGGTCGAAGTCGACGTCCCGGTCGAATTCTTCCTGCGCTGAGCCGGCGCCGGTGTTGGCGCGCGGCAAAGCGGCCGCTGCAGGCCCCGGCGCAGCGCGTGCCCGCGCCTGCGCAGCGGCGGCTGCCTACAAGGTATCCAGGAACGCGGTGATCGCCTCCAGCTCGCTCCGGTGCAGGTCCAGCGGTTGCAGCAACGGGTCCGGCTGCGGGAACAGGGGGTCGCCCAACTGCGCCGGCCTGGGCTTGGGCCGCGGCATGCCGACGTTGTACAGGTTGACGATACCGCGCAAGTCGGCGAACCCGCCGTTGTGCATCCACGGCCCGGTCTTGCCGACACCGCGCAGCGAGGGCGTGCGGAACTTGCCGCTGTCGGCGGGATCGCCGGTGACCTCGTAGCGGCCCAGGTCCTGCCGCGCGCGGCCGTAGAAATGCAGGCCCAGGTTGTGGAAGCCGTTGTCGGTCAGCGCCGGCCCGCTGTGACAGTTCATGCAGCGCGCGTGGGTGCGGAACAGATGCAGCCCCCACACCTGCTGGTCGCTGAGCAGGTCGCGGCGCCCCTCCAGGAAGCGGTCGAAGCGGTTGGCGCGCGGGACCAGGCTGCGCTGGTACGCCGCCAGCGCCTGCGCGAGTTGCGGCGCGTCGATGCGCCGCGTCCCGAAGACGCGCTGGAACTGCGCCGGATAGTCCGCACTGCGGTTCAGCCGCCGCAACAGCGCGGCGATGTCGAAATCCATTTCCTTGCGATCGACGATGGGATGCAACGCCTGCTCTTCCAGGGTGCGCGCGCGTCCGTCCCAGAACAGCGGCTGCGCATAGGCCGCCATCGCCACGCTCATCGCGTTGCGCCGCCCGCGCTGGCGGGCGTTGCCGAACGGCACGCTGCGGCCGTCGCCCCAGCCCAGTTCGCGGTCGTGGCAACTGGCGCAGGCGATCTGCCCGGAGCGCGACAGGCGCGGGTCCTCGAACAGCATGCGGCCCAAGGCGATCTTGTCCGGCGTGCCGGGATTGTCCGGCGGCGCCGGGGCCGTCGCCGGCAGCGGCGCCAGCTCGCTCCACTGCGCGCCGTCGGCCACCTGCGGTGCCGGCCACTGCGCGATCGGCTGGGCATACACCCGGCGCAGGCAGGCATAGTCGATCGTCGCTGCGCTCGCCGCGATGCGGGTGCGGCACTGCGCCAACGCCGCATCGGCCTCTGCCGCGGCGGCCGCAGGCGCGGGCGGGACCGCCTGCGGCGCTGCCGCCAGCCCGGCCAGCAGCAGCGCGAGGCAATACCGCCGCACGCGCCTGCGCCGGCCGCGCGCCGCCCCCTGCGGCGCAACGGCCGGCGCCCGCGCCTGCACGCTCTCGCGCATCAGAAGCGGTAGCCGGCTTCCAGCCAATAGCTGCGCCCGGCTTCGTAGTAGGCGGAACTGCCGGCGCCGACGATGGGGTTGGCCCGGTTGAGCACGTTCATCGCCTCCAGCCGCGCGTAGACCTGTTGCGCGCGCGGCAGCTCGACGCTGTATTCCAGGGTGGTATCGAGGCTGAAGGAGCGCGGATAGACCACGTCGGCATAGACGTCGAGGGTCTGTCCCTGGTAGTCGGCGCTGCCGCGCTGCAGGATGTTGCGGAAGCCGGCGCGGTAGCGCAGGAAATTGCTCCACAGCAGTTCGCCGGGTCCCAGCGCACGCCGGGTCTGCGTGGACAGGCGTGCGTTCCACCGGCGCGCGAAGTCGGTGGCCGGCAGGTCGTACAGCCACGTCGGCTGTCCCTTGTACAGCACCAGCGCGTCCGCGGCGTCGTTCCAGCTCGACTGGTAATCGGAGTAGTTGCGCCGGCTGTCGGTGTAGTCGAACGCGAACTGCGCCTGCGTGGTGCTGCCGCCCCACACCAGCGGCGCCTGCGGCGCCACGCTCAGGGTATAGACCGCGCTGCGGCTGCGGCCCTTGTTGACATACTCGTAGACGTTCGTGGCGTAGGCGCCGCTGGCATCGTTGCTGCGGACCGACTGTCGCAGCACTTCGTCGCGGTTGTCGCGGTTGACGTACTTCAGGCCGATCTCCATGCCTGCCCAGCGCTGGTCCACGCCCACCGTCCATTCGTCGGTATGGGGAATGTCGACGTCGGCCAGGCGGTTGCTGGAGCCGCCGCTGGTGCCGGTGACGCTGTCCCAGGCGGTGCGGCTGCTGCTGCGGGTCTTGGTCAGGCCCAGGCGCTCGCGCCCTTCGCGCAGCAGATAGCTGAAGAAGTTGCGCCCGTAGTAGCGGTTGAGGCCGGCACTGAGCACCGTCGCGCGGTCGCCGCGCAGGTCCCACGAGGCGGCCAGGCGCGGCGCCAGCGTGGCCCTGTCCCAGATATCGTCCTGGTCCAGGCGCAGGCCCGGACGCAGGCTGAGGTCGCCGATGCGGATGTCGTCCTGCAGCCACGCCGCCCATTCGTCGCCGCTGACCGCGAACTCGCCCGCGCGGTAGATCGTCAGGCGCCGGAAATACTGTCCGCGGCCGGCGATCAGCGTGCCGGACGTGGCCGCCACCGGCGACAGCGAACAGCTGTCGCTGTCCACGCGCCCGTCGGCGGTGGTGCAACTGGTCGTGGCGTAGGGTTGCAGGTAGGAGAGGTGGTCGTTGAGGCGGGCGTAGTTCGCCTTGCGCCGCTGGTAGGACACGCCGGCCTGCAGTTCGTGGCGGGTCGCGCCCCAGGCGAAGGCTTCGCGGTCGAGCTGGAGCTGGTAGCCGAGCTTGCGATCGTGCTGGTCGACGTTGCCCCAGCTGCCCTCGAAACTGCTGTTGTTGACGCCCCAGTCGTAGGCTGCCGACTTCGCCCAGGCCTTCCAGTAGTTCACCTGGCTGCGCCGCGAGCTCTCCAGGTCGCTGTAGCTGAGCGTGTTGCGCAAACGCCAGGCGCCGTGCTCGGCATTGGCACGCAGGCTCAGCACCGGGCCGCCGGACTTCAGGTCGAACCAGGCGTTGTTGGCGTTCTGGATGAAGTAGCGGTCGTCGCTGGGCGCATAGGCGAGGCTGGCGCCAAGCTCCAGGCCGCTCTGGCCGCGCCAGTCCGCGGCCAGGGTGACCGCGCTGTTCTGGCGCGTTTGCGTCTTGCGGTTGCTGTCGCTGCTGCTGAGGTTGCCGGCGGTGTAGCCGCGCAGCGGAATCTCCGAGCGCGTGCGCACCAGCGTGCCGACCAGGCCGAGGCCGGACGCGGTCCGCCCTTCCAGGCGCAGGCCGAACTTGGCCTTGTCGTAGCGCGGCTGGTAGGACGCGCTGGCCGACTGCGCGAAGCTCTGCTCCTGGCCCGTCGGCACGATGATCTCGTCCCAGGCCGAACGCGCCATCCGCCACCAGAGCTTGCCGCGCAGCGCATCGCCGGCCTTGCGGGTCTGCGCATCGACCACGCCGCCGGTGAAGTTGCCGAAGGCCGCCGGCACGTTGCTGTCGTAGACGGTCACGCTCTCCAGCAGATCGGTGTCCACCGCCACGCCTTGGGAGTGGCTGGGCACGTCGGCGAAATGGTTGGGGTTGTCGAAGGTCGGATCGATGTCGTTGTTGAAGCTCACCCCGTCCAGCAGGAACAGGTTCTGGTAGAACGGCGCGCCGTTGATGCTGATGTCGGCGGGACGGATCTCGCCCATGTTGCGCGAACTGCGCGCGGTCTCGCTGAACTGTACGGCCGGATCGATCCGCAGCAGCGTGGCGATGTCGCCGTCGCCCTTCGGCGCGCCCTCGAGGTAAGCCTGGTCCAGCGCCATTCCCTCCGAGTACGGAAACGTCCGCTGCGCGCCGATGCGCAGCGGCGCGAACGGCAGCGCCGCGGTGCCGGCCGGGGCCGGCACCAGGGTGTAGCTGCCGTCGGCGCGCGCGATCAGGCGCAGCCCCGATCCCGCCAGCAGGCGCTCCAGGCCTTCGCGATCATCCACCTGCCCTTGCAGCGGCGGCGCCTGCCGGCCCTCGGTCAGCGCGGGATCGAACGCCAGCGCGATGCCGCGCTGCCCGGCGAAGGTGCTCAGGGCACTGCCGAGCGGACCGGCCGGCAGATCGACCGGGGCGCTGTGCGCGTGGGCGAGGGACGGTGGCACGGCGGCAAGGGCGACGGCCAGCAGGCTGGCGCGGAAGGGACGTGGGAGGCGACGCATGGGCGATGGACTCGACGAAGAAGGATTCGCAGCCTTGCCACGCGAGTCGCGAAAAAGTGTCAGCGCGGTTGCGTAGGCACGCGCTCGCGCGGCGCCAGCGTGGTCCACCAGCCGTCCGCCTGCCGCCGCACGCGCACCGGATAGGTCGCTTCCAGCAGCGCCAGGCTGCGCTCGGGATCGTCCACCGGGAACGCGCCGGACACCCGCAGCCCGGCGATCGCCGGATCGCAGCGCAGCACGCCGCGGCGGTAGCGGCCCAGTTCGCGCAACAGCTCCGCCAGCGGCCACGCATCGGCGACCAGCATGCCGCGCGTCCAGGCGGCGGCTCCCGGCGCGATGGCCCGCAGCGCGCCGCAGTGGCGGCGATCGAAACGCAGCGCCTGCCCGGCCGGCACCCGGCAAGGACGCGCCGCCGCGCCCGGCTGCGCCAGCACCGCGCCCTCCAGCACCGCCACGCGCGTGCCGCCGGCATCGGCGCGCACCTCGAAGCGCGTGCCCAGCGCCTGCAGCGCGCCATCGGCGGTGGTCACCCGGAATGCGCGGGCGGGGCGCTGCGGGTCGGCCGCGGTCGTCACCAGGATCCTTCCGTGGCGCAGGCGGAGCAGGCGCTGCTGCGCACCGAAGGCCACCTGCAGCGCGGTGTCCGTGTCCAGCTCGAGCAGGCTCGCATCGTCCAGGCGCAGCCGCCGGCGTTCGCCGACCGCCGTCTGCAGCGTCGCGCCGGCCGGCGACCGGCCCAGCCACTGCCAGCCCAGCCACGCGCCGGGCGCCAGCAGCAGCAACGCGCCCACCGACTTGATCGCCGCGCGGCGCCCGCCACGCGACGGGCGGTCCAGCACCGGCCGCGCCAGCGTCGCCGGTACCGCCGCGATCAGGTCGTGCAGGCGCTCCACGCGCGCCCAGGCACGGGCGTGATCGGGGTGCTGCGCCCGCCAGCGCGCGCATGCGGCGTGCTCGGCCTCGCCGGCCGCGTCGTCGCCCAGCCGGACCAGCCACTCCACCGCCTGCTCCAGGACACGCGGATCCAGCCCCGCGTCCGCCGGCTCAGGGCGCATGCAGCAGGCAACCGAGCAGGGCGCGCTTCATGTGCCGCTTGACCGTGCTGAGCGACACCCCCAGCCGGCTGGCGATCTCGGCGTAACCGAGCCCGTCGAACTGCGACAGCAGGAACACCCGGCGCGCCTGCGCGGGCAGGCCGTCGAGCATCGCATCGATCGCCTCCAGCGCCTCGCGCACCAGCGCCTGCTGTTCGGCCGACGGCATCGCTGACTCCGGCAGCGCCGCCAGCCGTTGCAGGTAGGCGCGCTCCAAGGATTGCCGCCGGCACCAGTTGGCCATCAGGCCCTTGGCGACGGTGGTCAGATAGGCGCGCGGCTCGTGCAGGCAAGCAAGGTCGCGTCCGCTGAGCAGGCGCGCGAAGGTGTCCTGCGCCAGATCGGCGGCGACGTCGCGGCAGCCCAGACGCCCGGCAAGCCAGCGCTGCAGCCAGGGCTGATGATCACGGTAGAGCTGACCGAGCGAATCCCGATGGAGAAGCATGCGACCCCCGAGCGAAGCGGCATGGGGCCGCTTCGACGCGCGTGGCTCGCCCCCAACAAAAGAAAACGATTCTTATTTACTTTAGCGACCGACGTCAATGCCTGGCGGCGGGCGGCGGGGTCCGGCGTCGGCCTCGTCCATGCGTAGCGCATGGCGCGGAGGGCGATCGCACCAAGGGCTTCGGAAGCGTCGGCGCACGCCGCTGCCGGCGACGGGAGTGGCGTGCGCTACAGGGTGAAACTGCGCTTGATGGTGAACGCCCAGGCGCCGTCGATCGGGTTGGAGACATGTACCCGGCCATCCCCATCCGCCACGCCCGTGGTGTAGCGGCGATAGACGCCGGCGCTGTTCCAGGCGCGTGCATAGCTCACGCCGAACTCGGTGCCGCGCCAGGTGCGGCTCAGGCCCACGCGCGCGTCGGTCCAGCCGTAGTCGGCGAAGTTGCGTACGTGCTGGTGGCCGGCATGCACGCTCACCTGCCAGTCCGAGGCCAGCGGCAGCGTGGCGTCCAAGGCCAGATAGCCGGAGCCGCGCGAGTGCCGGCCCTGGCCGACGCCCAGCGTGGCGCTGTTGTAGCCGAAGTAGTCGCGCGTCCAGGTACTGGCGTAGGACAGCTCCAGTGTGCGCCAGTGACCGGCGACGATGGCCTCCCCGTAGTCGTAGCGGGTGCCGCTGGCGCTCATGCGCGCGCCGGGATAGGCGTAGTGGTAGATGCCGGCGCGCCAGCCCCAGTCGCCACGGCTGGCCGCGTAACCGGCATACACGTCCCACTCCACGTGCCCGCCTTCGATGAAGTACGGGCTTACCCCCGATGCCCAGGTGCCGGCATACCAGCCGCTGTCCGCGGCCACGTCCAGCCCGCCCTGCACCACCGGCCGGCCCCAGCTTTGCTCGAATCCGCGCGAGACGTAGTTCGAGGTCGCCGCCAGATTGGCGCTGGCGGTCCCGGCCCAGGCCGGTGCAGCGGCGCCCAACGCGATCAGCAGCATGCCCGTGCGCACGGCCCTCATGACACCAGCTCCAGCCGCGTCCGGCTCGACGCACCCAGGCCGCCCGGCGATGGCGCCGCGAGCTTGAACAGCGCCACCGCGCGCTGCAGTTCCTAGGCCTGCTCTTCCATCGCCCGCGCCGCCGCCGTGGCTTCCTCGACCAATGCGGCGTTCTGCTGCGTCACCTCGTCCATCTGCACGATGGTCTTGCCCACCTGTTCGATGCCGGCACTCTGTTCCTGCGAAGCGGCGGCGATCTCGCTCATGATGTCGGTGACCCGGCGCACGCTGGCCACCACCTCGCGCATGGTGTCGCCGGCGCCGTTGACCAGCGCGGTGCCGTCGTCGATCTTCCCGACCGAGGCGTCGATCAGGCCCTTGATCTCGTGCGCCGCGGTCGCCGACCGCTGTGCCAGCGCACGTACCTCGCTTGCCACCACCGCAAAGCCGCGACCCTGCTCGCCGGCACGCGCCGCCTCCACCGCGGCATTGAGCGCCAGGATGTTGGTCTGGAAGGCGATGCCGTCGATCACACCGATGATCTCGGCCATTTTCTTCGAGGCCGCGGCGATACCTGTCATGGTCTCCACCACCTGCTCGACCACCGCGCCGCCGCGCGAGGCCACGCCGGCGGTGTCCTGCGCCAGTCGGTTGGCCTGGTGCGCATGCTCGGCGTTCTGCTTCACCGTGGAGGTCAGTTCCTCCATCGAGGCCGCGGTTTCTTCCAGGTTGGCGGCTTGTTGCTCGGTGCGGCGCGACAGGTCGTCGTTGCCGGCCGCAATTTCGCCGGCGGCGGTGTTGATCGCGGTGGTGGCCTGCTGGATGCGGCCGACGATGCCGGTCAACTGCTCCACGGTGGCATTGGCATCGTCGCGCATCTGCGCGAACACGCCATGGAACTCGCCGTGCATGCGCGCGGTGAGGTCGCCCTGCGCCACGGCGCGCAACAACGCCGACAAGGCCGAGAGGTTCCCTTCGGTCAGCTCCATCAGGCGGTTCAGCCCGACCACCATGCCGCGGAAGTCGTACTGGAAGCGCTCGGCATCGCCGCGCCGGGAGAAATCGCCGGAGGCGGCCGCCTGCGCCAGCTCGGTGATGGCCTGGTTGATCGCCTGCAGGCTGTGCTTGGTGGTGCGCATCGCCTCGGTGATCGCCGCCTTCTCGCCCGGCAGCGGCTCCATGTCCACCTGCATGTTGCCGATCGCGTACTGCGACATCACCTCGACCAGGCGCCGCTGCACGTCCACATGCGCGGCGACCAGCGCGTTGGTGCCGTGGACCATGCGTCCGTACTCGCCGGGGAAGCGCTCGGCGTCCATCCGGTAGCTCATCTCGCCGGCGTCGTGGCGCTGCGCCATCTCCGCCTGCGCCTGCATCACCGCCTGCAACTGCGTCTGCATGCTGCCCATCGCGTCCAGCAACTGCCCCAGCTCGTCGTCGCGACGGTGGCGGACCTGGCTGTCCAGGCGTCCGGCGGCGACCGCGGAGGACACGCGCACCGCCTCGGCCAACGGATCGAGCACCTGCCGGCGCAGCAGCAGGTACAGCGCGCCGCTCAGCACCAGCGCCGAGAGCAGGCCGACCGCGGCGATGGTCCACAGCAACGCACGCGCCTTGGCCATCACCAGCGCGTACGGCACCGAGATGCCCAGCGCGAACGCTTGCGGCGCATCGCCGATCTTCAGCGGCACGAACACGTTCAACGCATCCTCGCCATCGGCACGGCGATGGTCGAACACCACCTGCCCCTTGGCCACGCGCGCGAGCATGTCCTTGGACCAGGCGTCGTTGCGGGTCTTGCCGACCTGCTGCGGATCGCGGCTGGCCATCACCATGCCCAACGGCGACAACAGGCTGGCATGGCCCTCGCCCATCGGCCGCAGCGCGGCGATGCGCTGCTGCAGGGTATCGAGGGTGAAGTCGACGGTGACCACGCCCAGGAAGCGGCCGTTCTCCAGGATCGGCGTGGCCAGCGTGGTCATCAGCGTGTCCTTGCCGGCCACCGGGTAGTAGTACGGCTCGATCACCACCGGCTTGTGCGTGTTGCGCGCCAGCAGGTACCAGTCGCCGTCGCCCGGCTTCTCGTAGTCGCGCAGCGCCTCGCGCACCAGCGTGCCGTTCTGCCGCGACCACCAGGTCATGTAGCGGCCGGTGGCGTCGTGGCCCTCGGCACCGACGAAGCCCTTGTCGTTGCCGTCGAACGCGTCCGGCTCCCACATGGTGCTGATGCCCAGCCACTGCGGATGCGCATCGAGCTGGCTGCGCAGCACCGCGGTGGCGGTGGTACGCGACAGGCCGCCGGCGCCGTGCTGCACGCGGAAGCTGTTGGCCAGCGCCTCGCTGGCGTCGAAGGCCACGCCGATCTCGCGCGACACGCGCTGCGCTTCCAGTTGCGCGAGGTTCTCGATGCTGGTGCGCGAGGTCGACAGCAACGCATCGCTGCTGCGCCAGTAGATGATCATCGCGGTCAGGCCGAAACAGGCCAGCGCGAGCAGGCCGGTACCCAGCATCAGGCGTTTGGCGACGCTGCCGCGACGGCGATGCGGCGACGGAGTGGACATGACAACTTCCTTGGCGGGGGGAGGGAATGCGGTCGCGGAGAACGCGCCGCGCAGCACAGCCCGCCGCGGCGCACGGCGCGAGCGCGCGTGTCCGTGCCGATGACCTGCTGCCCGGGACGCCTTCCCCACCGGCCACGACGCGCCGCCGGAAATCGCTTCCCGGCACTGCTGCGTGTGGCCCACCCTCTCGCTATCGTCCTGCCGTGCGCAAACTTGATGCCCATCCCGTGCGGACCGGATGAACGGACATGGCTCCGCCGTGAAAGTGGTCAATAGCGCGCTGTTTACTCTTGCGCGCGTGCGCCAGTGAACAGGCATGCACACTGATGCAGCACGGCCTTGTCGACTTCGGCAAGGTACAAGACGCAGGACCACAGACGTAACAGCGCATGGAGCCGCCGCAGGCAAGCGGCGATCACACCTGCGCTGTGACCGGCGCAAGCATCACCGTCGCGCACTCATCGATGCATGCGTACAACCGGCTCGCTGCGCGCAGATGGCGCGCGCATAGCGCTTACGGCCGCCAGTTGGCGTTGTGCTCCCAGAACGCCACGCTGCGCCGGTAGGCGTCGCGATCCAGCGCCACGCCCGAGCCGCCCTCCTCTACGCCCAGCGCATTGCGCAGCATGGTGATCGGCGCCATCGGAATCTCCTGCGGCTCGGCGGTATACAGGCAACCGACCACGCCCCAGTCGGCCTCGATCGGCGCCCCCTCGTGCGCGAGCTGTTCGCGGCTGTAGAGGATCGGCAGCAGATAGGCGGCCACCGGCGGCTCGACGCCTTCGAACCAGCGCACCAGCACCGGCAGTTCCTCGCGGCTGCGTGCCTCGTAGCCGGAGCGCAGCAGGCGCCGGTTGGCGTCGGTGATCGGCACGGTCAGGCAGCGCGTCGAGGTCCAGTTGCGATGCACGTGCAACTTGCAGAACGGCGCGTAGCCGTCCAGCACCTGCAGCGGCGCGTGCGTGTTGAGATGCTGCTCGAACTGCTCCGGCGTGCAGTCCTGGATCGCGTTGCGGCGGCCGTCGCGCGGAAACAGGCGGGTGCGGGCGAACGGCGTGAGGACGATGGACATGGCGTGCATGGCGAACAAGGGCGGACAAGCGTAGCGCGCGGCCGGGACCGTGCCCACCGCTGCCACCGTCACCGCGCCGGCAACCCTCGGCATCGAACGACCCCGTAGGGGCGGCTTCAGCCGCGACCGGCGTTCCCGGGGAGGCCGGTCGCGGCTGAAGCCGCCCCTACGGAGCGTGCAGCCGGCTTGCGCCTACGGATGCGCCAGGGCGTAGTCGATCGCCGCGCGCACCGCCGCCACCTGCGCGGCGTTGCACTGCTGCGGCGTGGCGCTGGCGCTGTCCGGGTACACCTCGGTGGTGGTGGTGTAGCGCGCGTCGGTGATGCCCGCGCACAGGCCCAGCCGCTTCACCGGGTAGTTGATGACCCCCGGCGCCGCCAGCGGCGTGCCGATCAATGTGCCCGCGGCGTCGGCCGGCGCGATGTGGGTAACCTGCGCCACCGCGGCCAGCACCGCCTGCTGGAAGGCCGGCTGCGGATTCTCGCTGTCGCCGACCAGGTAGAAGCCGTCGGGGATGCCGCCCGGTTCGTAGGCGATGCCATCGCGCGCGGCCAGCGCCGGGCGGAACTCGGACTCGTCGCTGTCGGTGGTCTCGTGCAGGTCGATGTGCATGCGCACCCGATCGCGCAACGGCGCGACCAGACGCAGCAGCGCCGCCGATTCCTGCGCCGGGCTGTCGGCGCGGAACGAACGGTTGGGATCGATCGCATCGGCGTTCCAGCGGTGGATGCGCTCGTACGCCCAGGGGCTCACGCACGGCGCCAGCAGCACGTTGGCGCGGCCGGCGTAGTCCTGCGCGTGCTGCTGCGCGAACTGCAGCGCGCCGTGCACGCCGCTGGTCTCGTAGCCATGCACGCCACCGGTGACCAGCATGCACGGCAGCGCGTCGTCCCAACCGCGGCTGCGCAGCGCCAGCAACGGATAGCGCTCCTGCGCGTACGCCAACTGCCCGTACTCGACCACGTCCCAGTGCCCGCGCAGGTCTTCGATGGCAGCGACCACTTCGTCCTGGTAGCTACGCCGGCGCGGCTGCCCGGCCAGCCAGGCCGCCTTCTCGGCGGCGCCCCAGGGCACGCCGGGGGTTCCGATCGGATAGAAGGCTGCGCTGGTCATGGTGCGGCTCCGCGTCGACAGGTGAGGGCGGCGACTGTAGCAAAGCACATGGGCCGCGATGCGACACGTGCCAAGAATGCAGCGCGCACGGTGCTCCCACGCGGAAGCGGATGCCGATCCCGCTTTCTTGCGCTGTCGCCATGAATACGTATGTAGCGCACGCATGTTGCGCCGCGATGCGCGCTTAGCATCCTCCCGCCGCACGCCTGCCCGCGGCGACGTCACGCCCTGTCCTGCAGGCGCCTTGCCTGCGCCCACGCACCGAGGAGATCGAACGATGCGCGTTCCATCCGCTGCAAATCGTCTGCTACGCCTGCACCGCTGGCGCAGCCTGCTGGTCGGCCTGCTGCTGTTCCTGGCCACCGCCAGCGCCCAGGCCGACGTCATCCTGCATGCGTTCAACTGGCCCTATGCCACCGTGGAAGCGCGCGCCGCGCAGATCGCCGCCGCCGGCTACCGCAAGGTGCTGGTGGCGCCGGCCTACCGCTCGCAGGGCGACGCCTGGTGGGCGCGCTACCAGCCGCAGGACATGCGCCTGATCGACAACCCGCTCGGCGACACCGACGCCTTCGCCAGCATGGTGCAGGCGCTGAAGGCGGTCGGCGTGGAGACCTATGCGGACGTGGTGCTCAACCACATGGCCAACGAGGCGGCCACGCGCTCGGACCTGAACTACCCCGGCAGCGCGGTGCTCGGCCAGTACGCCGCCAATCCGCAGCGTTATGCGTCGCTGCGGCTGTTCGGCGACCTCTCGCAGAATTTTCTCGGCGCCAACGACTTCGGCCCGGCGCAGTGCATCACCAACTACAACGATCCCTACCAGGTGCGCACCTACCGCATCTGCGGCGGCGGCAGCGATCCCGGCCTGCCGGATCTGGTCGGCAACGACTGGGTGGTGCAGCAGCAGCGCAATTACCTGCTGGCGCTGAAGGCGCTGGGCGTCACCGGCTTTCGCGTCGACGCGGCCAAGCACATGACCTTCGATCATCTGAACAAGGTACTCGATGCTCAGGTCCGCTCCGGCGTGCTGGTGTTCGGCGAAGTGATCACCGGCGGCGGCAGCGGCAATGCCGACTACGACCAGTTCCTGGCGCCGTACCTGCAGGCCACCCCGCACGCGGCCTACGACTTCCCGCTCTTCAACTCGGTGCGCAACGCCTTCGCCTACGGCGGCAGCATGGACCTGCTGGTGGATCCGGGCGCCTACGGCCAGGCGCTGCCGGGCGCGCGCGCAGTGACCTTCGCCATCACCCACGACATCCCCAACAACGCCGGCTTCCGCTACGCGATCATGGATCCGGTCGACGAGACCCTGGCCTACGCCTACCTGCTCGGCCGCGACGGCGGCGTGCCGATGGTGTACTCGGACAACAACGAGAGCGGCGACAACCGCTGGGTCAACGCCTACCAGCGCGACGACCTCAAGCGCATGGTCGGCTTCCACAACGCCGCGCAGGGCCGCGACATGCAGGTGCTGGCGCACGGTGCCTGCTACCTGCTGTTCCGCCGCGGCGACCTGGGCATCGTCGGCATCAACAAGTGCGGCACCACCGTCACCGCCGCGGTGCCGATGAACGGCAGCGTGCTGCGCTGGAACGTCGACTACACCGATGCGCTGGGCTCCGGCAGCGTGGTGCGCATCTCCAGCGGCAGCTACACCTTCAGCCTGCCGCCTCGGCAGGCGCGGATGTGGAAGCGCTGAGCGTCCGCATCCGGCCGATGCGCCGCGCGGGCGCGTCGGCCTAGGGCGTGTCGCCAATTCGCGAGTATTGCCGCGTTGGGTCTGGCAGGCCCGCGGCGGCGTTGCACGGCGCAGTGCCTGACTGGCCGTCAGGTCAAGCCGCGCGGGCCGGCCGCGCGCCTGCCAGGCCCAACCCGAAGCGCCGCGATTGCGCACGTCATGGCCGCGTCGTCGTGGCCCGGCATGCTCATGGATTAGTGACACGCCCTATCCGGCGACGGCAGCGCGACGCCGGCCGCGACCATTCCCAATCACCCGTAATCTTGCACATCCATCCGGATGAAGAGATATACTGACCGCACCGCCCGCTGCGTTGCGCCCATGACCGCCATCAGCTTCGAGTTCTATCCGCCCAAGACCGACGAGCAGCGCGCGCAGCTCGACCGCACCGCTGCGCGGCTGAAGGCCTACGCTCCGGAATACGTCTCCTGCACCTTCGGCGCCGGCGGCTCGACCCTCAGCTACACCTCCGAGACCGTGCGCCACCTCAAGCAGCACCACCGCTTCGAGGCCGCCCCGCACCTGTCCTGCGTGGGTGGCAGCCGCGAGGAGATCCGCGAACTGCTCAAGCTGTACCGCGCGATCGGCTGCCGCCGCCTGGTCGCGCTGCGCGGCGACCTGCCCTCCGGCATGGGCCACCCCGGCGACCTGCGCTATGCCGCCGACCTGATCGCCTTCATCCGCGCCGAGCACGGCGATGCCTTCCACCTGGAAGTGGGCGCGTATCCGGAGACGCATCCGCAGGCCAACGACGCGCTCAGCGACCTGCGCCACTTCAAGGCCAAGGTCGACGCCGGCGCCGATGCCGCCATCACCCAGTATTTCTACAACGCCGACGCCTACTTCCACTTCGTCGACGCGGTGCGCAAGCTCGGCGTGCAGATCCCGATCGTGCCCGGCATCATGCCGATCTCCAACTTCAGCCAGCTGCGGCGCTTCTCCGAACAGTGCGGCGCGGAAATCCCGCGCTGGATCGGCAAGCGCATGCAGGCCTACGGCGACGATGCCGAGGCCATCCGCGAGTTCGGCGCCGACGTGGTCGCCACGTTGTGCCAACGCCTGATCGACGGCGGCGCGCCCGGGCTGCATTTCTACACCCTCAACCTGGCCAAGCCGACCACCAGCGTCCTGGCGCGCCTGCGCGGCGCCATCGACGCCGGCTGAGCGGCGCGGTCGCTGCCGCTCGGGATTGGGGATTGGGGATTGGGGATTGGGGATTGGGGATTGGGGATTGGGGATTCGCCAAAGCGGGGCCGCGTGCCGCTGTTGCCAATCCCGAATCCCGAATCACCAATCCCGGCGTCACCACCCATTCGCTCCGCGGTCACGCCGGCTGCGGCTACCCTGCGCCGATGCGCGCTCTTCCGCCGATGCTGCTGCTCCTGTGCCTCTGCGTGTTCGCCACGCCCGCCGCGGCGCAGCGGGTGAACCGCTGCAGCGGCCCCGACGGCACCACCGTGTTCAGCGATCGGCGCTGCGAGGACGTCGGCGCGATCGACCGGCTGCCGCCACCGGCCGCACCCGGCAACGTCGATGGCAGCGCCCGCGCCCTGGCGCCGCCGCAGTGCGTGCGCCGGCTCAGCGTATTGGCGCAGCAGATCCGCACCGCGGTGGAAACCCGCGACGTCAACCGGCTGTCGGCGCTGTACTGGTGGAACGGCGTCTCCGACGCCGGCGCGCAGCGCGTGCTCGACCGGCTGGACGCGATCGTGCGCCGCCCCCTTGTCGCGATCGTGCCGGTGTTGCCGGGCGACTCGGCAGAGAGCGCCAACACTACGCCCGCCGCGACGGCGGCCGTGCCGATGCCGGGCACGCCGGACAGCGACGACACCGGTGGCCCTCCGCGGGCGCACGCGACCGGGCTGCGCCTGCAGCAGACCTTGAGCGGCAGCATCACCCCGGCCTCCACCGTGCTGGGGCTGCGCCGGCAGTACGACTGTTTCTGGATCAGTTTCTGAGGAGCCGGGATTGGGGATTGGGGATTCGCTATGGCGGCTCCCTGTACACGCCCCCCCCTCGCGTAGGAGCGGCTCCAGCCGCGACGTGGTGAAGCCGGGAATCGGGAATGGGGATTGGGGAATCGCAACAGCGGCTTCTCCCTACGCGCCACGCCACCTTCGCGGAGGAGTGGCTTCAGCCGCTACTTGTCGGCGATCCGATGTCGCGGCTGAAGCCGCTCCTACGGGCAGCGGTTGCCGCCGCTCCACTCACGCCACATCGGCCGCCAGCGGCCACAGCGCGCGGATCGCGGCGATGCCCTGGCCGCCATGGCGGCGCGCCTCGGCCACCTGGGTCGGCGCCAGGCCGCCGATCGGATAGATCGGCAGGGCGACCTGCTCGCGCAGGCGCTCGAACGCCTCCCAGCCCAGCGGTGCGGCGCCAGGATGGCTGGCGGTGGCGGCCAGCGGCCCGACCACCGCGAAATCGCAGCCAATGCGCTGCGCCGCCTGCAACTCTTCGAGGCTGTGGCAGGACGCCGCCACGGGCTGTCCGGCCGGCAACGGACGCGCCTGCCATTGCGGCAGTTGCTCCGCGCCCAGGTGCACGCCCACGCCCAGGTCCTGCGCCAGCGCCACGTCACGATTGACCAGCACCTGTGCGCCACGCGCCGCGCACAGCGTCGCCGCGGCCCGCGCCAGCGGCAGCCACTGCTCGGCCGGCAGGCCGCGCGCGCGCAACTGCACGCGGCGCACACCGGCGTCCAGCGCGCGCTCCAGCGCCGCCAACCACGGGCCCGGTTCGGTCGGCTCCGGGGTCACCAGGTAGCAAGCGGGTTGGCGCAGCATCGCCACCACCGGCTGGTCGGCCGGCGGCATCGCGTAGCGGCCCAGCTTGTCGGCGCTCACCCAGGTCAGCGCCTGGCCCTCGCGGCCGCGCGGCGTGCCCTTCCACGCCGACACCTGGCGCACTTCCAGGCGCAGGCGCTTGTCCGGGTAGCGCTGCGGCACTTCCATCAGCCAGTCGCCGACCACGGCCTCGATCCCCAGTTCCTCCTGCAGCTCGCGCACCAGCGCCTGCTCCGAGGTCTCGCCGGGCTCGCGCTTGCCACCGGGGAATTCCCACAGGCCGGCCAGGTCACGGCCCTCGGTGCGGCGGGTCAGCAGGATACGGCCGCGCGCATCGGTGATTACGCCGGCAACGACATGAATGGATCTGAGCGGTTCGGACATGGCGCAAGCTTGCCGTTTCCGGCAGCGCCAACGCAATCAACCGGGGTCACATCGGCGTCGATCGGCGTCGGAGCGCGGCGACCGCATCGGCGGGCATGCCCGCAATGTCGATGCGCGGCGCGGCAGTGCGCCTGACGCAGGGACCTGCCAGACCGTCATCGGACACGGTACGCGTGCGCCCCGATCCGCATGCCACGCTGCGTGGCGCGCCGCGCACGGCGCTGCCGCGGCATGCATCGCGACGGCTGCTGCATTTCTGCATCCGACCGCCACTCAGGCGTCCAGGCCGTGGCCGATGCGCCACAGCACGCCGCTGGGGTCGTGCAGGGTGAAGTCGCGCATGCCCCAGGGCCGGGCCTCGGGATCGCCCAGGCGCGCACCATAACGGCCGGCCAGATCGGCCGCATGCAGCCGCCGCCACCAGGCATCGGCGTCCTCCACCCACAGATGCAGCACCAGGTTCTGCGCCAGGCCTGCGTGGTAGAAATCCTGCAACAGAAACGCGCAACGGTCGCCGTGGCGGAAGCAGAGCAGGCCGTCGCCGAGCGGCTCGGGCGCGAACCCGAGTTCCGCATAGAAGCGCGCCGACAGCGCGAAATCCTGCGCGGGCACGAAGACCTTCAGTTCCAGGCTGTGCAAGGGAGCCAAGACGATTCCTCCGACGCATTCGTGCCCCGCATTGCCGAGCATGCCATGCCGCGACGGGGCGCGCGCCGGCAACGAGTGCACACGCGAAGCTCCACTCATGCCCCGGCCTGACACGGTCAGCGGCGCACGCGCGACCGCGACTCGCGGTTGACTCGACAGACGGGCTCCCCCCACCCTCACAGGGGCTGGGTCAGATACCGCTGCAGCGTCTCCCCCAACACCCGCACCGCCAGCGGCCGGGTCAGGCCCCTGGCCGGAAACTCCAGCACGTAGCGCACCAGGGCGAAGCCCAGCATCTGCGAGGCGATCAGGGTCGCGCGCGTCTCCGCCGCCGCGCCCGGCCCCAGGTAGCGGCGCACGGCCGTGCGCAACTGCTTCTCGAAGATCTCGGTGAGCCGCGCCTGCGCATCGGCGTGGCTCACCGCCGCGCGCAGCAAGGCCACCAGTTGATGGCCCGAGGGCGCGTCCTCCCAGACCGCGAAGAAATGCGCCGCCAGACGTTCGCCCACCTCCTCGGCCGGGACGTCGCGCAGATCCGGCAACTGCAGGTCGAACTCCACCGCCGCCAGGAACAACTGCTCCTTGCTGCCGTAGTAGCGGATCACCAGCGCGACGTTGGCCTGCGCCTGCGCGGCGATCTGGCGCACCGTGGCGCCGTCGTAGCCGTGCAGGGCGAACAGCGCCCGCGCCGATTCGAGAATGCGGTCTTTGGTGGCCTGCGAACGTGTCACGGGGGCGCCCCTGGAGAAAACAGGCGAAGCGCCTGTAAACATAAGTTTACTCCATGCCGAAAAGGGCGCAGAATGTAAACACACGCTTACCCAGGGAGAGGCGATGAACGCCCACGCAGACACGCTGTCCACGGACGTCCTGATCGTGGGCGCCGGCCCCAGTGGCCTGGCACTGCGCCTGGCCCTGGACCGCCTCGGGATCGCCTCGCTCCTGGTCGACCGGCATGCGGCGGGGCTGAACACCTCGCGCGCCGCGGTGATCCATGCACGCACCCTGGAAGTGCTGGAACCGCTCGGCGTGGTGCCGCGCCTGCTTGCGGCGGGCGTGCAGGCCACTCGGTTCCGCGTGCGCGACGGCGACCGGAGCCTGCTGCAGATCAGCTTCGACGACCTGCCCTCGGCGCATCGGTATGCGCTGATGTGCCCGCAGAACGCCACCGAGGCGATTCTGGGCGATGGGCTGGCGCCAGACTCCGCCACGGTGTGGCGGCCGGCACGCCTGCTCGCGTTTGCGGAGACAGCCGACGGCGTCAGCGCCGATCTGGAACTGCCGGAGCAGCGCCAGCGACGCGTCCATGCGCAATGGATCGTCGGCTGCGACGGCGCGCACAGCGCCGTGCGCGAGGGCGCGGGGATCGCATTCCAGGGCGGCGACTACGCGGAGACCTTCGTGCTCGCCGATGTGCGCATGGCCTGGCCGCTGCCGCGCGAGGAGGTCAGCCTGTTCTTCTCGCCGCAGGGCTTGATGGTGGTGGCGCCGTTGCCGGAACCCGACGGCACGGCGGGCGATCGCCACCGGATCGTGGTCACGGTGGCGGACGCCATCGGGCCGCCGACGCTGGCGCAGATGCAGGCCGTGCTCGACGCGCGCGGACCGCAAAGTGCGCGCGCGCGCATCGACGCGATGCTGTGGAGTTCGGATTTCCATCTGCAGCACCGGGTGGCCGCGCACCTGCGCCGAGGGCGGGCCCTGCTGTGCGGCGATGCGGCGCACGTGCACAGCCCCGCCGGAGGCCAGGGCATGAATACCGGCATCCAGGACGCGATCGCCCTGGCGCCGGCGCTGCAGCGGGCGCTACGCCAGCACGATGCCCGCGGCCTGGACGCGTGGGCGACCGGCCGCCATCGCATCGCCCGCGGCGTGGTGCGCATGACCGACGCGATGACGCGCGCGGCCACCGCCACCGGGCCGGTGGCGCGCAGCGTCCGCAACGGCCTGCTTGGGTTGATCGATCATGCGCCGCCGATCCGACACAGGCTGGCGGCCCGATTGGCCGAACTGGGTAACTGAGCGGCGAACCGCCGCTGCTCCGCAAAGGGACGGGAGCAGCGGATCCTGGTCCTCCGTGGTGGAGGACCAAGCACGCAACGGCTGCGCGCGTGCGCAGCCCTGCGTGGAGGCCAGACTCAGCTCAGCTGGCCGTGGCAGTGCTTGTACTTCTTGCCGCTGCCGCAGGGGCACGGATCGTTGCGGCCGACCTTCGGCGCTTCGCGGGTCACCTGCGCCACGGTCGGCGCCGCGGCGCCGCCGCCCTGCACCTGCTCGGCTTCCTCGTCGGCACCGTAGCCGCCGGCATCCTGGTGCTGGAACTGCGCCTGGCGCAGTTGCGCCTCCATCTGCTGGCGCTCCTGCGCCTCCAGCGCCGCCACTTCCTCCTCGCTGCGGATGCGCACCCGCGCCAGCAGGGTCACCACTTCGCGCTTGGCGTGCTCCAGCATCTCCGAGAACAGCTCGAAGGCTTCCTTCTTGTATTCCTGCTTGGGCTGCTTCTGCGCGTAGCCGCGCAGATGGATGCCCTGGCGCAGGTAGTCCATGCGCGCCAGGTGCTCCTTCCAGCTCTGGTCCAGCACGGTGAGCATCACGTGCTTCTCCAGCGCGCGCATGGTCTCGCCGCCGATGGCCGATTCCTTCTCGCGGAAATGGCGGTCCACTTCCTCGCGCACCTTCTCGACGATGCCGTCCGCGTCCAGTTCCTCCTGGCGCTTGACCAGGTCGCTGATCGACAGCGACAGGCCCAGCTCGCTGGCCAGCGTGGCCTCCAGGCCCGGCAGGTCCCACTGGTCGTCCACCGAGTTCGGCGGCACGAAGCGCGACACGATGTCGTAGATCACGTCGTCGCGGATGCCGTCGACGTTCTCCTTCACCGACTCGGCGTCCAGCAGCTCGTCGCGCTGGGCGTAGATCACCTTGCGCTGGTCGTTGTTGACGTCGTCGAAGTCGAGCAGGTTCTTGCGGATGTCGAAGTTGTGCGCCTCAACCTTGCGCTGCGCCTTCTCGATCTGCCGGCTGACCAGCTTGTCCTCGATGACGTCGTCTTCCTTCATGCCCATCATGCGCATCGCCTTCTGCACCCAGTCCGAGGCGAAGATGCGCATCAGGTTGTCTTCCAGCGACAGGTAGAAGCGCGAGGAACCCGGGTCGCCCTGGCGGCCGGAGCGGCCGCGCAGCTGGTTGTCGATACGCCGCGACTCGTGGCGCTCGGTGCCGATGATGTGCAGGCCGCCGGCGGCCTTGACCGCGTCGTGGCGCTCCTGCCAGGCCGCCTTCAGGCGCGCGCGCGTGGCCTCGTCCGGCTCCTCGCCCAGCGCGTGCAGTTCGGCCTCCAGCGAGCCGCCCAGCACGATGTCGGTACCGCGGCCGGCCATGTTGGTGGCGATGGTGACCGCGCCCGGCTGGCCGGCATTGGCCACGATCTGCGCTTCGCGCTCGTGCTGCTTGGCGTTGAGCACCTCGTGCTTCACGCCCGCCTTGCGCAGGTGCTCGGACAGCATTTCCGAGGTCTCGATCGAGGTGGTGCCGACCAGCACCGGCTGGCCGCGCTTGGCGCAGTCCTCGATGTCGGCCAGCACCGCATTGAACTTGCCCTGGCGGTTGAGGAACACCTGGTCCGGCCAGTCCTTGCGGATCGTCGGGCGGTTGGTCGGGATCACCACCACTTCCAGGCCGTAGATGCTCTGGAATTCGTAGGCTTCGGTATCGGCCGTACCGGTCATGCCGGACAGCTTCTTGTACATGCGGAACAGGTTCTGGAAGGTGATGCTGGCCAGCGTCTGGTTCTCGCGCTGCACCGGCACGCCTTCCTTCGCCTCCACCGCCTGGTGCAGGCCGTCGGACCAGCGGCGACCCGGCAGGGTGCGGCCGGTGAACTCGTCGACGATCACCACTTCGCCGTCGCGCACGATGTAGTCGACGTCGCGCTGGTAGATCGCGTGGGCGCGCAGCGCGGCATTGAGGTGGTGGACCACGCTCAGGTTCTGCGCGCCGTACAGGCGGTCTTCCTCGTCGGCGAGGATGCCGGCGGCGCGCAGCAGTTCTTCGGCGTGCTCCATGCCCGCTTCGGACAGGTGCACCTGCTTGCCTTTCTCGTCGACCCAGAAGTCGCCCTCGCCCTCTTCCGACTCCTGCTTGACCAGCTGCGGCACGATGCGGTTGACGCGGATGTACAGTTCCGGCGACTCGTCGGCCGGGCCGGAGATGATCAGCGGGGTGCGCGCTTCGTCGATCAGGATCGAGTCGACCTCGTCGACGATGGCGTAGTTGAGCCCGCGCTGGAAGCGGTCGGCCTTGGACAGCGCCATGTTGTCGCGCAGGTAGTCGAAGCCGAATTCGTTGTTGGTGCCGTAGGTGATGTCGGCGGCGTAGGCGGCGTGCTTGTCGCTGTGCGGCATGCCCGGGTACACCACGCCCACGGTCAGGCCCAGCCAGTTGTACAGCTTGCCCATCTGCGCGGCGTCGCGGCGCGCCAGGTAGTCGTTGACGGTGACCACGTGCACGCCCTTGTCTTCCAGCGCGTTGAGGTACACCGGCAGCGTCGCGACCAGGGTCTTGCCCTCGCCGGTGCGCATTTCCGCGATCTTGCCCAGGTGCAGGACCATGCCGCCGATCAACTGCACGTCGTAGTGGCGCATGCCCAGCACGCGGCGGCTGGCCTCGCGGCACACCGCGAACGCTTCCGGCAGCACCTTGTCCAGGGTCTCGCCGCCGGCGATGCGCCCGCGCAGTTCCGGGGTCTTGGCCTGCAGCTGCTCGTCGGAGAGCTGCTCCATCTCCGGCTCCAGCGCATTGATCTTGGCGACGATACGGTGGAGCTGGCGCAGTTGGCGCTCGTTGCGGCTACCGAAAACGCGAGTAAGCAGACTGTTGATCATTGAAGGAACCGGTTGGAAAGGAACGCCTCGGCGGCCCGATCCCCAGGGAATCGACGGGCCGCAAACGAAACAGGGCGCGAGGCGCCCTGTCGATGGCAAAGCACATTGTAGCTTGGGGCGGGGTCCGGCGATTCAATGCCGGCACACCGCCCCTGCCGGACTCAGCCGCGGCCGCGGCGGCCCACCGGAATGGCGCCATCGCCGAGGAACTTGGCCGGGTTCACCACCACCCCGTCCTTCCACACCTCGAAATGCACGTGGGCACCGGTGGAACGGCCGGTGGAGCCGGCCTTGGCCACTTCCTGGCCGACCCGCACCAGGTCGCCGACCTTCACCGACAGCCGCGAATTGTGCGCGTAGCGGGTGACATAGCCATTGCCGTGGTCGACCTCGACCACATTGCCGTAACCGCCGCGCACGCCGGAGTAGCTGACCACGCCGTCGGCCACCGCCAGCACCGGGTCGCCGACATTGGCGTGGAAGTCGATGCCCTTGTGGTTGCCGGTGCCGCGGCCGAACGGATCGGCGCGGCCGCCGAAGGCCGAGGTGATGTAGCTGTTGCGGATCGGCATCCGCGAAGGCACCGCGTTCTGGTCCAGCTGATGGTCGAACAGCAGCGATTCCAGCACCGACAGCTGCTGGCCGGAGGTGGCGAACTGCTGCTGCAGCCCGTCCAGTTCCTTGCCCAGCTGCTGCGCCGGCATGTCGTGGCTGGGCTCGTCGTCGCCGCCACCGACGCCGACCGGCTGGTCGAAGTCGAACTCGCCGTCCTGCAGCTTGCCCATGCGGGTCAGGCGCTCGCCGAGCGCATTGAGCCGGGTCGCCTGCGCCTGCAGTTCGCCCAGGCGCGCGGCCAGGGCGTTGACCTGGGTCTGCGCGTCGCGGCGCACCTGCGCCAGCTCCTGGTCCTGCCGCTCGAGCTTGGCGCGCAGTTGCGCCGAACCACCCCACCCGGCCGCAGCGCTGACGCCGATGCCGAGTACCATGCCGAGGCCGAGCACGGTACCGAGCGCGGCGAGGGGGCGGCGATCGGCGAATTCGCGCAATCGCCACGGCAACGTCTTGACCCCCTTTTCACTGGAACGGATTACGATCTTCTTGAACGTCATATGAGTTTTCATGTCTAAGCGAAAGTCCGGCGAAGGCCATACCGCCACGCCGCAGCCGGCGCTGGACGCCGCACTGGCGGACAAGGCGGGCGACCCGTTGCGACGTGCCTTGTGGCTCGACGCGCTGGACCGGCAGTTACGCCCCCATCTGCCGCCGAACCTGGCCTCCCGTTGCCGGTTGGCCAATGTGAACGGCGAGCAGCTCGTTTTTCTCGTTGAGTCTCCGGTCTGGCACGCCCGGGTCAGGCTGGCCGAGGCCGACATCCTTGCTGCGGCCCGTTCCCTCGGGCTGAAAGCCACCAAAGTGACCGTCAAGACTGCGACTGCACCCGCGCATTCCCCAATGCAGCAGGCAAGAAGCACGCCAGCTCCGGTTTCTGCGGCCACGCACAAGGGCTTGCGCGAGGCCCTGGCTTCCCTGCAGGACGTCGTCTCCACGACGCCCGATGCGACCACTGGCTCCGACCGTGGCCGTCGACGTACGTAGACAGACACGCCGCGACCGACGCATCCTAGCGGGCGCCAGGCGTCAGGTCGTTACCGATTCGTTAAATCGGCGTTAAGGGGAGAAGAAGAACCGGCCGATTGCCGATTCCGTGATACCCACCCGGCCGTTGGCCGGGCTTAACGGGTTCAGGCGTAAGCCGCGGCCCCGTAGGCCACCGGCGCCTGCTGCGCGGCGGATTCGAAGCTGACCCACTCCCACGCCGCCTGTTCGGCGAGCAGGGCGCGCACCAGCTTGTTGTTCAGCGCATGACCGGACTTGTAGCCCTCATAGGCGCCCAGGATGGGGCCGCCGGCCAGGTACAGGTCGCCGATCGCATCGAGGATCTTGTGGCGCACGAACTCGTCGGCGTAGCGCAGGCCGTCGTCGTTGAGCACGCGGAACTCGTCGAGCACGATGGCGTTGTCCATCGAACCGCCCAGGCCGAGATTGCGCTCGCGCATGTACTCCAGGTCGCGCATGAAGCCGAAGGTGCGCGCGCGGGAGATTTCCTTGATGTAGGCCATCGTCGAGAACTCGATTTCCTGGCGCGACTGCTTGGCCGGGATCATCGGGTGGTCGAACTGGATGGTGAAACCGAGCTTGTAGCCGCCGTCGTAGGGCACGAAGCGGGCGATCTTGTCGCCGTCGCGCACTTCCACCTCGCGCTTGATGCGGATGAAGCGCTTGGCCTTGCCCTGCTCGACGATGCCCGCCGACTGCAGCAGGAACACGAACGGACCGGCCGAGCCGTCCATGATCGGCAACTCGGCCGAGGACAGTTCGACGATGGCGTTGTCCACGCCGAGGCCGGCCATCGCCGACATCAGGTGCTCCACCGTCTGGATCTTGGCCTGGCCGCGGCTCAGGCCGGTGCACAGCGTGGTCTCGGTGACCAGCTCGGCATCGGCAGGGACGTCCACCGCCGGATCCAGGTCCACGCGTCGGAACACGATGCCGTGGTCGGCCGGTGCGGGGCGCAGGGTCATGTAGACCTTGTCGCCGCTGTGCAGGCCCACGCCGGTGGCGCGGATCGTGTTCTTGAGGGTGCGTTGCTGGGTCATGGCAGACAGTCTGGGAACGTCTGTTCGCACGGGAACTGAACAGACAACGAGAATATCACGCGTTTAGCCAAATTTTAACAAAGCGGTCACAGCATCCCATGGGTGCAACGCTGGCCCGTGCCGGCGTCGCCGTCGCAAAAACCTGCCGGGTCGCGAGGACCCGGCAGCAAGGGACACGGCGCGCCGGCCAGGGAGGCGCTCCTGGACGGCGGTATTGCGGGCCGGCGCGGACGCCGGCCGATGACGCGGACCTCAGTCGGCCTGGCGGCGCAGGGCGGGCCGCTTGCTTGCGAAGCATTGCTTCGCGAGCGGCCCCGCGCCCGGCCATGGACGGCCGGGCAGGCCCATCCGCAAGCCGGACGGCTGCGCCAGGGACGGCATCAGTCGGCCTGACGGCGCAGGAACGCAGGAATATCCAGGTAGTCGCTCGGCAGGTCGGCCGCGGCCGGTGCCGGTGCGGACGCCGCCGCGCTCATGCCGTCGCCGCTCGGACGACGCAGGCCCAGGCCCATCGCACCGCCGACCGCCTTGGACACGGCGTCGCCGCCATGCTCGAAGTCGCCGAACTCCGGCTGGCCGGTGGTGGCGTTGCGCACCAGCTTGATCGGCGCGCGCTGCTCCGGACGCTGCGACTGGCGCGACACCGCGCGGTTCAGGCCGGTGGCGACCACGGTCACGCGCACTTCGTCCTGCATGTCCGGATCCAGCACGGTACCGACCACCACGGTGGCGTCCTCGGAGGAGAAGCCCTCGATGGTGCGGCCGATCTCGTCGAACTCGGCCATGGTGAAGTCCGGGCCGGCGGTGATGTTGACCAGGATGCCGTTGGCGCCGGCCAGGTTGACGTCGTCCAGCAGCGGGTTCTGGATCGCCGCTTCGGCGGCGGCCTGCGCGCGGTCGTCGCCGCGAGCCGAGCCGGTACCCATCATCGCCAGGCCCATTTCCGACATCACGGTGCGCACGTCGGCGAAGTCGACGTTGATCAGGCCCGGACGCACGATCAGGTCGGCGATGCCCTGCACCGCGCCCTGCAGCACGTCGTTGGCGGCGCGGAACGCCTGGATCATGGTGGCGTTGCGGCCGAGCACGGTGATCAGCTTTTCATTCGGAATGGTGATCAGCGAGTCGCAGTGCTGGCTCAGTTCCTCGATGCCCTTCAGCGCCACCTGCATGCGGCGGCGGCCTTCGAACGGGAACGGCTTGGTGACCACGGCCACGGTCAGGATGCCCATTTCCTTGGCCAGCTGCGCCACCACCGGCGCGGCGCCGGTGCCGGTGCCACCGCCCATGCCGGCGGTGATGAACACCATGTCCGCACCCTGCAGCGCGTCCATGATGCGCTCGCGATCTTCCAGCGCGGCCTGGCGGCCGACTTCCGGGTTCGCGCCCGCGCCCAGGCCCTTGGTGACGTTGGTGCCGAGCTGCAGCTGCAGCTTGGCGCCGCAGTTCTTGATCGCCTGCGAGTCGGTGTTGGCGGTGATGAATTCCACGCCGTCCACGCTGCTGCTGACCATGTGCGCGACCGCGTTGCCGCCGCCGCCGCCCACGCCAACGACCTTGATCACTGCATTGGGTGCCATCTTTTCAATCAGTTCGAAATGCGCCATGTCCGTTTCCTCTTTGAGCCGGGATTCGGGATTGGGGATTAGGGATTCGGAAGTACTCCGATCCTTTTTTCCTGCCTCTCCGTCCGGCGAGTGTTGTTGTTTGGATGCCGGGATTGGGGATTCGGGATTGGGGATTCGCAAAAGCGGCCCTCCAGTCCCATGCCCTGCTCCGCGGCGGAATCACTGCAAAAAACTTATCGCCTGCCTACCTACCGCTCTCTACTCTCTCTCTGCCTACCGCTGTTGCTCCCACCAATCCCGAATCTCGAATCCCCAATCCCGGCTCCATCAGAACTCGCCGCGATACCAGTTCTTCAATTTCTTGAACAAGCTGCCGGCGCGGCCTGTCGGCAGCGACGGGCGGCGCGGGTGTTCGATCTGGCTGCCCATCAGCAGCAGGCCCACGCCAGTCGCGTGCACCGGGTTGCCGACGACTTCGCCCAGGCCGGTGACGTGCTGGGGAATGCCCACGCGCACCGGCATCTGCACCATTTCCTCGGCCAGTTCGACCACGCCTTCCATCTTCGAAGCGCCGCCGGTGAGCACCATGCCGGCGCGCACCAGTTCCTCGAAGCCGGAACGGCGCAGTTCGGCCTGCACCATCTCGAAGATTTCCTCGTAGCGGCCCTGCACCGCCTGCGCCAGCGAATGGCGCGGCATGCGCCGCGGCGGGCGGTCGCCGACGCTGGGCACCTGGATGCTTTCTTCCGCGGTGGCCAGCTGCGCCAGCGCGCAGGCGTAGCGCACCTTGATCTGCTCGGCTTCCGGGGTCGGCGTGCGCAGCATGTGCGCGATGTCGTTGGTGACGTGGTCGCCGGCGATCGGCAGCGAGGCGGTGTGGCAGATCGCGCCCTGCACGAACACCGCCAGGTCGGTGGTGCCGGCGCCCATGTCCACCAGCACCACGCCCAGCTCGCGCTCGTCGGCGGTCAGCACCGCCACCGAGGACGCCAGCGAGGACAGGATCAGGTCGTCCACCTGCAGGCCGCAGCGCTGCACGCACTTGCTGATGTTGGCCGCGGCCGACTGCGCGCACACCACCAGGTGCGCGTGCACCTCCAGGCGCACGCCGGTCATGCCGACCGGGTTGCGGATGCCTTCCTGCGAATCGTCCAGCACGTACTCGCGCGGGATCGCGTGGAGGATGCGCTGGTCGGCGGGGATCGCCACCGCCTTGGCCGCTTCCAGCACGCGGTCCAGGTCGTTCCAGGTCACCTCGCCGTCGCGGATCGGGACGATGCCCGGCGAGTTCTTGCACTGCACGTGGTTGCCGGAGATCGAGGCGTACACCGAGCGGATCTCGCAGCCGGCCATCAGCTCGGCTTCCTCGATCGCGCGCTGGATCGACTGCACGGTGGATTCGATGTCCACCACCACGCCGCGCTTGAGGCCGCGCGACTCATGCGAACCGATGCCGATCACCTCGATCGGATTGCCGGGCGAGTATTCGCCGACCAGCGCGACGACCTTGGAGGTGCCGATGTCCAGTCCAACGATGAGGGATTTGTCGCCTTTGCGGTTCATGTCTTGGAGCCGGGAATAGAGAATCGGGAATGGGGAAGGGAGAAGAGCGGGCTCTCGCGACGGGGCGGAGGGTCGGCCAGTGCCGCATGGCGTGTGGGCTGGGCCGGCGCCGCGGGCTTCTTCTCCTTACCCGGCTCCTTGCTCGGCTCTTTGCTCTCGGGCACCCATGCCACGGTGAATCCGTTGGTGTAGCGCAGGTCGGCGCGCGCCAGCGGCGGCTGGCCCGGCTGCAGCAGTTGCGGCAGCACGCGGGCGAAGCGCTCCAGGCGGGCGCGTGCGTCGTCGCGGCCGACCACCACCTGCACGCCGTTGCCCAGTGCCAGCGACCAGCTGCCGCGCGCGTCCAGGGCCACGCCCTGCACCGGCAAACCGACCGGCGCGAACAGCGCGCGCGAGGCGTTGTACAGCGCGACCACGTCGGCGGCCTTGGCATCCGGACCAGCCAGGTGCGGCAAGGCCACGTCGCGCAGTTCGTTGGGCAGGGCGAAGATGCGGCCCTGCTCGGACAGCATGCGGTCTTCGCCCCAGCGCGCGAACGGACGGTGCTCGACGACGCGCACTTCCAGCACATCCGGCCAGCGCTTGCGCACCCGCGCACTCTCCACCCACGGCAGGCGCTCGATCGCGTCCTGCGCATCCTGCAGGCGCACCGCGAAGAAGCCGCGCCGCGCATACGGCAGCACCACCTGGCGCAACTGCTCGGCGGACACGCGCTTGAAGTCGCCGCTCACCTGCAACCGGCTGAGCGGCCAGCGCTCGGCGCCGACCCAACCGTTGAGCACGGCCACGATCGGCAGCGCGACCAGGGCCAGCGCCAGCAGCCAGGCGAGGATGCGCAGGGAGGCGTTCATTGGCGCACCTTCCGGTGCGCGGGATTGGGGATTGGGGATTGGGGATTGGCGCAACGCGCACAGCGGAACTCGCCGGCGGCGCGAAGCGCCGACGGTGCGAATCCCCAATCCCGAATCCCCAATCCCGGCTTCACAGCGTCTGCTCCAGGATGCGCCAGCACAGGCCGGCGAAGTCCACGCCCAGTTGCGCCGCGGCCTTGGGCACCAGCGAGTGGCTGGTCATGCCCGGAGCCGTGTTGACCTCGATCAGCTGCAGGCCGCGCACGCGGTCGCGCATCACGTCCACGCGGCCCCAGCCGCTGCAGCCGGCGGCGGCGAACGCCTGCAGGGCGAGCTGGCGGATCTGGGTCTCGTCCTCGCCGTCCATGCCCGGGCACAGGTACTGGGTGTCCTCGGCGATGTACTTGGCGTGGTAGTCGTACCAGTCGCCGGCGGGGACGATGCGGATCGACGGCAGCGCGATGTCGCCAAGGATGCCGACGGTGTATTCCTCGCCCTGCACCATCTGCTCCATCAGCAGTTCGCCGTGGTAGTCGGCGGCGAAGGCGCGCACCGGCGCCAGGTCGGCCTCGGCCAGCACGCGGAACACGCCGACGCTGGAACCTTCGCAGGCCGGCTTGACGAACAGCGGGTAGCCCAGCGCGGCAGCCGCCGCGGCCAGGTCGGCCTGGGCGTCGATGCGGGCGAAGCCCGGGGTCGGCAGGCCGGCGGCGATCCACACCTGCTTGGTGCGGATCTTGTCCAGGGTCAGCGCGCTGCCGAGCACGTCGGGACCGGTGAACGGCACCTGCAGCGCGCGCAGCAGGCCCTGCAGCACGCCGTTCTCGCCGTCGCCGCCATGCAGGATGTTGAACACGCGGTCGACCTCGCCGGCGCGGATGCGCTCGAGCAAGGCCGGGATGCCGTCCACCGGCTGCGCGTCGACACCGCGGCTGCGCAGCGCCTCGAGCACGTTGGCGCCGGAGTTCAGCGACACCTCGCGTTCGCTGGAGCTGCCACCGAGCAGCACGGCGACGCGGCCGAACACGGCCGGGTCGGTGACGTGCGGCGGCGGCAGGGTCTGTGCGCTCATGCGTCCGCTCCGCCGGCGAAGCCGTGCTGGGCGATGTGCTGGGCGACGTAGCCGATGTCGCCCGCCCCCATCATCAGCAGCAGGTCACCGTCCTGCAGCACGTCCGGCAGCACGCTGCCGAGTTCGCCGACCTGGCCGACCACGACCGGCTCGCTGCGGCCACGCGCGCGGATCGCGCGGGCCAGCGAGCGCGCGTCGGCCCCCGGGATCGGCGCCTCGCCAGCCGGGTAGACCTCGCTGAGCACCAGCGCGTCCACTTCCGACAGCACCGCGGCGAACGCGTCGAACTGGTCGCGGGTGCGGCTGTAGCGATGCGGCTGGAACGCGACCACCAGGCGCTTGTCCGGCCAGCCGCCACGGGCGGCGGCGAACACTGCGGCCAGTTCGCGCGGATGGTGGCCATAGTCGTCGACCACGCGCACGCGCGCGCCGCCGGCGGTGGTGACCTCGCCCAGGTCGTTGAAGCGGCGGCCGATGCCGGCGAAGCCCTGCAGCGCACTGGCGATCGCCTCCGGCGCCACGCCCAGCTGCCAGCCGATGGCGGCGGCGGCCAGGGCGTTGAGCACGTTGTGGCGGCCCGGCAGCGCCAGGGTCACCGGGATGCTGCTGCCTTCCGGCAGGCGCAGGGTGAAGCGCATGCGCGGGCCATCCTGGACCACGTCCTCGGCGCGCACGTCGGCGTTCTCGCTGAGGCCGTAGCTCATCACGTGGCGCGGCGTCTTCGCCGCCAGCGCGGCCACTTCCGGATCGTCGATGCACAGGACCGCCAGGCCGTAGAACGGCAGGCGCTGCAGGAACTCGGCGAACGCGGCCTGCACCCGGGCGAAGTCGTTGCCGTAGTTCTCCAGGTGATCGGCATCGATGTTGGTGATGACCGAGATCAGCGGATTCAGGCGCAGGAAGCTGCCGTCGCTCTCGTCGGCCTCGGCCACCAGCCACTGGCCGCCGCCGAGCTTGGCGTTGGCGCCGGCGGCGAGCAGCTGGCCGCCGATCACGAAGGTCGGGTCCAGCCCGCCTTCGCTAAGCACCGCCGCGGCCAGGCTGGTGGTGGTGGTCTTGCCGTGGGTGCCGGCCACCGCGATGCCGCGGCGGAAGCGCATCAGCTCGGCCAGCATCGCCGCGCGCGGCATGATCGGAATGCGCTGGCTGCGCGCCTCCATCAGTTCCGGGTTGTCCTCGCGGATCGCGCTGGACACCACCACGCAGTCGGTGCCGAGCACGTTGGCGGCCGAGTGCCCGCGCATCACCCGCGCGCCGAGCTTGACCAGGCGCCGGGTCGCCGCGTTGTCGGCGTTGTCCGAGCCGGAAACCTCGTAACCCAGGGTCAGCATGACCTCGGCGATGCCGCTCATGCCGGTACCGCCGATGCCGACGAAATGCACGCGCGGGAACGCGCGGACCAGATCGCCGGTGTCGTGGAGGCGGCGGATCATTGTTGGCCTCCTGCGGAGGCGGGATTCGGGAATCGGGATTCGGGATTCGGGAAAAGCGAAGCGCTGGCGGCGATCCGCGCCTGCCGCGTGTTCGTGTCTGCGTGTGTCACTGCGTGATTCTGCCCTTGATTGTGCTTGTACCCATTCCCCATTCCCGGTTCTCCATTCCCGGCTTCTTCGAGCACGATGTCCGCGATCCGCTCGGCCGCATCCGGCTTGGCCAGCTCGCGCGCGGCCTCGGCCATCGCCAGGCGCTGCGCCGGCTGCGCCAGCAGGTCGCGCAGGACGCGCTGCAAGTGCCCGGCGAGGGCGTCGTCCTGCTTCAGCAGCACGGCGGCGCCGCGCTCGACCAGGTATTCGGCGTTGCGGGTCTGGTGGTCGTCGACGGCGGCGGCGAACGGCACCAGCACGCTGCCGATGCCGACCGCGCACAGTTCGGCCAGGGTCGAGGCGCCAGCGCGACACACCACCAGATCGGCCCAGGCGTAGGCAGCAGCCATGTCGCCAATGAAGGCTTCGACGCTGGCGGCGACGCCGGCGTCGGCGTAGGCGCGCGCGGCTTCCTCGCGCAGCGCTTCGCCGCACTGGTGGCGCACCTCGACGGCCACGCCGAGCGCGGCCAGCGCCTGCGGCAACGCCTGGTTGAGCACGCGTGCGCCCTGGCTGCCGCCCAGCACCAGCAGCCGCGGCGCGCCGTGGCGTGCGGCCAGGCGCTGCGCCGGCGGCGCCAGTGCGGCGATCTCGGCGCGCACCGGGTTGCCTACCGCTTCCTCGCGCGTGGCGAAGCTGCCGGGGAAGCCGGTCAGCACACGCCGTGCCACGCGTGCCAGCACCTTGTTGGTCAGGCCCGGCGCGCGGTTCTGTTCGTGCACCAGCAGCGGCAGCTTGAGCAGCCGCGCGGCCAGGCCACCGGGACCGGCCGCGAAGCCGCCGAAGCTGATCACCGCGCGCGGCGCGCGCCGGCGCAGCACGAAGCCGGCAGCGCGCACCGCGCGCAGCACCCGCACCGGCGCGCCGAACAGGGCCAGCGCGCCCTTGCCGCGCAGTCCGCCGATCTCGATGGTGTCCAGCTCGATGCCGTGTTCCGGCACCAGCCGCGTTTCCATGCGCCCGGCCGCGCCCAGCCACACCACCGGCACGCCGCGCGCGCGCAGCACCTTGGCCACGGCCAGCGCGGGGAAGATGTGTCCGCCAGTGCCGCCGGCGAGGATCATCACCGGACGACTGCCCTGCACCGTGCTCATCCCAGCCTCCCGAACGTGGGTTCGACGCGCGGCTGCATGCGGCTGGTGCCGCGCCCCGGGGCGCCGCCCTGGATCGCCGCGGCGACCGCGCTGGCGCTGGCCTCGCGCGCGGCATGCAGGTCCTCGGCGTTGTCCACGGTCTGCTTGACCGGCATCGCCGCGTCGCTGCGCACCAGCGCCACCTGGCGCTCGGCGCGATTGAGTTCGTAGGACACGCGCAGCAGCAGGCCCATCGCCACGCAGGTCATCAGCACGCTGGAACCGCCGGCGGAGATCAGCGGCAGGGTCAGGCCCTTGGTCGGCAGGATGCCCAGGTTCACGCCGACCGAGACGAAGCTCTGCAGGCTGATCCACAGGCCGATGCCGAAGGCGATGTAGCCGGAGAAATGGCGCTTCATCTCCACGCAGCGCATGCCCAGCCAGAACGCACGGCCGACCAGCAGCGCGTACAGCGAGATGATCAGGCACACGCCGACGAAGCCCAGCTCTTCGGCGATGACCGAGAAGATGAAGTCGGTATGCGCTTCCGGCAGATAGTTGAGCTTCTGCACCGAGCCGCCCAGGCCGACCCCTAACAGTTCGCCGCGACCCACCGCCATCAGCGCGTTGGACAGCTGGTAGCCGGAGCCGAGCTGGTCGGCCCACGGATCCAGGAACGAGGTGATGCGGCGCAGGCGGTACGGCTCGAGGATCGCGATGAAGGCGAACACCGGCAGGCCGATCACGATCGGCATCGACATGCGCGGCAGGTTCACCCCGCCCAGCACCAGCATGCCGGCGGTGATCGCCAGCAGCAGCGTGGAGGAACCGAAGTCCGGCTGCAGCAGCAGCAGGCCGACCAGCGCCACCGCCACGCCCAGCGGCTTGAGCATCGCCGGCCAGGTCGCGTTGACCTCGTCGCGGAAGCGCACCAGGTAGCTGGACAGCCACACGATGTACAGCACCTTCACCGCTTCCACGGTCTGGAAGCGCGAGATGCCCAGGTTGATCCAGCGCCGCGCGCCGTTGACGGTGCTGCCGAGACCGGGCACGAACACCACCAGCAGCAGGCCGAAGCAGGCCAGCAGCAGCAACTGGTTGTACTGCTCGATGTTCTTCAGTTCGGTGCGCATCGCCCAGATCGCCAGGCCGACACCGCCGGCCAGGAACAGCAGGTGGCGGCTGAGGTAGTAGAACGGGCTGGTGGTCAGCTCGATCGAGCTGGAGCCGACCATCACCACGCCCAGCGACGCCAGCGCCACCGCGGCACCGAGCAGCCACGGGTCGTAGCGGCCACCGATGGCCTCCAGGCGGGTCGCTTGGCGGGCAGCGTCGTTCATCAGCGCACCTTCAACGTGGCCAGGCCAACCAGCACCAGCACCACCGAAATGATCCAGAAGCGCACGATCACCCGCGGCTCCGGCCAGCCCTTCAGCTCGAAGTGGTGGTGGATCGGCGCCATGCGGAACACGCGCTTGCCGGTGAGCTTGAACGAGGCGACCTGGATCATCACCGACAGGGTCTCGATGACGAACACGCCGCCCATGATCACCAGCACCAGTTCCTGGCGCACGATCACCGCGATGGTGCCCAGCACCGCGCCCAGCGCCAGCGCGCCGATGTCGCCCATGAACACCATCGCCGGATAGGTGTTGAACCACAGGAAGCCCAGGCCCGCGCCGGCGATCGCCGCGCAGATGATGATCAGTTCGCCGGCGCCGGGGATGGTCGGGATCTTCAGGTAGGCGGAGAACACCGCGTTGCCCGAGGCATAGGCGAACACGCCCAGCGCGCAGGCCACCAGCACGGTCGGCATGATCGCCAGGCCGTCCAGGCCGTCGGTCAGGTTGACCGCATTGGAGAAGCCGACGATCCAGAAGTACGCGATGGCGACGAAGCTGATCCCGGCCAGCGGCAGCGCGATCGACTTGAACATCGGGATGTAGAAGGTGATCGCCGCCGGCACGTCGGCGGTGTAGTACAGGAACAGGCCGGCGGCCAGGCCGAAGATCGACTGCAGCAGGTACTTCCAGCGCGACTTCAGCCCGTTCGGGTCGCGGCGCACGATCTTGATCCAGTCGTCGTACCAGCCGATCACGCCGAACGCCAGCATCACCGCCAGCACCAGCCACACATAGCGGTTGCGCAGGTCGCCCCACAGCAGCACCGACAGCAGCACGGTGAGCAGGATCAGCGAGCCGCCCATGGTCGGGGTGCCGGCCTTGGAGAAGTGGGTCTGCGGGCCGTCCTGGCGGATCGGCTGGCCGCCCTTGAACTGCGCCAGCTTGCGGATCACCGCCGGGCCCAGCCACAGCGACAGGAACAGCGAGGTCAGCGCCGCGAGGATGCCGCGGAAGGTCAGATAGCCGAACAGCCCGAACATGCTTTCGAGCTGCTGCAGCCAGCGGGCGAGTTCAAGCAGCATGCGGCGCCTCCTGTGCCTGGTTCAGCAGCGCACGCACCACGGTGTCCATGGCGCTGCCGCGCGAGCCCTTGACGAGGAGCGTGGCCGCGGCCGGCTGGAGCGCGCCATGGGACGGCGCGCCGGTGGTCTCATGCATCTGCTTCACTTCCTGCTCTTGATCCTGCGTTTGTCGCGTGCCGGCCACGGCCGCCAGGTCGCGCTGCAGCGCCTCGATCAGCGCCGCGTGGCTGTCGAACACCCGGCCGTTCTCGCCGAAGGCCTGCGCGGCGTGGGCGCTGAGCGGCCCCAGCGCATACAGCCGGGTCAGCCCGGCATCGCGTGCCCGGCGGCCGCCGCTGGCGTGCAGCGCTTCGGCGCCGGCGCCGAGTTCGCGCATGTCGCCCAGCACCAGCCAGCGCTCGCCGCCGGCTGCGGCCAGCGCGTCGATCGCCGCGGCCAGCGAGCCGGGGTTGGCGTTGTAGCTGTCGTCGATCAGCACCGCGCCGTTGGGCAGCACGTGGGTGATCTGCCGACCGGGGACCGGCTGCACCTGCGCCAGGCCGCCGGCGATGCGTGCCGGCGCCACGCCCAGCGCCAGCGCCAGCGCGGCGGCGGCCAGGGCGTTCTGCAGGTTGTGCCGGCCCGGCAGCGGCAGCGTCGCCTCGACATCGCCACGCGGGGTGGTCAGCACGAACTGGGTACGATCGGCGGCCATGCGCACCTGCGCGGCACCGATCTCGGCGCCCGGCTGCAGGCCGAAGCGCAGCACCTGCGGCCGCGCCTCGCCCGTCGGCAGGCGCTGCTCGAACCACAGGCCGAAGGCATCGTCGGCATTGATCACCGCAGTGCCGTCGGCCGGCAGCGCGGTGTAGATGGCGCCCTTGGTCTGCGCCACGCCGAGCAGGCTGCCCATGCGCTCCAGGTGCGCGGCGGCGATGTTGTTGACCAGCGACACCTGCGGCGGCGCGATGTCGGTGAGATAGGCGATGTCGCCCGGCTTGCCGGCGCCCATTTCGTAGATGGCGTAGTCGGCGTCGTCCGGCGCCTCGATCACCGCCAGCGGCAGGCCGATCTCGTTGTTGCGGTTGCCGGGATTGGCGTAGACGCTGCCGCCGTCGATGCGGCAGGCGTGCTGCAGGATCGCCAGCAGCAGTGCCTTGACGCTGGTCTTGCCGTTGCTGCCGGTGATCGCGGCCACGCGGGTGGCGCGGCCGCGCTGCATGCCGGCGGCGATGCGCGCCAACGCCAGCTCGGTGTCGGCGGCGACGATCTGCGGCAGTTCGATCTGCGGCTGCACGCGCTCCACCAGCAAGGCGCTGGCGCCGCGCGCGGCGGCATCGGCAACGAAGGCGTGGCCGTCGAAACGCTCGCCACGCAGCGCCACGTACAGGCTGCCGGCGGCCAGGCTGCGGGTGTCGTGGCTGATCGCGTCGATCGCCACGTCGTCGCCGTGCAGCTCGGCGCCGGCCCAGTGCGCGATCATCGACAACGGTAGGCGCTTCATCGGGCCGCCTCCGCCGCATGCGCGCGCAGGGCCTGCGCGGCGACCTCGGTGTCGTCGAACGGATGACGCACGCCGGCGATCTCCTGGTAGGGCTCGTGGCCCTTGCCGGCGATCAGCACGATGTCCTCGGCGCCGGCGGCGGCGACCGCCATGGCGATCGCCTGCGCGCGGTCGCGCTGCACCTGCACCGTCTGCATGCCGTCGAAGCCGGCCAGGATGTCGGCGACGATGGCATCGCCGTCCTCGCCACGCGGGTTGTCGTCGGTGACCACCACGCGCTCGGCCAGGCGCTGCGCGATCGCCGCCATCTGCGGACGCTTGCCGGTGTCGCGCTCGCCGCCGCAGCCGAACACGCAGGTGATGCGGCCCTGCGCGTGCGCGCGCAGGCTCTGCAGCGCCTGCTCCAGCGCGTCGGGGGTGTGCGCGTAGTCGACCACCACCAGCGGCTGCGCACCGTTGCCGCCGAGCCGGTTCATGCGCCCGCGGATCGGCTGCAGTTGCGCCAGGGTGGCGGCGATGCGCACCGGCGCCACGTCCAACGCATGCAGCGCGCCGGCCACGGCCAGCAGGTTGTCGACGTTGAAACGGCCCAGCAACGGCGACTGCAGCGGATGCCGCTCCTCGCCGATCACCAGGGTGAAGCCGATGCCGCGCGCGTCCAGGCGCAGCGCCTCGGCGCGCACCTCGGCGCCGTCCTGGCCGCGCGAACTGACCGCGATGCGGCGCAGCGCCGGGTCCAACTTGGCCAGCAACTCGCGGCCGAACGCGTCGTCCAGGTTGATCACCGCCGACTTCAGCCCCGGCGTGGCGAACAGACGCGCCTTGGCCGCGCCGTAGCCGGCCATGTCGCCGTGGTAGTCGAGATGGTCGCGGGTGAGATTGGTGAACACCGCCACGTCGAAATGCACCGCGTCCACGCGGCCCTGGTCGAGCGCGTGCGAGCTGACCTCCATCGCCACCGCCTGCGCGCCGGCGTCGCGCAGCTGCGCCAGCAGCGCGTGCAGCGGCAGCACCAGCGGCGTGGTGAAGCCGGTCGGCTGCACCTGCCCGTACAGGCCGGCGCCGAGCGTGCCGATGCTGCCGCTGCGCGCGCCCAGCAGGTGCCAGGCCTGCGCCAGCAACTGCACGGTGGAGGTCTTGCCGTTGGTGCCGGTGACCCCGACCATGGTCATGGTCTGCGACGGATGGCCGTGGAACTGGTCGGCCATCGCGCCCATGCGCGCGCGCAGGCCCGGCACCGCGATCGCGTCGGCCGGCGCCGGCAGCTCGGCCGGGGCCGGCGGGTCGTACAGCACGGCGACGGCGCCGTTGGCGCGCGCCTGCTCGACGAAGCCCAGGCCGTGCGCGCCGAACCCGGCGATCGCCACGAAGGCATCGCCCGGGCGCACCGCGCGGCTGTCCATGACCAGCCCGGACACCTGCACATCGTGCGACAGCGCCACACCCGGCAGCAGTTGCGACAGCGACATGGCGCGGGTCACTGGCGTGTCTCCTGCAGCGGTGCCGGCGCCGGCGGCGCCACGGCGCGCGCGCTGGGCAGCGCGGCATCGACCTCGGCGGCGGCGTCGGGCACGGTGGCCGGATCCGGCTCCACCGGTGCCGGCGGCGGCGCATGGCCGCTCTTGCCGGCGGCCTGTGCGGCCAGCCACGACTGGATATCGTCCGGCGGCACGTCCATCAGGCGCAGCGCGCCTTCCATCACGTTGTGGAACACCGGCGCCGACACCAGGCCGCCGTAGTACTTGGCGCCCTGCGGGTCGTTGATGACGATGACCGTGGCAAAGCGCGGGTTGCTCGCCGGCACCAGGCCCGCGAACAGCGCGTTGTAGTGGCCGCGCTCGTAGCCGCCGGGGCCGGCCTTGCGCGCGGTGCCGGTCTTGCCGGCCACGTGGTAGCCCAGGATCGCCGCGCCCTTGGCGCCGCCCTGGGTGACCACGGTCTCCATCATCGCCACCACTTCCTTGGCGATCGCCGGGTCCAGCACCTGCTTGCTGTCCTCGTGCTGGCCCTTGACGAAGGTCGGAGTGACCAGGCGGCCGCCGTTGCCCAGCGCGCAATAGGCACGGGCGATCTGCAGCGGCGTCACCGACAGGCCGTAGCCGTAGGACATGGTGGTCTTGGACGAACCGCTCCAGCGCGCCGGCGACGGGAACACGCCGGCCGATTCGCCGGGGAAGCCGCTGTGCGGGGAGCTGCCGTAGCCGTAGCTGTGGACCTGGTCGTAGAAGGTCTGGTCCGGCAGCTTGGCCGCGATCTTCGCCGCGCCGATGTTGGAACTGCGGGTGATCACCCCGGTCACGGTCAGCACGCCGTTGTTGCGCGGCACGTCCTTGATGGTGAAGCGGCCCACGGACATGTAGCCGGGGTTGGTGTCGATCAGCGTGTCCTTGGTCACCACCCCGGCCTTGAGCGCGGTGGAGATGGTCAGCGGCTTCATCGTCGAGCCCGGCTCGACCAGGTCGGTGACCGCGCGGTTGCGGCGCACGTCCGGGTTGACCCCGTTGACCGCATTGGGGTTGTAGGTCGGCAGGTTGACCATGGCCAGGATCTCGCCAGTGGCCACGTCCATGATCACGATCGAGCCGCCGGCGGCCTTGTTCTCGACCAGCGCGTTGCGCAGTTCCTTGTAGGCCAGGAACTGGATGCGGCGGTCGATGCTCAGGGTCAGGTCCTTGCCCGGCTGCGCCGGCTTGACCAGGTCGATGCTCTCGACGATCGCGCCCTTGCGGTCGCGAATCACCCGCTTGGCGCCCGGCTTGCCGCGCAACCAGGAATCGAACGCCAGCTCCAGCCCTTCCTGGCCGCGGTCGTCGATGTTGGTGAAGCCCAGCACGTGCGCCATCGCTTCGCCCTGCGGGTAGAAGCGGCGGAATTCGCGCTGCGAGAACACGCCGGGAATGCCCAGCGCGACCACCGCATGCGCCTTGTCCGGATTGATCCGGCGCTTGAGGTACATGAACTCCTTGTCCGCCTTCTGCGACAGCTTGGCGGTCAGTTCGTCGACCGGCAGCTCCAGCGCCTGCGCCAGCTGCGGGATGCGGTCGGGGCTGCGCAGCAGTTCCTGCGGGTTGACCCAGATCGATTCCACCGGCGTGGACACCGCCAGCGGCTCGCCGTTGCGGTCGGTGATCATGCCGCGCGAGGTGGCGATCGGCAGTTCGCGCAGGTAGCGCGCTTCGCCCTGGCGCTGGTAGAAGTCGCTGTTGATCAACTGCACGTAGGCCGCACGGCCGATCAGCGTCACCGAACACAGGCCCAGCGCCGCGCCGACCAGCGCCAGGCGGCCGCGCAGGTTGAAGTTGCTGCGGGGGCGGTTGCGGCCGGTCTTGTTCACGGGCGCACCACCACGATGTCGCCGGTCTCGGGGAACTTCATCCCCAGCCGCTCGCGCGCGACCTGGTCGACGCGATTGCTCTCGGCCCAGGTCGCCTGCTCCAGCTGCAGCCGGCCGAACTCGATGTTCAGTTCGTCGCGGTTGTGCTCCAGCCGCGACAGCTCCACGAACAACTGGCGATGGCGATGGCGCATGTACACCACCCCGATCGCCGAGGCAATGGTGCAGGCGAGCAGCACGAGCAGCAGCAGCCGGCTCATTGGGCGCTCCTGTGGAGCGCGCCATGAGCCGGCGGGAATGGGGAAACGGGAATGGGGAATGGGGAAGAGCCGGTCGACTGCGCACGGAAACCTTCCGTCCCGGGAAGCGCGCTCTTGCTTTCGCCTTTACCGATTTCCGATTCCCGACTCCCGATTCCCAGCTTCTCGGCCACCCGCAGCACCGCGCTGCGCGCGCGCGGGTTCACCGCCAGTTCGTCGGCGTCGGCCTTGATCGCGCCGCCGTGCAGGCGCAGGGTCGGCACGAAGGTGGTGGCTTCGGGCAGGCGGCGGTTGCTCGGCGGCGCCTTGGCGTGGCGCTGCATGAACTGCTTGACGATGCGGTCTTCCAGCGAGTGGAAGCTGATCACCGCCAGGCGGCCGCCGGGCTTGAGCCGGGCCAGCGCCGCGTCCAGGCCGGTTTCCAGATCGGCCAGCTCGCGGTTGATGTGGATGCGGATGGCCTGGAAGCTGCGCGTGGCCGGGTGGGTCTTGCTGTCACCGCGCGGCATCACGCCGGCGATCAGGTCGGCCAGTTCGGCGGTGCGGGTCAGCGGCTGCTTCTCGCGGCGGGCGACGATGGCGCGGGCGATGCGCCGACTCTGCCGCTCTTCACCGTAGGTCCACAGCACGTCGGCGATCTCGCGCTCGTCGGCGCGCGCCAGCCACTGCGCCGCGCTCTCGCCGGCGTCGGGGTCCATGCGCATGTCCAGCGGGCCGTCCTTGCCGAAGGAGAAGCCGCGCGCGGCCACGTCCAGCTGCGGCGAGGACACGCCCAGGTCGAACAGCACCCCGTCCAGGGCGACCGCGGCGTCCCAGTGGCCCAGTTCGGCGAAGCTGCCGCGATAGATGGACACGCGCGCGTCGGCGCCGAACGCATGTTCGGCTTCGGCGATCGCCTCGGGGTCCTTGTCCATCACCAGCAGCCGGCCTCCTGGGCCGAGTTTGTGCAGCACCCCGCGCGCGTGTCCGCCACGCCCGAACGTGCCATCCAGATAGATTCCGTTTTCGATCACCTGCAGCCCGTCCAGGACCTGCGCGAACAACACCGGCACATGCGCCGCCGATGGTTGCGACACCGGGAGGTGACCGGCCTGCGCCTGTCCGCGCATCCGGACACCCCGACTCACAACTTCAGATCGAGCAATCCATCGCCCAGATCCTCGTCAGACAACGTCTGCTGGATCAGTGCGCGATGAGCCTGCTCGCTCCACAGTTCGAACTTGTCGCCCATGCCCAACAGCACGGCGCGCTTTTCAATGCCCACCGCGGCGCGATGGCTCGGCGGAATGGTGATGCGGGCGTTGGCGTCCAGCTCCAGCGCGGCCGACGAACCCACCAGCTTCTGCTGCAGGACCCGCACCACGCGCTGGGTGTTGGGCTTGGCCATGACGTCGTCACGGACCCGCTCCCACTCCTTTTCCGCATACAGCCACAGGCAGCCGGCCTCGAACGGGTTGTAGGTCAGCACCAGCCGATTGCCGCTCACGCGCGCGACAAGGTCGCGGTACGCGGTGGGAACCGCCATACGCCCCTTGTCGTCCACAGTGATTGCGGTTTCGCCCTGAAACACGACGCCTGCACCTTTCCGAATCCGCCTGGGCGGTCATTGAACCACGAAAAACCACAAAAAACCCGGTTTCCCCTCAAGTGCCCACCTTAGCAGTGCGCAACGGGTTGTCAACAACTTTGCGAGCGGCAAATCGCTAGCGGGATCAATGGTTTGCAACGATCTTTAGAGACTTGTTCAAGGCTTATCCACAAGTTACTGTTTCGTCTCAAATTTTGAGATTGAACGGAAATTCAGGCCTGTGTACGGGGCGTTAAGGCGGTCGTCCCCGGCCGTCGACATGCCCCCTGCACTCGCGCCGCGTTGCGCAAGCGCGCACACTGCGGCGCATGTGTCTGGTCGTTCTCGCGCACGCTGCGCACCCGCGATGGCGCTTGCTGCTGGTCGGCAACCGCGACGAATTCCACGCCCGTCCGACCGCGCCGCTGCAGCGCTGGCCGGCCCCGGCACAACGCCTGCTGGCCGGACGCGACCTGCGCTCCGGCGGCACCTGGGTGGGACTGGACGACGCCGGCCGCTGCGCCGTGGTCACCAACGTGCGCGACCCGCTGGCGGCGATGTCCGGCGCCTCGCGCGGCGCCCTGATCGCCGACTACCTGACCGGCGCGGAGCCGGCCGCGGCCTTTGCCGACGCGCTGGCGGCGCGCGCCGACGCCTATCCGCCGTTCAACCTGCTGCTGGCCGATGCCGCCGGCGCCGCCTACGTGGGCAACCACCCGCCCGGCCGCAGCGCCCTGGCGCCCGGCGTCCACGGCATGTCCAACGGCGCGCTCGACGCGCCCTGGCCGAAGACCCTGCGCCTGCGCGCGGCGGTGACCGCCTGGATCGCCGCCGGCGACGACGACCTGGCCCCGCTGTGGCGGGCGCTGGCCGACGAGACCCTGGCCGACTTGGCGGACCTGCCCGACACCGGGGTCGGCCCGGACCTGGAACGGCGGCTGTCGCCGGCCTTCATCCGCGGCCACGACTACGGCACCCGCGCCAGCACCATCGTCGCGGTGGACGCCGCCGGCCACGGCTGGATCCACGAGCGCCGGTTCGGCCCGGACGGGGTGTATCTGGGCCAGACGCGCCTGGAGAACCGTGACCTGGGGACGGACACCGGAAAGGAGTGACGCCTGCGCTCAGGTATCGATCCCGGCGGCGGTGGCGTGGCCGGACAGCGCGGGACCGTCGGGTGGCTGCAGTCGGGACTGAAGTCCCTCCCACACGGGAAACACGGCGACGGTGGAGGGAAGCAACATGGAGACGGCGGCGACAAGCCGGGACCCATGACGCCGCCGGCGTCAGCGCCTGACCGGCGAGCAGGACAAGCGAATGCCAGAGCGCGTCTGGAAAAGAAGAAGGTGGCGGAGCCGGCCGATAAGCCGGGTTCTGTCGTGGACAGTCATTCTTCTAGGCGCACCGTCACCGGTACGCTCAAGCAACCTACCCGGACCCGACGCGGGCCGCGCCATGAGGTCCCTATTTGGTCTTGCTCCAGGTGGGGTTTGCCGTGCCGGTCCGTTACCGGACTCGCGGTGCGCTCTTACCGCACCATTTCACCCTTACCGGCCTGCTTGCGCAGACGTAGGCGGTATCTTTCTGTTGCACTAGTCCGTCGGCTCGCGCCGCCCAGGCGTTACCTGGCACCTTGCCCTATGGAGCCCGGACTTTCCTCGGCATCCCGCCGCACCGAAATGCGAGGGGATGACGCGACTGTCTGGCCGGCTCCGCCGCGCGCATTGTCGCATGTTTCTCCATTAGAAGCGGATGCCATCGCCCTCTCGGGACACCAGCAATACCCGCGCAAAGCGGCTTTCTAATTGCCATTCATGCGCGTTTCGCGGCACAGCCAAACTTGCCGCCATCGGCCATAGGTCACAAATAACCAGAAGCCAGACTTGGTCACAGCACCCCAGGTAACCCTCAACGTTTTTGTTCTTTCTTGAGACAGCGGACTGCAGCAGATCCTGCGTCAAACTTGGCGTGCGCCACACGGAACCACCAATCCAGCGCGCGGGCTCATCGGACTCCTGAGTACATATCGTGAGCCCTTGAAGCCACTGGGGAAGGAGTTGCCGCGCACGGGCATCCAGAGCAAGAACCTGGAACATCGCTCCCGAATCAGTGCGATGTCTCTCCACGAGCGCCACAAGTTCGCGAACCGCCGGTTTTTTTGCGGGCGGCGTACCGTTGAAGGAGACATTCACAAACAAGCGGTGGCCGTATGTCTCCTCATACAACGTCCTCGCCTCGGCAAGAATGTTGCGTTGAGCAGCCTCTATTTCACGGGCAGGCAACCGCGACGCGGGATCGTCGCGCTGGAAAAGCTGAGTGACCTCGATACCAACGTTCGTGTTGCGGCTGCGGATCACGAGATCGGGCGCAGGCGGATCCGGTTGTTCAACAACGCCCTTGGGGATCTCCTCTGGCATGACCACCCTTGCGAGGTTCAGCCATGCCAACTCTCTTGCCTTCTGGCGTGCCGCCTTGCTAGCCACCACCGTACAAGGCCTTGCGCGAAGCGCCAGTCAGTTCGGCGGCGAGCTTGGCGGCGGTGGACGGCGGCAGGTGTTCGCTGAGCTTGGCGTAGACGCGGCGGCCTTCGGCCAGCTGCGCGTCGGCATCGTCGCCGGCGCCCTGCACCATCAGCACGAACTCGCCCTTGCGCTGGTTGTCGTCGGCCTCGACCCGGGCATGCAGGTCGGCCAGGGTGCCGTCGAGCACGGTCTCGAACAATTTGGTCAGTTCGCGCGCCAGCACCGCCGGGCGGGCGTCGCCGAAGGCGGCGCGGCAGTCGGCCAGGGACTCGGCAATGCGGTGCGAGGCTTCGTAGAACACCAGGGTGCGTGGTTCGCCGGCCAGCCGGACCAGGCGCTCGCGCCGCGCCGAGGCCTTGGCCGGCAGGAAGCCCTCGAAGGCGAAGCGGTCGCTGGGCAGGCCGGCCACGCTGAGCGCGGCGATCGCCGCGCAGGCGCCCGGGACCGGGCTGACCCGCACCCCGGCCGCGCGCGCGGCGCGCACCAGGCGGTAGCCGGGGTCGCTGACCAGCGGGGTGCCGGCGTCGCTGACCAGGGCCAGCGACTGGCCCTCCAGCAGGCGCGCGACGATGCGCTGGGACAGCGCCTCCTCATTGTGTTCGTGCAGCGCCAGCAGCGGCCGCTCGATGCCGAAGTGGGCCAGCAACTGGCCGCTGCGGCGGGTGTCCTCGGCGCAGATCGCCGCCACCGAGCGCAACGTCTCCTGGGCGCGCGGCGTCAGGTCGGCGAGGTTGCCGATCGGCGTGGCGACGACGTGCAGGGTTCCGGGCTGGGCGCTCATCTACGGGCTTTCCATGGTCAAGGGTAGAATCGTAGCGGTTTTCCCCGGCGCGCCCGGCGTGCCCAGCCGAATGGACCAGAAATGAACAAGCGATTCGCAAGGATTTCCGCCCTGTCGCTGCTGGCGCTGCTGATCGCCGGCTGCGCCACCACCAGCGTGACGCCGAGCGCCTCGCCGGCCCAATCGGCCGCGCTGGCGCTGCTGGATCAGGGCAAGCCGCGGGACGCGGCGCAGCAGCTCGAGGCGCAGGCCGCCGGCGCCACCGGCAGCGCCCGCAACCAATTGCTGGGCGACGCCGCCTTCGCCTGGTACGAAGCCGGCGACGCCGCCCGCGCGCGCAGCCTGCTGGCGCAGGTACAGCCGCGGCAGTTGCCGCCGCTGAGCAAGGTGCGGGTGGCGCTGGTCGAGGCCGAGCTGGCCCTGGCCGACCGCCAGCCGGCCAAGGCGCTGCAGGCGCTGGGCAGCGATCCGCAGGCGGTGCCGCAGAACCTGCGCGCGCGCTGGCACCTGGCCCGCGCGCAGGCGCTGGAAGGCACCGGCGACGCCAACGCGGCGCTGGACGAACGCGCCCGCGCCGACAACGGCCTCAGCGGCCAGGCGCGCAGCGACAACCAGCGCGCCATCGTGCGCCAGCTGGCCACGCTCAACGACGCCACCCTGCAGGCCCGCGCCGGCGCGCTGCCGGCCGGCGACCCGCTGTACAACTTCGTCGGCCGCGCCCTGCTGAGCCGCGGTCTGGCACTGCCGCGCCCGTTCGACCGCGGCGAGCAGTGGGGCTTCGACACCAGCAAGCGGCCGCCGGCCGAGCGCGACGGCTACCGCCCGCCGGCCAAGCTGGCGGTGCTGCTGCCGTTGAGCGGCAGCCTGGCCACCGCGGCCGCGCCGGTACGCGACGGCCTGCTCGCCGGCTACTACGGCGAGACCCGGCGGCGCCCGCCGATCGACTTCATCGACACCACCGGCACCCCGGCCGGGGCGCTGGCCGCTTACCAGAAGGCGGTCGATGGCGGCGCCGACTTCGTGGTCGGCCCGCTCGGCCGTGACGAGGTCACCGCGCTGTTCGCGCGCGACGCGCTGCCGGTGCCGGTGCTGGCGCTGAACCGCGGCACCCACGCCCCGCCCGGCGGCAGCGCCGGCTTCTCGCTGGCCCCGGAGGACGACGGCATCGCCGCCGCCGAGTACCTGCTGGCGCACGAGCGCAGCAACACGTTGGTCATCGGCAGCAACGACGACAACGGCCGCCGTGCGGTGGCCGCGTTCCGCGACCGCTTCAGCGAGCGTGGCGGCAAGGTCGCCGGCAACATCAGCGTGGCCGAAACGCCCGGCGACATCGCCGCGCAACTGCGCAACGCCGGTGCCGCCGACTCGGTGCTGCTGGCGGTGAAGGGCAATACCGCGCGCGCGCTGGCGCCGCAGCTGGCACTGGCCGGTTTCGCCGGCAAGACCCGGGTCGCGACCTCGCAGTTGGTGCTGGGCACCGGCAAGCCCGAGGACGACCTGGTGCTGGACGGCATCGTCTACCCCAGCGAACTGTGGAACGTGCGCGGCGTCGGCGGCCTGCCGGCGGCGACCAGCGTGGCCGACATGCTGCCGACCGCGCGCGGCCCGGCCGGGCGCCTGTTCGCGTTCGGCTACGACGCCTGGCAGATCACCGCGTATCTGGAGAAGCTGGCGACCGGCAAGGACAGCGCCCTGCGCGGCGCCACCGGCGTGCTGCACCTGGATGGCTTCGGCAACATCGTGCGCACCCCGGCCTGGTCCACCTTCAGCGGCGGGCGCCCGACCCCGCTGCCCGATGGAAACTGAGCGGCGCCGACGCGGCAACGCGGTGGAAGCGGCGGCGCGCGCCGAACTGGAGCGCGCGGGCCTGCGTTTGATCGCCGCCAACGTCGCCTTCCGCGGCGGCGAGCTGGACCTGGTGATGCAGCAGGCGCAGAGCCTGGTGTTCGTCGAAGTGCGCTACCGGCGCAGCACCGCGTTCGGCGGCGGTGCGGCCTCGGTCGACCTGCGTAAGCGCCGCCGCCTGCTGCTGGCGGCGCAACTGTTCCTGGCCGCGCATCCGCAATACGCCAGCTGGCCGTGCCGCTTCGACGTGGTCGAGGCCGAGGGCGATCCGCCGCGGCTGACCTGGCTGCGCGACGCGTTCCGCGCCGAGGATTGCTGAGGTGCCGAGCATCTTCACCCACGCCGCGGTGCCGCTGGCGCTGTGGGCCGCCGCCGATCGCGGGCGCATCTCCACGCGCCTGCTCGGCGCCGGCATCGTCGCGGCGATGCTGCCCGACGCCGACGTGCTCGGCTTCGCCCTGCACATCCCCTACGCCGACGCCTTCGGCCATCGCGGTGCGAGCCACTCGCTGCTGTTCGCCGCGGTGCTGGGCGTGCTCGGCGCGCTGCTGCACCGGCCCCTGCGCGCCGGCGCGGTGCAGGCGGCCGCGTGGCTGCTCGTCTGCACCGCCTCGCACCCGCTGCTCGATGCGATGACCTCCGGCGGCCTCGGCGTGGCCCTGGCCTGGCCGTGGAGCGAGCAGCGCTGGTTCGCGCCGTGGCGGCCGATCCGGGTCTCGCCGTTCGCCAACGGTTTCTTCAGCGCGCGCGGCCTGACCACGCTGCTGTCGGAACTGCGCTGGGTGTGGCTGCCGCTGGCGCTGGCGGTGCTCACCTGGAAAGTGCTGCAGCCGCCCTCGCCCTCCGCGTCTTCCTCTTCGCCGCCTTCGCCATGACCACACCGCTGCCCGCCGCGCTCACCGACACCCTCGCCACCCTGCTCGGCCCAGAGGGCTGGCGCACCGACGCCGACAGCCGGCGCAGCTATGGCGAGGACGATTCGCGGCGCTGGGCGCTGGCCGACGCGGTGGCGCTGCCGCAGACCCGCGAGCAGGTGCAGGCGATCGTGCGCGCCTGCCGTGCGCACCGCGTGCCGCTGGTGGCGCGCGGCGCCGGCACCGGCACCGCCGGCGCCGCGGTGCCGTTCTCCGGCGGCGTGGTGCTGTCGTTCGCGCGCATGAACCGCATCCTGCAACTGCGCCCGGCGGACCGCTGCGCGGTGGTGGAACCCGGCGTGCTCAACGGCGACCTGCAGCAGGCGCTGGCGCCGCACGGGCTGTTCTGGCCACCGGACCCGTCCAGCGCGGAGATCTGCAGCGTCGGCGGCAACCTGTCGACCAATGCCGGCGGGCCGCGCGCGGTGAAGTACGGCGCCACCCGCGACAACGTGCTCGGCCTCGTCGCGGTGACCGGCAGCGGCGAGGTGATCCGCTGCGGCGGCGCCTACACCAAGGACGCCACCGGCTACGACCTGACCCACCTGCTGGTCGGCAGCGAAGGCACCCTGGCGCTGATCGTGGAAGCGACGCTGAAGCTGTCGCCGCGGCCGCTGGCGCAGGCCGGGCTGCGCGCGTTGTACCGCGACGCCGCCGGTGCCGCCGCCGCGGTGTCGCGACTGATGGCGCAGCCGAGCACGCCGACCATGCTCGAGTTCATGGACCGCAGCGCGATCGCGCTGCTGCGCCGCAACGGCAGCGACGTGCCGGAGGCCGGCGCGATGCTGCTGATCGAGGCCGACGGCGACCACGACACCCTGCCCTACATGCTGCAGGCACTGGGCGCGGCGGCCGAGGGCGACGGCCTGCTGGCGCTGGACGTGGCCGCCGACGGCAGCGCGCGCGATCGCCTGTGGGCCGCACGCCGCGCGCTGTCGCCGGCGCTGCGCACGATCCGCCCGGGCAAGATCAACGAGGACGTGGTGGTGCCGGTGTCGCGCATCCCCGAGCTGGTCGCCGGCGTGGAAGCGCTGGCCGCCGAGTTCGACCTGCCGATCGTCGCCTTCGGCCATGCCGGCAACGGCAACCTGCACGTCAACATCATGTACGCGCCGGACGACGCCGCTGAAACCGCGCGTGCGCAGGCGGCGTTGCCACGCCTGTTCGCGCTGGTGCTGGCGCTGGAAGGCACGCTGTCCGGCGAACACGGCATCGGCGTGGCCAAGCGCGACTACATGGACCAGGCCTTCGACGCCGCCACCCTGGACGCGATGCGCGCGATCAAGCGCGCGCTGGATCCGGATGGGATCCTCAATCCGGGGAAGGTGTTGCCGGAGCCTTGAGGGGGATTCGGGATTCGGGATTCGGGATTCGGGATTCGGGATTCGGGATTCGGGATTCGCAACAGCGTCTTTCGCATGCTGATCCATTGCAACCTCGCCATGCCGCCATGCCACCATGCCGTTGTAGGAGCGGCTTCAGCCGCGACAGGCGTCACCGGCAAGGCCACGGGCGCGGCTGCAGCCGCTCCTACGACAAGCCAAGGCGATCGCGGCACGAGCGATGGCCTTGCGCACACGATGCGCTATCGCGGCCGACGACCGATGCGGTGCGAGGCGCGGTCGTCATGCCTGAAGCGCTGCATCCATCGCACACACTGCTTTGGGGGAACGGCCCCAGCCTTCCGCCGAGCTCGTCAGCGGGCAGCCGGCAGAGCGCGTGGCGCGGCAGCGATGTGCACGCTGCCGGACGCCGCTGCCACGCCTGCAGCCTTCAAGGCGTACATTGGGCCGGAGTGACGACGCTGACGTGGTCGGCCCCTTCGGCGAGCGTCGGCGCTTCGAAGAGGTCGTGCACCGAGCGGATCGCCTCCTCCGGGACCTGTTCGTCCGCGGCACGCTGCAGGTTCCGCGCGAGCGCAACGGGCAGTGCGACCTTGATCCAGACAATCTCGATCCGGGCGCCGGCCGCGTTCGCAATGGCGATGATCGGTGCCCGATGCCGGGCACCTGGCAGCGCCGCATCGAAGTAGACGGTGCACGGCCGTACCGGTTGCCGCGCAATCCACGTGGTCTTGCCCGCGCCCTGCAGGCCGCACACGATGACGACCGTCCAGGTGCCGGCGGATTCGCACGCACCGGCGAGGATCGCCTTCAAGGCGTCATGGCTTTGCTGCCACGCGCTGCGATTGCGTTCCGGTGTCCAGACGCGCCCTTGTTCCGTATGCAGGAAGTGGTCCGGGTTGATCACGATGGGAGGCGGGCACAAGGTCATCTGGTCTTCCGTCTATCGCGTTCCAATGCCTCCGAAAACACTCGCTGCCGCTGTAGGAACAGCTTCAGCCGCGACGGGCATGACCGGGAACGCAGCGGTCGCGGCTGAAGCCACTCCTACGGATACCCGGGAACGCCGACACGCCCCATCACGCCGACGGACACTGCACGCCGATGAAGCGCAACCCCACGCCCGGCTCGGTGGCGATGTAGCGCGGGGCGACGGCGCTGTCGCCGAGTTTCTGCCGCAGCTTGCCGACCAGGATGCGCAGGTAGTGGGTGTCGTCCTGATGAGTGGGCCCCCACAGTTCGCGCAGCAGTTGCGGCTGCGTCACCACGCGGCCGCTGTGCCGCAGCAGCAGCGCCAGCAACGCGTACTCCTTGCGGCTGAGCGGCAGTGCCTCGCCATCCAGGCGCACCTCGCGCAGGCCCAGGTGGATGTGCAGGTGGCCGTCGTCGAACACCGGCTCGGCCTCGCCGGCGACGGGCTGCATGCGCAGCAGCACGCGGATGCGCGCCATCAGTTCCTGCACGCCGAACGGCTTGGTCACGTAGTCGTTGGCGCCGGCGTCCAGCGCCTGCACCTTCTCGGCCTCGCCGGCGCGCACGGTCAGCATGATCACCGGCACCGACGACCATTGCCGCAGTTCGCGCAGCACGCTGTGTCCGTCCTGGTCGGGCAGGCCGATGTCCAGCACCACCAGTTCGGCGCCGTGCGCGGCCAGCTGCGCCAGGCCGGCGGCGCCGGTGTCGGCCTGCAGCACGCGGTAGCCCTGCGCGCGCAGGCTGATGTCGAGGAACCGGCGGATCTGCGGCTCGTCGTCGATGACCAGCACGCGCGGCGGCGGAATCGGATCGGCGTGGGACTCAGTCGGCATCGGGGCGGGACGGCGGCGCGGCGGGTTCGATGAGCGGCAGAGTAATGCGGATCGTGGTGCCGCGGCCATCGGGACCGGGCAGCGCCTCGACGCTGCCGCCGTGCGCGCCGATCATGCCCTGGCAGATGGTCAGGCCCAGGCCGGTGCCGTGGCGGCCGCGGTCGCCGCGCTCGACGCTGTAGAACATGTCGAAGATGCGCGCGCGCTCGTCCTCGGGAATGCCCGGGCCGCGGTCGCTGATGTCGATGCGCAGGCGGCCGTCGACCATGCCGGCGGCGACGCGGATCGCCGCGTCCGCCGGCGAGAACTTGGCGGCGTTCTCCAGCACGTTGAAGATGGCTTGCTCGACCAGCGCCGGGTGCACCCACAGCGTCGGCAGGTCCGCGGCCAGGGCGATGTCCAGGCGCACCTGCGGCTGGTAGCGCTGCAGGCGCCGCGCGGCCGAGCCGATCAGTTCGTCCACGCCGATCCAGTCGCGGTTCAAGGTCAGCCCGGTGTGGCCGAGCCGGGTCATGTCCAGCAGGTTCTGGATGTAGCGGTCCAGGCGCTCGCCTTCCAGTTGGATGGTGTCGAGCAGGCTGCGGCGATCGTCCGCGTCCATCGCCTGGCCGTAGCTGGACAGGCTGCTGGCCGCGCCGATCATCGCCGCCAGCGGCGAGCGCAGGTCGTGCGAGACCGAGGACAGCAGCGCCGAGCGCAGCCGCTCGGTCTCGCCGCTGACCCGCGCGCTCTCCAGGTCGGCGACCAGGCGCGTGCGCAGCGCGGCCTGGCCGATGTCCTCGACCATCGCCTCGGCCAGGCGCTGCTGCTCCAGGCCCGGGCGCTGCACGCCGGCGCCGAAGCGCAGGCCGACCACGCCGATCGTGCCGCGCTCGTGGCGCACCGGCAGGAACCACCAGCTCGCGCCGGCCAGGGTGTCGGTGAAGCGGCCGGTGGCCTGGCCATGGCGCTGCGCCCAGTCGGCGGCGCTGCGGTCCACCGCGGCCATCGACGGCGCGTAATCGTCGGCGCCGTCGTGGGCGCGCTCCAGCGGCTGCAGGCGCAGCCAGGCCTCGGCGTCGAGCGTGCCGGCGAGCGCGCGACGCCCGGCCTCCAGCACCTGGCCCAGGTCGGCGGCGCTGGTCAGCTCGCGGCCCAGCCGCTGCAGCGCGGTGGTCTGGGCGTTGGCCGCGCGCAGCGCCAGCACCTGCATGCGCAGACGCGAGGCCAGGCGCCCGGCGACCAGCGCCGCGACCAGGAACAGCAGCACCGTGACCAGGCCCTGGCGCGCGCCGATGTGCAGCGTGTATCGCGGATCGATGAAGAAGAAATCGTAGGCGAGGAAACTCAGGATGGCGGCCAGCACCGCCGCGGCCATCCGCGTCTTCGCCGCCACCATCACCACCGCGACGATGAACACCATCGACAGGTCGTCGATGCCGACCCAGCGCTCGGCCAGCCAGCCCACCGCGACCGCCGCCAGCGTGGCGACCGTGGCGAACACCAGGTCGTCGCGCGACAGCCAATGCCCCGGGCTGCGCCAGCGCCGCCGCGCGCGGGCGCGCGCCTCCGGCGAACTGATGATCACCAGTTCGTAGTGCGCGCCGCGTTGCAGCAGTTGCTGGGTCAGCGTGCGGTTGATCATGCGCGCCAGCGGGCGCTCGCGGGTGCGGCCCAGCACCAGGGTCGATACGCCGCTGCGCGCGGCGTGGTCGAGCAGAGTGTCGGCGACGTTGGCACCGTGCAGCAGCGCGGCCTCGCCGCCGAGCCGACGCGCCAGGGCGAAGGCGCGGTCGATTTCCAGCTGCCAGTCGGCGTCGGGCTGCGCCTGGGTCTGCACGGTGACCACGGTCCAGGGCGCGCCGCGGCGCTCGGCCAGGCGCCGCGCCACCCGCACCAGGTAATCGGATTGGCCGCGGCCGTCGATCGCCACCATCACCGTACGCCGCAGCGCGACGCTGGTACGGCCCTGCGCCGCCTGCACGTCGCGCAGATCGTTGTCGACGCGGTCGGCGGCGGTCTGCATCGCCAGCTCGCGCAGCGCGGCCAGATTCGACGGCGAGAAGAACGCCTGCAGCGCCTGCCCGGCCTGCTCGGGCAGATACACCTTGCCCTGCTGCAGGCGCTCGATCAGCTCGCGCGGCGGCAGGTCGACCAGCACGATGTCGCGCAGGCGGTCGAAGATCGCATCGGGCACGGTCTCGCTGACGCGCACGCCGGTGATGCGGTGGACCACGTCGTTGAGGCTTTCCAGGTGCTGGATGTTGACCGTGCTGTAGACGTCGATGCCGGCGTCAAGCAATTCCTGCACGTCCTGCCAGCGCCGCTCGTGGCGGCTGCCGGGCGCGTTGCGATGCGCCAGTTCGTCCACCAGCACCAGCGGCGGGCGCAGCGCCAGCAGCGCATCCAGGTCCATCTCGTCCAGGGTGCGGCCGCGGTATTCCAGGCGCCGCCGCGGCTGCACGGTGAGCCCTTCCAGCAGCGCCGCGGTCTCGGCGCGGCCGTGGGTCTCGACCACGCCGACCACCAGGTTGCTGCCCTGCTGCTGCAACTGCCGCGCGCGCGACAGCATCGCGTAGGTCTTGCCCACCCCCGGCGCCGCGCCGAGGAACACGGTCAGGCGTCCGCCGCGCTCGCGCTGCAGTTCGCCGATCAGGGCATCGGCCTGTTGGGTGCGGGGGTCGGGCATTTGGAGCTGGGAATGGGGAATGGGGAATGGGGAATCGCAGAGCGCAAAGCCTACATGGCTGCGCGATTTACCGCTGTTGCTCCTGCTTTTGCCCATTCCCGATTCCCGTTTCCCCGTTCCCGGCCGCATCCAACGCCAGATTCAGCGCCAACACGTTCACCCGCGGCGCGCCAAGCACGCCGAACTGGCGCGGTTGGGTCTGTGCGGCGACCAGGGCGGCGACGGTCTGTGGTGGCAGGCCGCGCGCGGCGGCCACGCGCGCCACTTGCAGTTGCGCGGCCTCGACACTGATGTCCGGGTCCATGCCGCTGCCGGACTGGGTGACTAGGTCGTCCGGCACCTGCGCCGGGTCGATGCCCTCGCGCGCGGCCACCGCCTGGCGGGTGTCGTCCAGGCGCTTGCGCAGGTCGGGGTTGCTGCGTGCCTGGTTGCTGCCGGCCGCCGACATCGGGTCGTACTTGGCGCCGGACGGACGCGGCTGGAAATAGCCGGCGGCGGCGAACGGTTGCGCCACCAGCGCCGAGCCGACCACGCGGCCGTCCTTGGTGCGCAGGCTGCCGTTGGCCTGCTCGGGGAACAGCGCGCCGGCCAGCACGGTGGCCAGCAGCGAGTACAGCGCCGCGGACGCGAGCACCAGCAGCGGCAGCACCAGCACGGCGCGCCAGCGCATCGGTTCGTGGGGGGAAACGGAAGACACGGTCATGGAGGCAATTCCGAAAGAGCGTATAGATCGGCGCTGGGGTCAGCCCAACGCCACCAACAGCAGGTCGATGGCCTTGATCCCGACGAACGGCAGCAGCACGCCGCCTACGCCGTAGATCAGCATGTTCCGGCGCAGCAGCGAGGTCGCCGAGGACGGGGTGAAACGCACGCCGCGCAGCGCCAGCGGGATCAGCGCCGGGATCACCAGCGCGTTGAAGATCAGCGCCGCCAGCACCGCATTGGTCGGGCTGGACAGCCGCATCACGTTCAGCGCGGCCATCTGCGGGATCGAGGCGGCGAACAGCGCCGGCAGGATCGCGAAGTACTTGGACACGTCGTTGGCCAGCGAGAAGGTGGTCAGCGCGCCGCGGGTGATCAGCTGCTGCTTGCCCACTTCCACCACCGCCAGCAACTTGGCCGGATCCGAATCCAGGTCGACCATGTTGCCGGCCTCCTTGGCCGCCTGGGTGCCGGAGTTCATTGCCAGGCCGACGTCGGCCTGGGCCAGCGCCGGCGCGTCGTTGGTGCCGTCGCCAACCATCGCCACCAGGCGTCCGCCGGCCTGCTCCTGGCGGATGCGCGCCAGCTTGTCCTCGGGCGTGGCCTCGGCGATGTAGTCGTCGACGCCGGCTTCGGCGGCGATGGCCGCAGCGGTGAGCGGGTTGTCGCCGGTGATCATCACCGTCTTGACGCCCATCGCGCGCAGCCGCGCGAACTTCTCGCGCACGCCGTGCTTGACCACGTCCGACAGCTCGACCACGCCCAGCACGTGCCGGCCCTCGGCCACCACCAGCGGCGTGGCGCCGCTGCGCGCCACCTGCTCGACCCGGCTCTTCAGTTCCGCCGGCACCTGTCCGCCCAGCGCGGTGACGTGGCGGATCAATGCATCGGCGGCACCCTTGCGGATCGACCGCGGCGGCTGCATGCCGGCGGCCGGCAGGTCGACGCCGGACATGCGCGTCTGCGCGGTGAAGGCGACGAACTCGGCGCCCGCCGGATCGGCCGGCGGCAGGCCCTGTTCGCGGGCCAGGCGCACGATCGACTTGCCTTCCGGGGTCGGGTCGGCCAGCGACGACAGCATCGCCGCCTCGCGCAGCTGCGCCACGTCCACGCCGCTGAGCGCATGGAACACGGTGGCCTGGCGATCGCCGTGGGTGATGGTGCCGGTCTTGTCCAGCAGCAGCACGTCGACGTCGCCGGCCACTTCCACCGCCTTGCCGGACTTGGCCAGCACGTTGGCCGACAGCGCGCGGTTCATGCCGGCGATGCCGATCGCCGGCAGCAGCCCGCCGATGGTGGTCGGGATCAGGCACACCAGCAGCGCGATCAGCAGCAACGGGTCCACGTGCACGCCGACGAAGGCGGCGATCGCCGGCAGCGAGGCGACCACGATCAGGAAGGTCAGGGTCATCGCCGCCAGCAGCATGGTCAGCGCGATCTCGTTCGGCGTCTTCTGCCGATTGGCGCCTTCCACCAGCGCGATCATCCGGTCCAGGAAGCTGTGGCCCGGCTCGGCGGTGACCTTCACCAGGATCTCGTCGGACAGCACCTTGGTGCCGCCGATGACGCCGGAGCGGTCGGTGCCGGCCTCGCGCAGCACCGGCGCCGATTCGCCGGTGACCGCGGCCTCGTTGATCGTGGCCAGGCCGTGCACGATCTCGCCGTCGGCCGGGATCAGCTCGCCGGCCGAGACCACCACCAGGTCGCCCGGGCGCAGTTCGGCGGCCGGCACGCTGGTCTCGCCGTCCAGCCGCGCGCTGGCGACCCGGCGCGCCACCAGGTCCTTGCGCGCGCGCCGCAGCGAGGCGGCCTGGCCGCGGCCGCGCGCCTCGGCCACCGCCTCGGCGAAGTTGCCGAACAGCACGGTGACCAGCAGGATCGCGGTCACCGCCCAGCCGAAGCCGGCCGGGCCCTGGCCGGCCACGGTGATCAGCGCCGACAGCAGCGTGCCGGCAAAGACCACGGCCATCACCGGGCTGCCGAGCAGGTGCCGCGGCGACAGCTTCAGCACGCTGTCGCGCAAGGCCGCGCGCAGCGCCGCGGCATCGAACAGCCCAGGCCGGCGCGCCGGCGAAGAAGCCACGGAAGTAGAGGGAAGCGGGGTACTCATCGTCGTCGTCTCAGTGCGCGGCCAGGGTCAGGTGATCGGCGATCGGTCCCAACACCAGGGCCGGCGTGAATTGCAGAACGGTCAGGACCGCGATGACCGCGATCAGGGTCAGCGCGAAGGTCGGGGTTTCCACCTGCAGGCTGCCGCCGGTTTCCGGCGCCACGCGCTTGCGCGCCAGTTGCGCGGCCACGATCAGCGGCACGATCAGCGCCGGATAGCGGCCCAGCAGCAGCACCGCGGTGCAGCTCAGGTTCCACCACGGAATGCCGTCGCCCAGCCCTTCGAAGCCGGAGCCGTTGTTGGCGAACGCCGAGGTGTACTCGTAGAACACCTGGCTGATGCCATGGAAGCCGGGATTGGAGGTCGCCGAGATCGACGCCGGCAGGGCCAGCGTGACCGCGGTGAAGCCGAGCAGCACCAGCGGCTGCAACAGGATCAGCAGCGCCAGCAGACGCACTTCCGGCGCCTCGATCTTGCGCCCGAACAACTCCGGGGTGCGCCCGGTCATCAAGCCGGCCAAAAACACGCTCAGCAGCAGATAGACCAGGAACTGCTGCAGGCCGCAGCCGATGCCGCCCCAGATCGCGTTGATCAGCATGTTGACCATGGCCACGCCGCCGGTCAGCGGCGCCAGCGAATCGTGCATGGCGTTGACCGAGCCGTTGGAGGTCTGCGTGGTCAGCGACGACCAGGCCGCCGACGCGTCGACGCCGAAGCGCACTTCCTTGCCTTCCATCAGCGCGGCGCTGCCGGGCGCATGGCCTTCGGCCCACAGCGACACCGCGGTGGACGCCAGCGACATCACCAGCATGCTGCCGAACACCAGCGCGGTGAACTTGCGGCGCCCGGTGAACGGGCCGACCATGCACGCCACCGCCACCGGGATCAGCACGATGGCCAGCACCTCCAGCAGGTTGGAGAACGGCGTGGGATTCTCCAGCGCCATTGCGCTGTTGGGGCCGTACCAGCCGCCGCCGTTGGTGCCGAGCTGCTTGATCGCCACCATCGCCGCGACCGGGCCGAGCGGGATCTTCTGCGTCTGCTGCCCGGCGCTGGCGTCCAGCGGCGTGGCGACCGGACCGGCGGCCAGCGTCGAGGGTACGCCCTGCTGGGTCAGCAGCAGCGTCCACAGCAGGCACAGCGGCAGCAGGAAGCGCAGGGTCGGCCGGATCACGTCGGCCCAGTAGTTGCCGAGATCCACGTCCTGCACCGCCTCGCCGCCGGTGGCGGCCGCAGCGGTGCGCGCCGCATCATGGCCACGCCCGCCGAACAGGCCGCGCAGCGTCGCCGCCACCAGCGCCAGACCCATCATCGGGGTGATGAACTGCAGGCCGACCACGCCCACCGCCTGCGACAGGTACGACAGCTGCGCCTGGCCCGAGTAATGCTGCTGGTCGGTGTTGGTCAGGAACGAGACCATGGTGTGCAGCGCCACGTCCCAACGCATGTTGGGCACCGCATCCGGATTGAATGGCAGCCAGGCCTGGGTCACGAACAGCGCGAACACCAGCACGCCCAACACCAGGTTGCTGGCCAGGAACGCGCCGGCATAGGCGCGCCAGTGCATGCCGCGCGCCGGATCGGTGCCGAGCAGGCGGTACAGCGGGCGTTCGATCCAGCCGAACAGCGCGTCGCCGCGCATCGGCGCCCCGCGCATCACCTTGGCCAGGTACAGGCCCAGCGGCCACCCCAGCAGCAGCGCGAGCGCATAGACAAGCAATGTATCGATCATGGAAGTGGCACTCGGCTCAGAAGTCTTCGGGGCGCAGGATCACGTACAGCAGGTAACCGGCCGCGACGATCACCGCCACGCCGCAAACGAACGAAAGCCAACCGCTCATGGTCTCAACTCCGAAACAAAGGGACGGCCCGCCGCAGGGCAGGCCGCAATCGTGTGGAACAGCGCCGCACGCGACGCACGCACGGCGACAGAAGGGAAGCGCAACATGGCGACGGACGCCGGGTCGGACAGGCCTTCTGGCCCAGGCCGGCATTATCGAAGCCGGCGCCATAAACTCTCCGTGGCGAAGCCGCGCGGCGCGCATAAATTCTGCGTAAAACCGCGCGGCGCTGGCGATCGCGCGCGATATCGCAGGCGCATCGCCATGGTCGGCGCCGGCAGCGCGCGATGCCGCGCGACGCGGCCGGCACCGCGTGCGCCGTCCTCAGTAGTGCAGGATCGCGTCGATCAACGCCGTCGCCTGATGATTGCGGCGTCCGCCGTCGTAGGCGGGAAAATCGTAGGCGTGCTCGTAGCGCAGCTCGGGTCGGATCTCCAGGTCCTGCGACACCCAGTGGGTCAGCCCGATGGTGTGGCTGGAGTAGCGCGTGGCGAAGCCGGTGCGCTGGCCGTCATGGTCGTTCACGAACTCGTTGCGGATCGCCAGCATGTCCGATGCGCCGAGCTGGATGTTGACGTAGTTGACGATGGCGTCGGCAGTGCTGCGCCCCAACGGGAAGTCCGGCGCCTCGCCCAACGCATAGCCCGGGCGCCCGGTCGGCGCGTGCGACTGCGACGGATCGGTGGCCAGCGCCTGGTCGCGCACGTAGAGGTGGTAGGCCTCGGTGAGCATATGCACCTCCGGCGAGAAGCGATGGCCCCAGGTCAGCACGAACTCCTGCAGGTTGTTGTAGGTCTGCGCGGCGTTGTTGTAGGACTCCACGCACGGATACAGCATGTCGTCGTTGCTCTTGGAGACCCAGCGCAGGCAGGCCTGCGCGCTCAGGCGGCTGGTCGCGTCCCAGATCGCCGAATCGTCGCCGCCATGCACGCCGAGCTGCAGCGTCCACTGGTCGTCGAGCTTGGTGGTGGTGAGCACGCCCATGTTGGTATAGGCATCGACCGTGTACAGGATCGAATGGGTCAGCAGGTAGTTGTTCGGCGAGAACTGCGCCTCGATGTCCGGCAGCGACAGATAGCGGCCGACCGTGACCAGCATGCCCTGCGCCACCGACGGCAGGTACAGGTCCACGTGCGCGATCATCGGATCGTTGCCGTAGATCTTGCCGTTGAGCGCACTGTTGGGTTGCGGGTGGTGCAGCAGCTGGTCGCTGGTGACGCCCTTCATCGTGGTGTAGTGGTAGTCGTAGCCGTACAGGTCGTCGAGATGGAAGCCCCAGTCGACATGATCGGTCTGCACCGTGTCCGGCACGCGCTGCAGGCGGATCAGCGCCTGGTTGAACTCGCCGCGGTTGGGCCGTGTGGAGTAGGACAGCGGATAATTCGTGCGCGAGGACGTGCTGGCGTTGAGCGAGGGATTGATCCAGCCGTACAGCTCGATGCGGTTGCGCTGCATCCACTGCCCCACGCGCGTGCAGGCCAGCGCCTTCTCCACCGGATACTGCGCGTTTTCGTTGGGCACGCCGACCGGATAGTCCACCGCGCCGAGCTGCCATTCGGCCGACGGGAACGGCGGCGAGGAGAACGGCGCCGCCAGGCCGCGCCGCGCCGGCGTCGGCGCATCGGGATCGGCCGGTTGCGCATCTTCGCGATAGGCGGAGGCCAGGCGCGAGAAGAAGCCATTGGCGCAATCGGCGCTGCGCGCCAGCGGCGCCGTGGCGGCATCCGACGCCGGCATCGCCTCGGACACCGGCACAATCAGGCCCGCGGCGGCGGCATCGCCCGCGCACAGCAGGGCCAAGGACAGGAACAGGGGATGGAGCTTCAGGGACATTGCGACGTCGGCTCTGCAACGAGCCGTCCTTCTGTGGGTGGAGGGGGCAACGACAACGCGCCGCGTTACGCGCACGCGCCATCGCAGGTGACGCGCCTGGTGGCGCATCGCGGGGAGAGAGGTGGAATGCGGCGCCGCGGCGGCGGCGTCAGCGGGTCAACGCGCGTGCAGTGAACGCGCGCGGCTGTGTGGAGGCGGATGCTGCGACGCGCGGCGGCCGTGGTGACGCCGCCGCGACGCGGGCGGCATCGCGGCGATCCAGATGCGGACGCCAGGCCAGTGCGCCGCAAGCGGATGCGTCACGTGGTGCCTGCAGACGATGGTTGCGGGCCGCGACATGCTCAACATTTCAGCCATCGATTCCACGCACACATCCCCGTCGTCAGCGCGGAAAGTATGCGGAATCGCCGGATATCTTCGTTGCAAAGCGCGCGCGGGTTCGAATAAAAGCTGCGTAAATTCGTGTGCGGAATCGGGTGAAGGTTCCGGCGCGCGAAGCGCCACGCCGATCTGGCTATGCGAGGCTTCGCCCGTACCCTCATCCGCCCCTACGGGGCACCTTCTCCCGAGGGGAGAAGGGAGAAGCTCAAAGCCCCTCTCCCACCGGGAGAGGGGTTGGGGTGAGGGTCGGCGCGCGAAGCGCACGCGGCAACCTATCACTGCGAGGCAGCGCCCGTACCCTCATCCTCCCCTGCGGGGCACCTTTTCCCGAGGGGAGAAGGGAGAAGCTCAAAGCCCCTCTCCCATCGGGAGAGGGGTTGGGGTGAGGGTACGGCGCGCGAAGCGCCACGCGGACCTATCTCTCCCAGGCTTCGCCCGTACCCTCATCCGCCCCTGCGGGGCACCTTCCCTTCTCCAGACGGGAGAAGGGAAACGCCGCACTACCTCAGTGCAACGGCACACTCAGGAACGACGGCGTCGCCGCCGGCGAGCTGAAGCTCACGGTGCCGCCGAAGCGGCTGGCCGAGGTGTAGCGCGGGTCGGTGGTGTCCACCACCAGCACCAGCCGGCGCCCGGCCGGGATGTCGACCGCGGTCGCCTGCAGCGCCAGGTCGAGGGTGACCGGCGTGCCCGGCGTCGCATTGCGCAAGGTGTACGGCACGTGGCTGAGCAATTGCGCCGAACCCGACCCGTCCATGCTGTAGAGATAGGCGAACAGCGACACGTTCGACTGGCTCGGGGTCACCGTCAGCCGCAGCGACGGCGCACCGGCCAGGCGCTTGCCGCTGGACAGCACGGGGCCGCTCCACACCGCGGCACCGGCGCGGCTGACCAGCGGGATCGAGGTCGTCACCGGCTGGCCGAAGCCCTGCAGCAGGCCACTGACCAGCACCACACCGGAATCGGCCAGCGTCGGCACGCCGGTGGCGATGCGGTAGCTCCAGCCACTGCTGTTGCCGCTGGTCAGCGCCCCGGTCGGCAGCAGCAGGCCGCTGGGACCCGTCAGGCCGTAGCGGGTGGCGCCGGCCTGCACGCTGTTCCAGTCGGCATAGCTGAGCCAGTCGCCACCGAGGGTGGACAGTTGCACCGGCGCTTCGCGGTCCACGCCGTTGTCGCGGCCCTTGAGGTAGCGGTCGAACCAGCGCGTGGCCTCGGTATACACCTGGTTCGGCAGGCCCAGCGCACCCGGCAGTTCGGCGGTGGCGTGATCGCCCTGACTGAACATCAGGTGCTTGGGCACGCTCAGCCGGTTGTACAGGTCGATGTACTGATTCGGCGGGAACAGGCCGTCGTTGAAGGCATTGGCCATCAGTACCGCCGGACCGTTGCGGTTGAGCGCCTGCACCTCGTTGATCACCCCGCGCTCGGCCGCCTTGGGCAGGAAGCCCTGCACCGCGCCGTCGTAGTCGCCGACCGCCACGTGCGCGGTGATCCGCGCCAGGTCCGGACCGGGCCGGCCGGTGAGCGTGCCGGCACCGACCAGCAGGGCGACGCCCTGCTGGCTGACCGTGCTGTTGGCGTAGAGCGAGGCCTGCAGGTCGGCCCAGCCGCTGAGCGCGGCCACCGCCTTGATCCGCGGGTCGCGCGCGGCGGCAAGCAGGCTGGTGCCGGCGCCGTAGGAGATGCCCGAGACGCCGATCGCCTTGGCGTCGGCCGGGGTGTTGGCCAGCGCCCAGTCGATCACCGCGCTGACGTCCTCCACCGTCGGCGCTCCGGCGATGTCGATCAGCCCCTGCGAATCCCAGAACCCGCGCGAGGTGTAGCTGACCACCACATAGCCGTCGTTGGCCAGTTCGCTGGCGCGGCCCACGTACTCCAAGTTCGGCAGCGACCAGCTGGCCGGCATCACCACCAGCGGGAACGGTCCCGGTCCCTGCCCCTGCGGCACCAGGACCAGCGCGCCGAGCTTGGTGCCATCGAAACTGGAAATGCTCTGGTACTGCTTGCTGAAGCCGGCCGCGGCGGCGGCGGCGGAGAACACCAGCAGCATCGCGCCAAGGGCGATGCGACGTGAGACGGACATGCGCATGGACTGCCTCCCAAGCGGCGCCGGACCGGAATGGCCGGCTGCCGGAACGGTATTGCCAGAACGGTGACAAGCGCTCGACACGGGGCCGGGCAGGCGGACCGTACCACCGGGTACGGGCGATGTTCACGCCGCAGTGCGGCACGGTATGGAAGGGGGTGTCGGTCGACCTTGGCGCGCGGCACACCGGTGCTGGCGCCGCGGCCCGTGGCCGGCGCGCGCGCAGGCCACGCGGCTCAGCTCAGAAAGTGCTGGTACCCGCTGCGCGGCGGTTGCCACCGCCGGCCGTCGGCATCGCGCACCACGATGCCGCGACCGGCGACGATGCGGCCGATCGGCGTCGCCGTGACCCCCACCGCCTGCAGCGCCTGCACGATCGCCGCGTGCTGCGCCGGGTCGGCGGTGAAGCACAGTTCGTAGTCGTCGCCGCCGCCCAGTTGCCAGGCATGCACCTGCGCCGCATCCGCGTCCGCTGGCGCGGCGACCGCCGGCAGCGCGGCCAGCGCCAGTTCGGCGCCGACGCCGCTGCGCGCGCAGATGTGCTCCAGGTCGGCGAGCAGACCGTCGGACACGTCCACGCAGGCCCGCGCCAGGCCGCGCAGGCGCACGCCCGCCTGCACCCGCGGCGTCGGCCGCAGCAAGCGCTGGCGCAGGCGTTCGTGCAGGGGATCGGCGGCCGGCGTGGTCACGTCCAGGCGGCCTGCCTGCCACAGCGCCAGCGCCGCGGCGGCCTCGCCCGGCTGGCCGGTCACCCAGACCTCGTCGCCCGGTTGTGCGGCATCGCGACGCAGCGCCGCCGTCGCCGGCACGCTGCCGATGGCGGTGACCGACAAGGCCAGCGGCCCACGCGTGGTGTCGCCGCCAGCCAGGCCGATGCCGTGCGCGTCGGCCAGCGCGAAGAAGCCCTCGGCGAACGCATCGACCCAGGCCATGTCGACCTGCGGCAGCGACAACGACAGCGTGCACCAGCGCGGCTGCGCGCCCATCGCCGCCAGGTCGGACAGATTCACCGCCAGGGTTTTCCAGCCGATGTCGGCGGCCGCGGTCTCGGCCGGGAAATGCACCCCGGCATTGAGCGTATCGGTGGTGATCGCCAGCAACTCCCCCGCCGGCGGCAGCAGCAAGGCCGCATCGTCGCCGATGCCCAGCGGCAGGTCGTCACGCGCCCGACTGCGTGCGCGCAGGCGCTCGATCAGATCGAATTCGGGCATTGGAGCTGGGAATGGGGAATCGGGAGTCGGGAATGGTGAGAAGCAAGAGCGAGAGCCGGGACGCCGGCGATCTGGAAGAGGATGGCTGTTGCATTTGCCATTCCCCATTCCCGTTTCCCCATTCCCGGCCTCTCAGCCGCCCGACTCCACCGCGCGCCACTGCAGCGCGGCGCGGTCGAGGACGCCGTTGACGTAGGTGTGGCCGTGCTCGGAGCCGAAACGCTTGGCGGTCTCGATCGCTTCGTTGATCACCACGCGGTACGGCACGTCCATGCGGTGCAGCAGTTCGTAGGCGGCCAGGCGCAGCACCGCGCGCTCGATCGCGTCCACTTCCTCGACCGTGCGGTCCAGGTAGCCGACCAGCGCCTCGTCCAGTTCGGCGCGATGCTTGAGCACGCCTTCGACCAGGTTCTCGAAGTACACCAGGTCGGCGATCTCGTGCGCCTGCTCGTGCGCGAACTGCGCGATCACGTGCTGGGCGTTGCCGCCGGAGATCTGCCAGGCGTAGATCGCCTGCAACGCACGCCGGCGCGCACGCGAACGCAGGACCGGATCGACGCCGTCGCGGCGTGGGTGGTGCTTGTGGCCAGCGGGTTTGTTCACGGCAGCAGCTCCAGCAGGTTGACCATCTCCAGCGCGCTCAGCGCCGCTTCCTCGCCCTTGTTGCCGTGGCTGCCGCCGGCACGCGCCTCGGCGTCCTCGACCTGCTCCACGGCGAGCACGCCGTTGAGCACCGGGATGCGGAAGTCCAGCGACACCCGCAGCAGGCCCTCGGCGCAGCCGTCGGCGACGTGTTCGTAGTGGCGGGTATCGCCACGGATCACGCAGCCCAGCGCGATGATCGCGGCATGCTTGCCGGCCGCGGCCAGGCGTGCGGCGACCAGCGGCAGTTCCCACGCGCCCGGCACGCGGATCACGTCCACCGCGTCCTCGGCGATGCCGTTGCCGGCCAGGCTCTGCCGCGCGCCGGCAACCAGCACGTCGGTGATGCGGGCGTTCCAGCGGCTGGCGATGATCGCGAAACGCGCCGACTCGGGAGTGCGGAGGTCGCCTTCGTAGTGGGACATGGCGGTGGCAGCTTGAGGGGGTGGGAGAGTTTAGCAGGCGGTGGGGCCGCGCCCCGGGAAAGCGGTCCGGGGGTCCGTGCAGAAGGTCGCGTCACCGCCAACGGCAGGAATCGCGCGGGATCAGCTTTTACCGACTCCCGACTCCCGACTCCCGATTCCCGGCTCCACATGCTCCACCACCTCCAGCCCGAACCCGGCCAGGCCGATCTGCCGGCGCGGGGTGCCGAGCACGCGCAGCTTGCCCAGGCCCAGGTCGGCCAGGATCTGGCTGCCGGCGCCGTTGCGCCGCCACTGGCCCACGTCCTTGCCATGCGCCGCCTCCGGCTGCGCGCGCAGCCGCGCCAGCAGCGCCTCGCTGTCGCGCGGCGCCGACAGCACCACCATCACCCCGCGCTCGGCGGCAGCGATCGCACGCAAGGCGTCGCTGGCGGCCACGCCGAAATCGTCGCGGCGCCAGTGCAGCAGGTCGGCCAGCGGGTTCTCCACCTGCACCCGCACCAGGGTCGGCGTCTCGGCGTCCGGGGTGCCGCGGACCAGGGCGAAATGCAGGTCGTGGGCGATGCGGTCGCGGTAGGTGACCAAGGTGAAGCCGCCGAACTCGGTGTCGATCGGCCGCTCGTCGATGCGTTCGACGGTGTGCTCGGTAGCCAGGCGGTAAGCGATCAGGTCGGCGATCGACCCCATCTTCAGGCCATGGGTGCGGGCGAACGCCTCCAGCTGCGGGCGCCGCGCCATGCTGCCGTCGGGGTTGAGCACTTCCACCAGCACGCCGGCCGGCTCCAGCCCCGCCAGCATCGGCAGGTCGCTGGCGGCCTCGGTGTGGCCGGCGCGGGTCAGCACCCCGCCCGGCTGGGCGATCAGCGGGAAGATGTGGCCGGGCTGGCTGAGGTCGTGCGGCTTGGCGTCCGGCTTGACCGCGGTGCGCACGGTATGGGCGCGGTCGTAGGCGGAGATGCCGGTGGTCACGCCCTCGGCGGCCTCGATGCTGACGGTGAAGTTGGTATGGAACTGCGCGGTGTTGCGCTGGACCATCGGCGCCAGGCCCAGCTGCGCGCAGCGCTCGCGGGTCAGCGACAGGCACACCAGGCCGCGCGCGTGGGTGACCATGAAATTGATGTCCGAGGGCTTGACCAGCTCGGCAGCCATGATCAGGTCGCCCTCGTTCTCGCGGTCCTCGTCGTCGACGATGACCACCATGCGGCCGGCGCGGAGTTCTTCCAGCAGCTCGGGGACGGAGGCGAAATTCAGGCTCGGGGTAACGGAAGGCGACATGCGGGGACTCGCGGAAAGACGGAAGGCGCCGCCCGCGCCGCAGACGGCGGCGCAGCGTGGCGGAAGGACGGCACGGCCGGACTCAGAGCAGCGCTTGGTCCTGGCGGCCCTGCAGCAGGCGTTCGACGTAACGCGCGACCAGGTCGATCTCCAGGTTCACCGCCGCGCCGACCGCGGTCTGCGCGAACGCGGTGTGCGCCACGGTGTGCGGGATCAGCGCGACCTCGAAGCCTTCCGCGTCGACCTCGTTGACGGTGAGGCTGACCCCGTCCACGCAGATCGAGCCCTTCTTGGCGATGTAGCGCAGCAGCGCCGCCGGCGCGGCGAAGCGCCAGCGCTGCGCGCGCGCGTCGTCGTGGATCGACAGCACCTCGCCGAGCCCGTCGACATGGCCGCTGACCAGATGCCCGCCGAGGCGGTCGCTGGGGCGCATCGCCCGCTCCAGGTTCAGCGCCGCGCCCTCGGCCAGGCGGCCGAGCGTGGTCAGCGCCAGGGTCTCGGTGGAGGCGTCGGCCTGGAACGAGGCGGCGTCGAAGGCGATCACGGTCAGGCACACGCCGTTGACCGCGATGCTCTCGCCCAGGCGCACGTCGGCGAACGGCAGGCTGCCGGTGGCGAAGGTGAAGCGGAGATCGCCGCCCTGCGGCTGGCGTGCGGCGAGATGGCCGACGCCTTCAATAATTCCGGTGAACATAGCTACGTTTCTCGCAATGGGGTGAGCGAAAAACGCCACAAGGCAAACAGGCACGCGCACAGCCGCGAGGCTGCGCGTAGGCCGTCTTCTTTCATCCGGACTATACCGTCGGCTCCGGCATCGCACCGGATCTGCTGACCTTCCCGATTCGGCGCGTCGCGCCTGCGCCGGGAAGCGCTCGCGGGCTCGTGCGCGAACGCACCTACCGCCGGTGGGGAATCGCACCCCGCCCTGAAGACGTTTGTGGTCGCCGGCGAACCGGCCCGCGCATTCTAGCAGGCGTGGTCACGCAGACCCGGCGCGCACTGGCAACCAGGGCAGGACACTGCATCGCGCGATGTCCCCGCTCCCAAGACAGCAATGTGAAATATTTGTTAATATGCAGATGACGACAGAGAGGTCGTTCGTGTCCGCCCTGCAACAGGGCAATGACACTGCCATTCATTCGGAGAGCACCACCCATGCGCAACACCCTGATCCTGGCTGCCCTGTTGGCGGCCGCACCCTTTGCTGCGTCGGCCGAGGGCCTGAGCTACAACTATGTCGAAGGCGGCTGGAACCGCACCGAGATCAACGTCGACGGATCCTCCGAGGACATCAATGGCGGCTACCTGCGCGGCTCCTGGCAGATCGGCGAGCCGGCGTATGTGTTCGCCGGCTACCAGCGCGGCAGCAAGGACTTCGTCCTGTCCGAAGTGTATAGCGGCAAGGTGACCGTGCAGCATGCCAACTTGGGCATTGGCTACCGGCAGGAAATGACCGAGCGCGTCGACTTCATCGCAGACGCCAGCGTGCTGCGGATCAAGGCCGAAGCCGACCTGCGCGAGGACGGCGTGCGTCTCGGTCGCGGATCCGATTCCAGCACCCTGGGCGCCGTCAATCTCGGCTTGCGCGGCAAGCCCTCGCCGCGGACCGAAGCCTGGATCAAGGCCGGCTACATCGACGGCAGCGATGCGGACCAAGGCAAGTTCGTCGGTAACCTCGGTGGCCAGATCAACTTCACTCGCACCTGGGGCATGATCGGCGAAATCGAATACATCGATGACGCCAACCAGTACAAGGTCGGCGTGCGCGCCAGCTTCTGATTCAAGGCGCGGCGCCTTGCGCGCACAAGGGCACGCCGGCATACACCGCCGGCGTGCCCTTTGCGTTTATGCGTTTTTGTCGACGGACTCAGCCCGCTGCCGGGAGATAGCGCAAGCGCAGGTCCTGTCCCACTTGCACCACGTCGGCAAGCTGCAGCGGCAGGCGCTGCGCCATGGTGTCGATACCCAGCCCGGCCAGCAGCGGCCGAGCGCTGTCGCCCAACAGCAGCGGCGCCATGTACACCAGCAGTTCGTCGACCAGGCCGGCACGCAGCAGTGCGCCGCTCAGCGTCGCCCCCGCTTCGACCTGGACCTCGTTGATGCCGCGTTCGGCGAGCAGGCGCAGCGCCGCATGCAGGTCGCAGCGGCCGTCGTGCAGCGGCACGGTGGCGAACGCCGCGTGATCCAAAATCGGCGGCGCGCGGTCCGGCGCATGCAGGTACAGGGTCGGTGCGCTGCCGTCGCGGACCTTGGGCTGGGCCAGGCTGCGCAGGTGCGCATCCAGCACCACGCGCAGCGGCGGCATCACCTCAGTCGCCGCGTCCAGGCGCACGGTCAGCGCTGGGTCGTCGGCCAGCACGGTGCCGGCGCCGGTGAGGATGGCGCCGGCGCGGGCGCGCCAGTGCTGCACGTCCTGACGCGCGGCAGGACCGGTGATCCATTTCGATTCGCCGCTGGCCAGGGCGGTGCGTCCGTCTAGGCTGGCGCCGAGCTTGATCCGCAGCCATGGGCGGCCGCGCTCCACCCGCGACAGGAAACCGCGGTTGAGCGCGCGCGCCTGCGCCTCCATCAACCCCGCCTGCACCGCGATGCCGGCCTCGCGCAGCAGCGCGAAGCCGCCGCCATTGACCTGCGGGAACGGGTCGGCCATCGCCGCCACCACCCGCGCCACGCCGGCCTCGATCAGCGCAAGCGCGCATGGCGGAGTGCGTCCGTAGTGCGCGCACGGCTCCAGGGTCACGTAGGCGGTGGCGCCGCGTGCGCGCTCGCCGGCGGCGCGCAGCGCGAACACCTCCGCGTGCGGCCCGCCGGCGCGCTGATGGAAGCCCTCGCCGACCACCGCGCCATCGCGAACGATCACGCAGCCGACCATCGGGTTCGGCCGCGTGGTGTAGGCGCCGCGCTCGGCCAGGCGCAGGGCCTGCGCCATCCAGCGATGGTCGTCGGCGGAAAATCCGGGCGACTGCGGATCGCTCATGCGGCACCGCCGCCGGCGTCGATGCGCATCACCACCACGTGCAGCAGCCCCAGCGGCAGGTCGGCGTGGCGCTGCCAGCCCAGGCGCTCGTAGAACGGCACCAGCACCGGCTCGCAATACAGATACAGCCACTGCACGCCGAAGCGCGCGGCGGCCTGCACGCAGTGCGCGACCAGGGCGGCGGCGACGCCGGCACCGCGCGCCTGCGGCCGCACGTACAGCGTGGCCAACCAGGGCGATAACTGGCGGATACGCGCGTCGTCGTTCTGCAGCAGGCTCACCGACCCCAGCCAGTCCTCGCCGTCCAGGGCGATCCAGCTGGTGGGGATGCGGCGTTCGTCGCGGTGGCTGCGCAGGTCGGCCTCGGCCTCCACCACGTTCCATTCCGGCAACAGGGGACCGAAGGCCTGCAGATGCTCCTGCGCCAGCGCCGGGATGTGCTGCGCCGCCTCGGCCAGACAGACGATGCGCATGCGCTCAGCGCTTGCCGGTCTTGTCGCCCGGCTTGGCCGCGCGCACCAGGTCCAGCAGCGGCAACTGTTCGCTGCCCACCGGCAACTCGCGCTCGAGCTTCTCGATCTCCTCGCGGAAATCGGCCACGTCCTGGAAGCTGCGGTACACCGAGGCGAAGCGCACATAGCCGACGTGGTCGAGCTTGCGCAACTCGGCCATCACGTACTCGCCGACCCGGATCGAGGGCAGTTCGCGCTCGCCGGACATGCGCAGCTGGTGCACCACCGCACGCACCGCCGCCTCGATCTGCTCTTCGGCCACCGGCCGCTTCTGCAGCGCGCGATCGAAGCTGGTGCGCAGCTTGCGCGCATCGAACGCCTCGCGGCCGCCGTCGCTCTTGATCACCGTCGGCAGCTTGAGTTCGATCGTCTCCAGCGTACTGAAGCGCTCACCGCAGGCCTCGCACTCGCGACGACGGCGGATCGTCGCGCCGTCCTCGGACACGCGCGAATCGATCACCCGGGTATCGGTGTGCTGGCAGAAGGGGCAGTGCATCAGGCGCTGGGATTGGGGATTGGGGATTGGGGATTGGAAAAAGCAGGAGCATCAGGAGCCGAGCTTACGCCCAATCCCGAATCCCCAATCTCCAATCCCCGCCGCTCAGCCATACACCGGATACTTGCGGCACTGCGCGGTCACCGCGTCGCGCACGCGCGCCAGCACGGCGGCGTCGGCCGGGGCGTCGAGCACGTCGGCGATCCAGTTGGCCAGGTCGACGCAGTCCTGTTCCAGGTAGCCGCGGGTGGTGATGGCCGGGGTGCCCAGGCGCAGGCCGGAGGTCACGAACGGCGAGCGCGGGTCGTTGGGCACCGAGTTCTTGTTGACGGTGATGTGGGCCTTGCCCAGCGCCGCTTCCGCGTCCTTGCCGGAGACGTCGCGGCCGATCATGTCCACCAGCATCAGGTGGTTTTCGGTGCCGCCGGAGACGATCTTGTAGCCGCGCGCGATCAGGGTCTTGGCCATGGCCTGCGCGTTCTTCACCACCTGCTGCTGGTAGCTGGTGAACTCCGGCTCCAGCGCTTCCTTGAACGCCACCGCCTTGGCCGCGATCACGTGCATCAGCGGGCCGCCCTGGATGCCGGGGAACACGATCGACTGCAGCTTCTTGGACAGGTCCTCGAGCGTGTCGCCGGCGCCGGCGGCACTGGCCACGATGATGCCGCCACGCGGGCCGCGCAGGGTCTTGTGGGTGGTGGAGGTGACCACGTGCGCGTGCGGCAGCGGGGTCGGATAAACGCCGGCGGCGACCAGGCCGGCCACGTGCGCCATGTCCACGAAGAAATACGCGCCGACCTTGTCGGCGATGGCGCGGAAACGCGCCCAGTCGATGACCTGCGAGTAGGCGGAGAAGCCCGCCACCACCATCCTCGGCTTGTGCTCCAGGGCCAGCCGCTCGACCTCGTCGTAGTCGATCAGGCCCTGGTCGTTGACGCCGTACTGCACGGCGTTGAACAGCTTGCCGGAGGCGTTGACCTTGGCGCCGTGGGTCAGGTGGCCGCCGTGCGCCAGCGACATGCCGAGGATGGTGTCGCCCGGCTGCAGCAGCGCGAAGTACACCGCCTGGTTGGCCTGCGAGCCGCTGTGCGGCTGCACGTTGGCGTAGTCGGCGCCGAACAATTGCTTGACCCGGTCGATGGCCAGTTGCTCGGCGACGTCGACGAATTCGCAGCCACCGTAGTAGCGCTTGCCCGGATAGCCCTCGGCGTACTTGTTGGTGAGCTGGCTGCCCTGCGCTTCCATGACCCGCGGGCTGCAGTAGTTCTCGCTGGCGATCAGCTCGACATGGTCTTCCTGGCGGCCGGCTTCGGCGGCGATGGCGCGGGCCAGTTCGGGATCGTAGGTTTCGATGCGGGCGTCGCGCGGGAACATCGGGTCTCCAGGGGGCATGGACAGAAGGCAGACGACTAGTTTAAGCCCCGCGCGCGCCCGAGGGCGAACCAAAACGCGAACGGCCTCCCGAAGGAGGCCGTTCGCCGGTGTTGCAACCGAGGTCAGCGGCCGTTGAGCACCAGGTCGGCGATGACGCCGGTGGCAATGGCGACCAGCAGCAGGTTGCCGGTGTCGTCGCGCACCCAGCGGTAGCCGTGCGGCGGGCGCCGGACCTGATAGCGGTCGTAGTCGTAGACCACGTAGTTCGGGCCGTAGTAGCGCTGGCCGCGCGCCCAGCGCGGCGGGCCCGGGCGGTAGTAGACGACGTCGGGGCCATTGCGATAACCGTCGCGGTAGCCGCGGTCGTAGGCGCGACGGGCATCGCGGCGGTCGCGCTCGCGGTCGCGCCAGTCGCGCTCGCGGTCGGCGTCGCGGTAACCGCGGTCGTACCAGCCGTGGTCTCGCGGACCCGGGCCCGGCGGCGGAGGCGGCGGCCCCGGAGGACCCGGCGGACCCCAACCGGGGCCCGGGCCGCCCGGACCCCAGGCGAACGCGGGTGGCGCCATGAAACCCAGCGCCAGCGCGGACGAGAGGGCAATTGTGGCAATGCGTTTCATGTTCATGGCAACTCCGTCACGTGGTGTGGCGGTTGCATTTAGGCCGTTTTCGTCTGAACCGTCTCCTGCTGGAATCGGTTACGTATTCAGCTTGCCGGATCGGGCTAGGAAAGCGTTCATCCAGCGGCATTTCCGGCCTGCGCGTGCAGGCGCAACAACGCAGCCTGCGCTGTGTCATCGGCTGGCAAATACACCACCAGGCGGTTGCCGTTACGCGGCGCCGACCACCAGTTGACCTGGTGCAGGCGCAACTCGCCTTCCGTCGGATGGCGGAAGCGCTTGAGCTGGTTCTCCACGCCCCGTACCTCGCGCCGCTGCCGCCACAGCGCATCGAATTCGGGCGAGGCCGCACGGTAGCGCGCCAGCAAGGCCTCCCATTCCGGCTCGCCCAGGTGCTCGGCCATCGCCGCGCGCAACAGCGCCACCATGTGCTGCAGCACGTCCTGCCGATCGAGCAGCGCATCGCGCCAGCGCGGATTGGTGAAGGCCTGATAGACGCAATTGCGGTCGGCGTCTGGCAGGTCGGTCAGGGTCACGCCCATCAGGCGCTGGAAGGCCGGGTTGGCGCCGAGAATGTCGAAGCGCGGGGTCTGCAGCATCGCCGGCCACGGCCCGAGCTGGTCCAGCAACATGCGCGCGGTGCCGGTCAGCCGTTCGCACGGCGGCGGCGCCAGGGCGGTCGTGCCGCCCACCCCGGCCAGCGCCAGCACGTGCGCGGTTTCGACCTCCGAGCACTGCAGGGCGTGGGCGATGGCGGTCAGCACACGCGCCGAGGCGCGCACCGGGCGCCCCTGTTCCAGCCAGGTGTACCAGGTCACGCCGACATCGGCGAGCAAGGCCACCTCCTCGCGGCGCAGGCCCGGGGTGCGCCGCCTGCCGCCGCGCGGCAGCGCCAGGCGCGCCGGATCCAGGCTCTCGCGGCGCGCGCGGAGGAAGGCGCCCAGCGCCCGGGCGCGCTCGCTGGCCAGGGCCGGGCCGGACGCGGCAGGTGCGGCCGCCCGCTGCGGCGTGGGGGTGGAATGCGCGAGGTCCAGTTGCATCGTCTTCTCCGCGTTGCGGTCCGCACGTGACCAACGGTGCCGTGCCGACGCATGGCCGGAGGCTGCGCCCCCGTGTTGCGCCTGCCTGCCGGATGCGGTGCCGAGGCGACCGCCCGGGATGCCAGGGAGGCACCGCCAGTACCAGGATAAATGAGTCCTTGTACCAGTTTACTTGGCTTCCATACTGCGCGCCATGACCTCCCCCGCCTCCCCCACGTCCGACATGTCCACCACCGCCCCCACCCTCAGCCGCCGCGGCCTGGGCATCCTGCTGATCGGGCAGATGCTGCCGTTGATCGACTTCTCCATCCTCAATGTCGCGCTCGGCTCGATCGCGCACACGCTGCACGCGTCGGCGACCCAACTGGAACTGATCGTGGCCGTGTACGGCGTCGCCTTCGCGGTGGGCCTGGCGGCGGGCGGCCGGCTCGGCGACAACCTGGGCCGGCGCCGCGTGTTCGGGGCCGGCGTGCTGCTGTTCGGCCTGGCCTCGTTGCTGTGCGGCGTGGCCGGCTCGGTGGGCGCGCTGCTGGCCGGCCGCACGCTGCAAGGGCTGGGCGCGGCGCTGGCGGTGCCGCAGATCCTCGCCACCATCCACGTCAGCCTGCACGGCAAGGCGCACGCGCGGGCGCTGGCGCTGTACGGCTCGCTGGGCGGCATCGCCTTCGTCATCGGCCAGGTGCTGGGCGGATCGCTGGTCAGCGCCGACATCGGCGGCTCCGGCTGGCGCAGCGTGTTCCTGATCAACCTGCCGTTCTGCGTGCTGGCGCTGGCCTGCCTGCGCGCCGTGCCGGAGACCCGCGCGGCACGGCGGATGCCGCCCGACCTGGCCGGCGCCGGGTTGCTGGGGCTGTTCCTGGCGTGCCTGCTGCTGCCGTTGGCGCTGGGCCCGGCGCTGCACTGGCCGCCGGCGTGCCTGGCGGTGCTGGCGGCCTGCCTGCCGCTGCTGGTGGTGCTGACCCGGGTGGAACTGTGGCAGGAACGGCGCGGACGGACCCCGCTGCTGCCACCGGCCTTGCTGCGGCTGCCCAGCGTGCGCTTTGCGCTGCTGGTGGGCGGGGTGTTCTTCACCTGCTGGAGCGGCTTCATGTTCGTGCTGGCGCTGACCCTGCAGACCGGCGCCGGTCTCTCGCCGCTGCAGTCGGGCAACGCCTTCATCGTGCTGGGGGCGGCCTACTTCGCCTCCGCACTGGTCAGCGCCCGCGTGGCGACGCGCTGCGGCCCGCTGCCGACGCTGCTGCTGGGCTGTCTGGTGCAGATGCTGGGCCTGCTGGCGCTGGGCTGGACGCTGCACGCCGTGTGGCCGCATCCGGGCGCGCGCAACCTGGCCCCGGCGACGGCGCTGATCGGCGCCGGCCAGGCCTGGATCGTGGCCAGCTTCTACCGCATCGGCCTGTCCCAGGTCCCCACCGCGCATGCCGGCGCGGGCAGCGCCATGCTCTCCACCATCCTGCAGGCGGCCATGGGCCTGGGCCCGGCGGCACTGGGCACCATCTATGCGCACGCCCGCGGCGGCGGCAGCCTGGCCGCGATGCAGGCCGCCCTGCACAGCGAATGGCTGGCGATGCTGGTGCTGGTGATCTGCGCGCTGTTCTATTTGCGCCGGCAACGGCGCGCGGGCGCCTCGTCAACGGCGACCACGGCTGCGCTGCCACCGATCGCCGAGTAGGCCGCGCGGCATCGCCCGCGCGTCTGCTGCCGCCACCGCGCGGCAACGAATGCCGGCGGCCGTCCGGCTATAATCCGCCATCCCTTTCGACGCCCTCCGGCCGCCGGCCGGCGGGCGCCCTGCGCCTTTGGAGCCGCCATGTCGCAATACATCTACACCATGAACCGGGTCAGCAAGACCGTGCCGCCCAAGCGCCAGATCATCAAGGACATCTCGCTGTCGTTCTTCCCCGGCGCCAAGATCGGCCTGCTCGGCCTCAACGGCGCCGGCAAGTCCACCGTGCTGAAGATCATGGCCGGCGTGGACACCGATTTCGAAGGCGAGGCGCGTCCGCAGCCCGGCACCAAGGTCGGCTACCTGGCGCAGGAGCCGGAGCTGGACCCGAACAAGACCGTGCGCGAGTCGGTCGAGGAAGGCGTGGGCGAAGTGCTGCAGGCGCAGGCCGCGCTGGAAGCGGTGTATGCCGCCTATGCCGAGGAAGGCGCCGATTTCGACGCGCTGGCCAAGGAACAGGAGCGCCTGGAGGCGATCCTGGCCGCCGGCGATGCGCACACCCTGGAGAACCAGCTCGACGTGGCCGCCGACGCGCTGCGGCTGCCGCCGTGGGACGCCAAGATCGCCAACCTGTCCGGCGGCGAGAAGCGCCGCGTGGCGCTGTGCCGGCTGCTGCTGCAGAAGCCGGACATGCTGCTGCTCGACGAACCGACCAACCACCTCGACGCCGAATCGGTGGAGTGGCTGGAGCAGTTCCTGGCGCGCTACACCGGCACCGTGGTCGCGGTCACCCACGATCGCTACTTCCTCGACAACGCCGCCGAGTGGATCCTGGAACTGGACCGCGGCCGCGGCATTCCGTGGAAGGGCAACTACACCGAATGGCTGATGCAGAAGGACGAGCGCCTGAAGCAGGAAGAGAACCAGGAGAAGGCGCGGCAGAAGGCGATCCAGAAGGAACTGGAGTGGGCCCGGCAGAACGCCAAGGGCGGCCGTTCCAAGGGCAAGGCGCGTCTGGCGCGCCTGGACGAACTGCAGTCGGTCGATTACCAGAAGCGCAACGAGACCAACGAAATCTTCATCCCGCCGGGCGAGCGCCTGGGCAACTCGGTGATGGAGTTCAAGAACGTCTCCAAGAAGTTCGGCGACCGCCTGCTGATCGACAACCTGTCGATGATCATCCCGCCGGGCGCCATCGTCGGCATCATCGGCCCCAACGGTGCCGGTAAGTCGACGCTGTTCAAGATGATCACCGGGCAGGAGAAGCCGGATTCGGGCGAGATCGTGGTCGGGCCGACCGTACAGCTGTCGTACGTGGACCAGAGCCGCGACAAACTGGAAGGCAACCACAACGTGTTCCAGGAGATTTCCGGCGGCCTGGACATCCTCAACATCAACGGCGTGGAGATCCAGTCGCGCGCCTACATCGGCCGCTTCAACTTCAAGGGCCAGGACCAGCAGAAGATGGTCGGTTCGCTGTCCGGCGGTGAGCGCGGCCGCCTGCACATGGCCAAGACCCTGCTGCAGGGCGGCAACGTGCTGCTGCTCGACGAACCGTCCAACGACCTGGACATCGAAACCCTGCGCGCGCTGGAAGACGCGCTGCTGGAGTTCCCGGGCAACACCTTCGTGATCTCGCACGATCGCTGGTTCCTGGACCGCATCGCCACCCACATCCTCGCCTTCGAGGGCGACTCGCACGTGGAGTTCTTCCAGGGCAACTACCGCGAGTACGAAGAGGACAAGAAGCGCCGCCTGGGCGACGACGCCGGCCCCAAGCGCCTGCGCTTCAAGGCGCTGAAGTAAGCCACAGCACGTTTGTGCAGCACCCGCCACGGCCCGCCTCGCGCGGGCCGTGTGCGTTTTGGGATTTGCCGGTGATCGGCGCTGCCGTAGGAGCGGCTTCAGCCGCGACCGGGTGTTCCCGGTAACGCCCGGTCGCGGCTGAAGCCGCTCCTACGAAAAGCATGTCGATCCTGCGCTACAACGCGTACGACAGCACGTCCTCGAAGCCGAACTTGTCGAAGTCGCGGATGCGCGAGGGATACAGCCGGCCGATCAGGTGGTCGTGCTCGTGCTGCACCACGCGGGCATGGAAGCCCTCGGCCTCGCGCTGCAGCGGGGTGCCGTCCGGCAGCACGCCCCGGTAGCGGATGTGCCGGTAGCGCGGAATCACCGCGCGCAGCCCGGGAATGGACAGGCAGCCTTCCCAGCCGTCCTCCAGCTCGTCGGACAACGGTTCGATCACCACATTGGCCAGGGCGGTGCGCGGCACCGGCGGTGCGTCCGGATAGCGTGCGTTGCGCTCGAAGCCGAACACCATCAGTTGCAGGTCCACCGCGATCTGCGGCGCGGCCAGGCCGACGCCGCGTGCGGCGTCCATGGTCTCGAACATGTCGGCCACCAGCGCGTGCAGTTGCGCGCTGTCGAAGTCGGTAACCGGCGGCGCCTGGCGCAGCAGACGCGGGTCGCCCATGCGGATGATGTCGCGGATCATGTGCGAACTCCTGTGCGGGGATGGCCGCGATTATCCGCCGTGGCGGCGGCGTGTGCAGAGGGGCGGCGGCATCGCCTGCCCCAACTGCGGCCCGCCGCGGTGCAACCCCTGCGTTGCGGCAAAGCGCTGGCGAAATGCCACAGGAGTGAACCGTCGTGCAGCCGCGACGCGCGACGTGGCGCGCTTCCCGATGGCGCAATGCGTCGGGACTGAAGTCCCTCCCACAGTGCACCCAGCCAACGTATTGCGCGTACCGTCACGCGTGGTTCCGCATCGCCGTGGGCCATCCGCCGAGACGGATGTCCACACGTGACGCCCGCCTGACGTCGCTCCCACAGGGATGAACTGGGCATCCTTGTGGGAGGGACTTCAGTCCCGACGACGGAGGGTGTCGGTCGGCTTTCGGCTTCGCTTGTCGGCTGCATGACAGTCGACTCCTACGCCGGCATCCGCGCGGCGCGCCCCCTACTCCGGCACGTACGGCGAGGCCAGCACCTGCGGGCGGCGGCCGAGGCCGGCGCCGAGCCGGTCGAGCACGAAGCGCACGTAGAGGTTGGTGCTGAACTGGCTGTAGTCGCGCGCGTTGTTGAACAGCAGGCGGCCGCCCAGGAACAGTTGCGGGGCGATCTGCCATTCGGCCGCGCCGGCGATGTTGTAGGACATGCCGGTCTTGCTCTGCCCGGCATAGACCGGCGCGACGTAGCGGTCGGTCAGGCCCAGCAACGCGGCCAGCGAGGCAGCGTCGTAGGCGGCCTGCTGCATCTGCGCGCTGGTCGGGAAGTACGGGCTGTCGTCGCTGCGGAAATGCTGCACGCCGACGCTGGCGTCCACGCTCCAGTTGACCGTGCGCCCGGCCGTGCGCCCGCTCCAGTGCACCGGGAAACCCAGGTCCACGTAGTCCTGGGGACTGAAGTAGCCGCCCTGGCCGTAGGTGTAGCCGCCCAGGTTCTTGTCGTACTGCATCGCGGTCAGGTTGAGGCCGGCGGTCAGCGACTGGTTCTCGGTGTCCAGCGCGTGCACGTACACGCCCAGGTCGACTTGGCGGTGATCGTTGTCGGCGACGTTGCGGCCGACCAGGCGATCGGCGCTGACGCTGGCGTAGCCGCCGAGCAGGCCGTTGTCGAGGGTGGCCGACAGGCGCAGACCGTTACTGGTCACGCCGCCCCAGCCGAGTCCGGCGCGGCCGTCGTCGACGCCACCGAAGGACAGCAGGCTGTCGCTGACCGCACGCCGGAACACCTCGCCCGAATAGGTCAGGCTGTCGCCGGCCTGGCCGCGATAGCCGACGCCGCCGACGATGCGGCGCTCGGGGAAGCCGACCGGCGTGCTGCCCAGATCGGCGCTGAAACCGCCGTTCTTGTAGGTCACCGCCATGCCGACGCCGCGCGCGTCCTGGTCCATGCGCCGCGCCCCGTTGCCGTTGGCGGCCATGGTGTACAGCGCCTGGCTGAAGCCGGCCGGGGTCAGCGCCGCGGCGGTGGGGTTGGCGGCGAGGTTGCGGAAGCGGGCGATGTCGGCGGCGCTGAGGTCGGCGCTGCGCGAGGCATCGCCGAGGATGGCGCTGGCCAGCGTGCCGATCGCGGTGTCGGCGGCGGTGTTGCCGAGCAGGAACGCCGACAGCGGTTCGGCGTACAGCGCCTGCAGCGCCGCCGCCTCGCGCTGCGCATTGGTCAGCGCCGGGTCGGTATCGTTGAACAGCTTGTTGTACAGCCCGGTGTTGACCGCATAGGTGCGCAACGCGTTGCGGGTGGCGTTGCTGTTGCCCTCGGTGAGCAGCAGTTGATACAGGTCGCTGCCGACCAGGCTGTCGATCGGGGTGCGGTCGGCGGCCAGGGCATCGCCCATCGCCGCGGCGGGGCCGGCGCCGAAACGGCTGGCGGTGGCGTAGCCGGTACCGAGCGTGCCGGCATCGAGCAGGGTCGGGGTGACATCGACCTGCAGCTTGCCCTCGCCCACCGCGAACTCGCCGTGCAGCGGCACTTCCAGATCGCGCAACCGGCCCAGGCCGGCCTCGCCGTCGCGGGCGCGGTAGCTGGCGCCGGTGGCGAGACTGTCGCTGTTCTCGGCCTGCACCTCGCGCAACTCGTCGAGCACGCTGGAACCGCCGACGGACGCGGCCGCTGCGGGCGGCTGGCGCAGGGACCCACGCGGCGCGGCGGCCAGCAGCCCATCGTCGCCGGGCAGCGCGCGCGGTGCGGTGCGGGTGGTCGTGGTCGTGCGCTGGCCCGGCACCGGCAATGCGGCCAGGGCCACGCCGGTGGCACTGGCGCTGGCCAGCGGCGGCAGGTCGTCGCCGGCGGCCACGGCCGACGCGGATGCGGGCAACGGGGACGCCGCGTAGGCCGGCGCCGGCAGGCCGCCGCCGAGGCTGTCGGACACTACCGCGGCGCTGCGCGGCATGCGCCCGTTCATGCCGGCGAAGGGATTGAGCGGGCGCCCGGCGGCGGCATAGGACGCCGGGCCATTGGCCGCCGGCAGGCCGTTGTCGTACTGGCCGGCCTCGCGCGCCTGCGCCGCCAGCGCGGCGCGGAAGTAGCTCTCGGCCTTGCGGTTCTTGCCGGCGCTGCGGTACACGCGGCCGGCGGCGGCGAGCACCTGCGGCGAATCCGGCGCCTGCGCCAGCGCACGTTGCAGATAGTCCTCGGCACTGCGCAGGTCGCGCAGCGCGGCGGCGGTGTTGGCCGCGGCGATCAGCGTGTCCAGGTCGTTGGGCGACTGCTGCAGTTGCTGCTGGTACAGCACCAGTGCCTGGCGCTGGTCGCCGGCGGCGGCGTACAGCCGCGCCAGCGCGGCCACCGCCTGCGGATCCTGGTTCTGCTGCGCCAGCAGCGGCGCCAGCGCGTCGTAGGCGGCTTCGAGGTTGCCGAGCTCGCGCAGCGCATCGACCTGGCGCAGCACGTAGCCGCTGCGCAGCGCCTGGTAGCGGCGTTGCTGCTCGGCGCTCATGTCGCTGTCGCGCAGTTGCCGCAGGGTCGCCGCCAGTTCCGCGTCCTGGTGCGCGCGCAGCAGCACGCCGGCGTACTGCAGGCGCGACTCGGTGGAGGGATTCTGTGCGACCAGGCGCTGCGCCAGGGTCAGCGCGCGCGTGTTGCTGCCGATGTCGGCATAGGCGCCGGCCATCGCCGCCAGCAGCGCCGGCTGCTCCAGCGCATCGCCCAGCGCGGCCTCGGTGCGGCCCAACAGCAACTGTGCTTCGCCGCCGCGGCCCTGCTGTTGCAGCAGGCGCGCCTGTGCCGCCTGCTGTTCGACCCAGGCGGTGTTGCGCAGCGCGCGCATCTCGGCGGTGCGCGCAGTGGCCGGGATGCGTTCCAGGCTGGCGTAGGCGGTGGCCCAGTCGCCGCGCTCCTGCGCCAGCAGCGCGTTGGCATACAGCGCCTCGGGCATGTCGCCGTGCACCGCGAGCAGGCCGTCCATGACGCTGCGCGCCTGGTCCGGACGCCCGGCCTGCTGGTACAGCCGCGCCAGGTCCAGGCGCACCCACGGATCGCCCGGGTTGTCGACCATCGCCGTCTCCAGCTCGCTCTGCGCGGTGACGGTGTCGCCGGCTTCCAGCGCCTGCTGCGCGCGGGCGCGCTGCAGGTTGGCTTTCAATGCCGACTCCCCACCGGCCTGCTGGCGTTGCGCCGGGCTGAGCCGGGCGAACAGCGCACTGGCCTCGTTAGCGCGGCCCTGGCGGCTGTACAGGGCGATCAGGCCCTGCAGCGCGCCGCTGTCGTCGGCATGCAGACGCAGCGCCTCGCGGTAGCTCTTCTCGGCGGCGGCGGCGTCGCTGGCCGCCTGCAGGTCGCCCAGCAGCGCGTAGCCGGCGGCCTCCTCGGGCTTGAGCTTGACCGCTTGCTGGGCCAGGCGCAGCGCCGCGTCGCTGTCGCCGCGTGTGCGTGCGTCCTGCGCCTGCTGCAGCTGCAGCCAGTAGCGCGCGCTGTCCAGCGCACTGCGCCACTTGCCGTTGGCGGCCGCGGCCGGGCGCAGCAGTTCCTGCGCTTCGCCGAAGCGCTGCTGGCGCAGCCGCACCGAGCCCAGGCCGCCGAGCGCCTCGGCGTCGCGCGGACGCGCGCGCAGCACCTGCGCGAAGCGCTGTTCGGCCAGCGCCAGGTTGCCGGCGTTGAGCGCCTTGAAGCCCTCACCGAGTTGTTCGCCGGCCGGGTCGCCGCCGCCTTGCGCGCGCCGCGCCTGCACCTGCGCTAGCTTGTTGGCGACCTCGGCATCGTTCGGATTGGCGGCCAGGAACGCCTGGTACAGCGGCGCATCGGCGAGCCCGGCGTTGAGCCACAGCAAGGCCTGGCGCCAGGCGGCGCGGGCCGGGCCGGCGACATCGGCGCGCTTGCTCAGCGCAGCGAGCTGGGCGATGCCTTCGCGCCGCGACGGTTCGCGGTAGGTCAGCACCTGCGCCAGCGCCAGCGCCGCGGCGGTGTTGTCCGGCTGTGCGGCGGCCAGGCGGCGCAGGCCGTCGCGCGCGCCCTCCCAGCCCTGCGGCGTGCCGGCCAGCACCTGGTAGTACTCCAGCGCCAGCGCGTCCGGCGGCCCCTTGCCGTCGAACAGCGCCTGGTAGGCGCGCACCGCATCCACGTAGCGGCCCGCGGCGGCGGCGCGGCGCGCGTTGCGCAGCTCGATCGTGTCGCCGCTGCCACCGCTACCGCCGATCGACATGACCAGGCGCTGGGTCTGCGGCGCCTGCGGATGCGCCTTCTGCAGTTGCGCCAGGCGCTTGCGCGCGTCGGTCTGGCGGCCTTGCGCCAGATCGATCTGGGCCAGGCCGAGCAGCGCGTCGGGCTGGTTCGGGTCGACCTGCAGCAACTTGCGCCAGGCGTCGGCGGCGAGGTCGTCGCGTCCCTGGTCGTGCCAGTAGTTGCCCTGGCTGACCAGTTGCTGGGTGGCGGTGGCGTTCTGCGCCTGTGCGCTGCCGGCGAGCAGGCACAGGTCGATCATGCCGGCCAGGTACAGGGGCTTGAAATTCATGCGGAGCATTGGGTTCTCCAGGCGGGCTGCAGCGCGCCGTCTGCGGAAAAGCGGTAACGGTTGTCGAGCCAGGCGCGGCCGAACAGGATCAGCACCCGGTCGTAGTAGGGAAGCCGGGCCGCGGCGGCGTCGCCGGGCGCGGGAATGCGTTGCGCCTGCGCCTTGAGCAGCGCCGGTTCGCGCAGCGCGCTCAGGTACGGCAGCAGGGCCGCGGAAAAGCCGGGCGGCGCCTGGCCGCTGCCGACGCCCTGGCGGGTGTCGATCTTCTCGTCGAGGCGGCCCTGCGCACGCAGTTGCTGCAGCGGGCCGGACAGATCGTCGAGCAGTGCCTTGCGCAGCGGCTCGGCCGCGTCGAGCATGCCGGCCCACAGGTACACGCGGATTGCGTCGTAGCTGCCCAGCGCCCCCTTGTCCGGATCGACGCCGAACTCGCGGCCGTTCCAGGCGATCCAGTCCGGGGCGAAGCCGACCGGCGCGCTGTCGCGCAGCAGGCGCGCGCTGCGCGTGGCCAGGCCGGCCCATGGCCCCTTCGGATCGACCGCGGCGAAGCGCCGCAGCAACTGGATCGGCAGGTAGCTGGGGTTGAGCGTCCAGCGCTGCGGCTTGACGAAGCCCTTGGCCGCCGGCAAGACCATGCTGCCGAACCCGGGCAACTCGGCAAGCTCGGTGCGCCGCACCAGCGCCAGCGTCTGCAGGCCGGCCTGGGTGTAGCCGGGCCGCTGCCACAGGCGCCCGGCCTCGAGCAGCACGTAGGCGATCCACAGGTCGGCATCGCTGGCGGTGTTGCCGTCGAGCACGCGCCAACTGCCGTCGCTGGCGCGGCCCCACAGCCACGCCGGCAGCACTTGCTGCGGGCGGCCACCGCACAGGTTGTGCCGGGTCCAGCCGAGCACGCGCTCGAACAGCACCTGGTCGTTGGCCACCAGCGCGAAGAACAGCGCGTAGGACTGGCCTTCGGAGGTGCTGCGCTGGTCGGCGTGCTGGAAATCGATCACCCGCCCGCCGGCATCGAGGTGCTTGCCGACGAACGCGGTCCACTCGCGCCACGGCGCGCAGGCCGGCGCTGCGGCGAGCGCGGCGCGCGCCGGCGGCAGCAGCGTGGCCGCACCGGCGGCGAGCAGGCCGCCGAGCAGGCGCCGGCGTTGGCCGATGTGTGCGTTCACTGCCCTTCCTGCAGCCGCGCCGCCGAATGCCGGCGCAGCACCACGCGCGCGGCCAGTGCCAGCAGCACGCTCAGCGCCACCACCGCCAGGCCGAGCAGCAGCGGATGCTGCGAGAAGTACCAGCGCGCCCAAGTCGGCAGCGGCAGGTGGCCGACGTAGTAGGTCTGGTTGCCGGCCAGGCTGCGCACCTTGCCCTTCTGCAGCAGCACCACGCTGCCCTGGAAATCCTTCAGCGTGGCCGGTTCGAACCAGGCGTCGAAGAAGTCCTCGACGCTGGCCGGGTCCTCGGCCAGCAACGCGACCACGCTGCGCCCGGCCTTCAGCGGCGACTGGAAGCCCATCAGCACCACGTCGCCGGGCGCCGGCTTCACCGCGACCTCGGCGGTGGTCGGCAGGTCGGTGCGGCGCGGATCGAACGACAGGAAACCGGGCAGCTTGTCCAGCACCCAGTCGCTCATCGAAAACCGCTGTCCGCTGGCGCCGTCGCCGATCGGCAGCGCCGCGCTCCAGCGCTGGAACAGCGGCTGCGAGCGCAGGCTGCCGAACACCAGCAGGTCGCTGTCGGCGTGCTTGTCGACCTCGGCGGCGTGGATCAGGGTCACCCGCAGCGCCGGATAGCCGGTGGACGCGCCGAGCCGGCCGAGCAGAGTCAGCAGGTTGGCCATGTCCTGATCGCCGATCTCGTCCGGCACCACCACGGTGGATTCGGACAGGTCGGCCAGGCGCGTGAACGGGAAGCCGGCATTGCCGAACGCGGCCAGGTTCGGCATCGCCATGTAGTGATGGAACGAGCGCAGGTCCACGCTGGAATCCGCATCGATCGCGCCGGACACGTCGGGGAAGGTGTTCTTGCACGCCTCCGCCTGCGGACGGTCGAAGAAGAAGTGGAAGCGCAGCTGGCTGTTGGCCGAGAACGGCCCGGTCGGCAGCAGCAGCTTCTGCTCCACCGGCATCGCGCCCTTGGGCGAGAGCTCGTGCCACCAGCGCAGCGGCAACGACTCGGCGTAGGCGTGACCGGTCAGCGGCAGCGTGGTCACGAAGGCCTCGTTGATGCTGACGTTGAGCGCGGACTTGTTCTGCGTCTCCGGCACCGTGTAGCGGTAGCGCAGGTTGATCGGGATGCCGTCGCGCTGCCACACGAACAGATCCGGCGGCAGTTGCAGGCCGACCCGGATCAGGTCGGGGTGGTAGCCGCTGACATTCAGTTGCGCGGTCTGCGCGACCAGGTCGCCGAAGCGCACGGGCCTGTCGCTGGAGATCCAGTTGGGCGCGTCGTAGGGCTTGCGCGGCTGCGCCTGCTTGAGCTCGCCGATGCGCGCCACCGGGCCGTTGAACGGCGTACCCAGGCTCAGCGCGGTGGCGGCCTGCTGCAGGTCGGCGTCGTCGCGGCCCAGCACCAGCAGCAGCTTGCCGGTGGCATCGCGCGGGTTGGCGACCATCGCCAGGGTCGGACCGGATATCTCGCTCAAGCCGGCCTGGGTCGCGGCCAGTTCCGCCGGCAGGGTCGCAGCGGTGGCGAACAGCACCGCATTGCCGGTGGCCGGCACGTCGCCGATGGCCACGCCGAACGACGCGCCGCGGTAGCCGGCCTGCGCGCCGAACCAGGAGGCGACGATGCCAGCGCTGCGCAGCGTGGGCAGGTCCGGGCGCTGCGGGAACACGAACGGCAGTTCCAGGCGGCGCGTGTCGCGCTTGTCGTAGAACGGCACCGGCAGCAGCGCCAGGTCGTTGCGCAGCACCAGCGGGGTGGCGGTCAGCGACAGCCGCGTGGACGGATCGATGTTGGCCCACAGGCTGGTGTGGTCCGGGTCCTCGCAGTCGCGGGTGTAGTGACCGATCAGCTGCAGGTTGAGCCGGTTGTAGTCGCTGATCAGGCGCGGATCGATCGGCACGTCGCTCTGCTGCAGCTTGCCGGCGTTCTCGCGGCTGACCGGCAGGGTCGCCACGGTGACGCCGTTGACGCTGACCTTCAGGTGCGACAGGTCCGGCAGCAGCGCCGGCGAATAGCTGTACACCAGGTGCAGGTTCGCCGCCTGCACCACTTCGTCGGTGCGGGTGCTGAAGGGAATGCCGGCGCTGCCCTGGATGCCGCGCAGGGTCATCTCGTAGTCCACGCCGAGTTGCTTGAGCGTGGCCGAGCGCTCGCGTTCGGCCGGCGACGGCAGCGGCGTGGCGGTCGCGGCGGCGGCCGGCGCCGGTGCGGTGGCGGGAAGGGTCGGCTCCTGGGCCAGGGCGAGGCCGGACAGGACCGTGAGACAGCACGCAGCCAGGGCAGGGAAACGCATCGACGGCAACCGGAAAGAAGGGAAAGAGAGGGAGCAACGCACCACCGCGGGACGACGACTCACGGCGCCGCCTCCTCGCCGGTGGCGCGGCCGCGCCAGCCGCTGCGCGCGCTGCTGGCGATGTGCTGACCGAGACGCCGGAAGCCGCGCATGCTGGCCGCGAACACGCGCCCCAGCGACACCCAGAAGCGATCGCGGTCGTGGCGGCCCCACTGCGACACCCAGATGTCGGCGCGGGCGAAGGTGCAGGCCACCAGCCAGCGCTCCTGCTCGATCGACATCGGCCGGAACTGGATGCTGATTTCGCCGTCGCGGTCGTGGCGCACCATCGCCGGCAGGCGCTTGGAACTGCCGCGCTGCGGCAGCGCGATCTCCACCGGCAGGTCCGGCTCCACCGGCACCGGCGCGAGCAGGCGCAGGGCCATGCCGCCGGTGGAGAAGTTGACGGTGCGACAGGCCAGTTCGCGGCCATCGGCCAGGTGCAGGGTGGCCGGGATGTCCAGCGGCACGCGGTGCGAACGGCGCACCTGGCGCATCTCGCTGGCGGTGGCGATGGTGGCGCCGAGCAGCAGCACGTTGTAGGCGGTCCACGCCAGGTTGAACCAGATGGTCTGCGCCTCGCCGCCGGCCTGCACGCTGAGCAGGCGCATCACGCCCGCGACCACGCCGGCCAGGTTGAGCACCAGCAGGAACAGGTAGGGCTTGGCGATCTGCCCGTCGAAGTAGCTGCGCGGCACCAGGCCGCCCTTGGGGGTGACGTTGAACTTGCCGAGCTTGGGATTGAACAGCGCCACCAGCGTCGGGCGCAGGATGTACCAGGCCAGGGTGGTCTCGTAGACCTCGTTCCACAGCAGGTGGCGGAACTTGCCCTGGGTGCGCAGGTTGGTCAGGTTGGCCTGCAGGATGTGCGGCAGCGCGTAGGCCAGGATCATCAGCGCCGAGGCGTGGATCACGTGCGCGCCGAAGAACAGGAAGGCCAGCGGCGCGGTGAGGTAGACGATCCGCGGCAGCCCATAGAAGAAATGCAGCATCGCGTTGGCGTAGCACAGCCGCTGCGACAGGCGCAGGCCCTTGCCCAGCAGCGGATTGTCCAGCCGCGCGATCTGCGCCATGCCGCGCGCCCAGCGGATGCGCTGGGCGACGTGGCCGGACAGGCTCTCGGTCGCCAGGCCGGCGGCCTGCGGCACCGCGATGTAGGCGCTGCGGTAACCGCGACGGTGCAGCTTCAGCGCGGTGTGCGCGTCCTCGGTGACGGTCTCCACCGCCACCCCGCCCACTTCCTCCAGCGGCTTGCGCTTGATCACCGTGCACGAGCCGCAGAAGAAGGTGGCGTCCCACTGGTCGTTGCCGTCCTGCAGCAGGCCGTAGAACAGCTCGCCCTCGTTGGGCACCTTGCCGTGGTTGCCGAGGTTGCGCTCGAACGGATCGGCCGAGAAGAAGTAGTGCGGCATCTGCACTACCGCCAGCTTGGCGTCGCGCAGGAACCAGCCCATCGCCACCTGCAGGAACGAGCGCGTGGGGATGTGGTCGCAGTCGAAGATCGCCACGTACTCGCCGCTGGACTTCTTCAGCGCGGCATTGATGTTGCCGGCCTTGGCGTGGAAGTTGTTGGTGCGGGTGATGTAGTGGATGCCGGCCTGCGCGCAGAACGCGCGAAACTCCTCGCGGCGGCCGTCGTCGAGCAGGTAGATGTTGAGCTTGTCGGCCGGCCAGTCCATCACGCTGGCGGCGAGGATGGTCGAGCGCACCACCGACAACGGTTCGTTGTAGGTGGGGATGAACAGGTCGACGCTGGGCCATTGCCGCTGGTCGGCCGGCAGCGGCAGCGGCCGCCGGTTCAGCGGCCACAGCACCTGGAAATAGCCCAGGGCCAGGATCACGAATGCGTACAGTTCGGCCAGCAGCAGGCCCAGGCCCAGGCTCAGGTCGATCGGGCTGCTCATGCCCACGGTCTGGGTCAGGCGCCACCAGATGTAGCGCGAGGACACCGCCAGCGACAGCGCCATCATCACCAGGATCGCCAGGCGGCTGCCACTGCGCCGCAGCAGCATGGCCGCGACGAACACCACCAGCGAGAACACCAGTTGCTGCGGCACATCCATGGGGATGGCGACGACGAAGACCAGCAACACGGCGCCCAGCAGCCACAGCGACCAGTTGGCCAGGACATGCAGCGGGCGCGCGGCATGCGACGCGGAGGCAGCGCTCATCGGCGGTTCCTAACAAGGGGGAGGAGGTCGCCGCGCGGTCTTCCCCACCACGCGGCGACGGCAAACAGCGCGGCGCCCGAGGCGCCGCGCGGCATCAACGATTCAAGAAGCGCTTGAGCGGACCGCCCGGCGCCGGCACGGCGGCCTCGCGGCCGACCTCGAGCAGGCGCTGGAACAGCTGCTGCAACGGCGTGCCGCTGCCAGTTCCCGCCACGACCGCGGCCGGCGCCGGCGCAGCCGGGGCGACAGGCGCCAGCGGCAGCGGCGCAACCGGCAACGGGGCGCCCGGCCTGGGCTCGACCGCGGCGCGCACCACCGACAGCACCGGTGCCGGGACGGCAGGCGCTGGCGGCGCCACCGCGGCCGGCTCCACGGCGCTGAGCCGGTCGGCGGAGAAATCCTGGTAGGCGGTGGCGCCGCTGCTGCCGAGCTTGGCGAACAGGCTGGAGACGTCATCGCCGGTTTCGGCACCCGTCTGCTTGGACTTCTTGGACATGACTCCCCTCATGACGATCTGAAAATAATGGGTCGCCGCCGCCGCGCTCAGCCGATCCTGGCCAGCACGAAGCGCCGCAGGTCTTCGTTCCCGGACGACAACGCACGCACGCCCAGCCCGGCCGACATGCCTACCTGCACGAACCATGCCTGATACACCCCTTCCAGGAAGCCGTCGGCGCCGGTGGCCTGCCCGGCCAGGCCGATGTGCAGCGGCGAACCGGCGTGCAGCAGTTCGACGCGGTCGGCATGTTCCTCGAACCGCGCATAGCCCCATTCCAACTGGTCCCAGAGGCGGTTGGCCGCTTCCTCCAGGTCCTGCAGGGTGGCGCAGGCGCCGACCGGATGTTCGGCGGCGAAGCGGCGGCCGATGCGCGCCAGCAGCAGCGCCAGGTCCTCGGCCCCGAGTTCGGCGGCGAACTCCTCGGCCAACGCGCGCAGAAAGCCACGCCACTGCCGCGAACAGGCCTGGGTGCGGTAATGGGTCTGCAACGCGTGAGCGCTCATCGAGGAAGTCTCTGGGCAGGGACGGAACGACAACGGCGTAGCGGCTGCGGCGCCTGGCCGGCCGTTGTCGACCGTCACTATTGCGACACAGTTCTCACTTTATGGCGAAGTGTATCTCACTCCTTCTTCACCGCAAAGTCCCGATGCGCCGAACTGCGACGCCTGTCCGGCCGCCCCGGGACCGCGGCGTCCGCCGCGTCGGCGCACCGCCGCAGCACTCAGCGCGGGTCCTCGGCAGGCACCTCGAACACCTGGCGCAGGTACGCCAGATAGGCCGGGTCGTCGCACAGGGTCTTGCCCGGCGAGTCGCTGAGCTTGGCCACCGGCTGGCCATTGCAGCGGACCATCTTGATCACGATCTGCAGCGGCACCAGGCCCAGGTCGTTGGTCAGGTGGGTGCCGACGCCGAACGCCAGCATGCAGCGATCGCGGAAATGCGCGTACAGCCGCATCACCTTGTCGATGTCCAGGCCGTCGCTGAACACCAGGATCTTGCTGCGCGGATCCACCCGATGCCGCTGCAGGTGCGCCAGGATCCGCTCGCCCCAGTCGAACGGATCGCCGGAATCGTGGCGCATGCCGTCGAACAACTTGCAGAAATACAGATCGAAATCGCGCAGGAACGCGTCCAGGCCGACCACGTCCGACAGCGCGATGCCGAGGTCGCCGCGGTACTCGCGCGCCCACGATTCCAGCGCCGCCGCCTGCGAATCGCGCAGCCGCGGCCCCAGCGCCTGGAACGCCTGCAGGTACTCGTGGGCCATCGTGCCCAGCGGGGTCAGCCCGTAGCGGCGGGCGAAGTGCACGTTGCTGGTGCCGACGAACTGCTTGCCCAAAGTCTGCTGCAGCACCGGCAGCAGCTCGCCGTGCCAGGCCCGCGAATAGCGGCGGCGGGTGCCGTAGTCGGCGATGGCGCAGCCGTCGTAGCCCGGGGTGTCGCGCAGCAGCGCGATCTTGGCCTGCAGGCGGCGCAGGCCTTCGGCATGCTCGGCGCCACCGGCATTGCGGAACCACACCTCGTTGACGATCGCCAGCAGCGGCACCTCGAACAGGATGGTGTGCAGCCACGGCCCGCGGATGTGCAGTTCGATCTCGCCGGGCACGCTGGTCGAGGCCTGCACCTGCAGATACTTGCGGTCCAGGTGGAACAGCGCCAGGAAATCGACGAAGTCCGGCTTGATGAAGCGCATCGCACGCAGGTAGTCCAGCTCCTCCTCGCGGAAGCGCAGCGCACACAGCGCGTCGATCTCCGCCGAGATCTGCGGCAGGTACTGCGCCAGGTCGATGCCCGGGGTGCGGCACTTGAAGCGGTACTCCACCTGCGCGCCGGGATGCTGATGCAGCACCGCCTGCATCATGGTGAACTTGTAGAGGTCGGTGTCCAGCAACGAATCGATGATCATCCGCCGATTATGCGCTCGCTGCGTTGCGGCTCCGTTGTCACCGATGGCAGATGGCGCGATATGCGCGTGCCACTCAGCGCTTCAGCACCGCCTGCGCCGGCTTGTGCTGCACGGTGAAATCGCTATCCTGCGCGCCGCCGGCATCCGGGTCGGTGTACCAGCACCACAGCGCGATGCCGGCGATGCGCGGCTGCGCGTCGAGCACGTCGCGCCACTCGCGCAACACCTGCGCCTGCAACGCGGTGTCGACGTCGGCGGTGCGCTGCTCCGGGCTTTCCCATGGCGCCGCCAGGCTGCCGTGCGCCGAGCGCAAGCCCAGCTCGGCCACCCACACCGGGCGGCCGCTGCGCTCGCCCAGCGCCTGCACGCGCGCCGCCGCCGCATGCATCTGCGCGCGCCGCTGCGCCGGCGTGGCGGAAAGCGCCGGGTACAGACTGGTGCCGACGAAATCGAAGCGGTCCCAGTAGCCGAAGCGCTCGGCCTGCTCCAGGCCATCGGCGACGTAGCCGATCGGGCCGCGATAGACCTGGCGCACCGCCGCCAGCAGGGCCGGCCATTGCGGCGCATCCTGCAACTGGCGCAGTTCGGTGCCGACGATCAGCGCGCTGGCGCGTTCCTCGGCGGCGACCTGCGCCAGTTGCAGCAGCGCGCGCTGGTAGGCGGCGAACCAGGCATCGCGATCGGCCGGCGCGGCCTCGCCGGCCCAGTGCCCGGGAATCCACAGATGCACTTTCAGCACCGGCTGCAGGCCCGCGGCGCGCATCTGCCGCAGTCCGGCGCGGATCAGCGCCGGGCTGCTGTCGCTGCCCAGCACCGGTGCCGAGGACTGCGGCGCGGCCTGCCAGACGAAGGCGACCAGCAGCGCGCGCGAGGCGCCGGCATCGGCCAGTTGCCGCAGCGACTGCTGCGCCGCCGCGCTGCCCCATGGCGCCTGCGGCGAGACCTTGACGTTGGCGCCCAACCACGGCGGCGCCGGCGCCGCACTGCAGCCGCCGGCGCTCAGCGCCAACAGCAGTGCGGCCAGCAGTCTCACGGCGATCGGCGCCATACCCGGTAGATGCCCTGGTGGTAGACCAGACTGTAGCCCGGCAGGCCCTGTTGCCATAGCTGCGGGAAGCGCCGGTTGAGGCTGTCCAGGGTGCCAGCCTGGCTGGCCGGGTCGCTCACCACCACCTGCGCCGGCATCTGCCGCGGATCGACCAGCGCCTGCTTGAAGCGCGGGTCGAACGGCAGGATCAGTTGCCTGGCGTCGCCGCGGGCGACGATCACCGGGTAGCTGGCGCGGTCGTCGAGCAGGGTCGGCAGCCGCGCCTCGGCCAGCCACGCGCCCAGCCGTGCGGCATCGGCATGCCGTGGCGGCGCCGGCGCCTGCAGCGCGGCGATCCAGTCGCGGGTGGTGGAGGTGGCGGTGCGGGCGATCACCCAGCCGCTGGACACCGCGCCGGCCAGCAGCAGCACCAGGCCCAGCCAGCGCAGGTCGCGGCGCAGGTCGCCCAGCACCAGCGCCACCGGCACCAGCAGCAGGGCCAGGAAGTCCAGCGGCTGCGCAGTGAAACGCGCCCAGGTGGCCAGCGTGCCGGCGCCGATCACGGTCAAGGTGGCGGCCAGCACGCTGCGCCAGGTGTCGCCGGTGCGGGTGTGGCGCAGCAACAGCAACAGCGGCGCGCTGACCAGCCCGGCCAGCGACAGCCACAGCGGCGGCCACCACGGCTGCGCCGCGGCCTGCTGCAGCCACGGCTGCAGCGCCGCCTGCGCATAGATGCCGCGGAAGGCCGAGTTGGCGTCGCGCACGAACAGCAGCGGGTCGCCGAAGAACATGTAGTTGAGGTACATCCACGCCGCCACCGCGAACAAGAACGGCAGGTAGCACACCAGGTAGAACGCCAGCGGCGCCTGCCGCATCAGCCGCGGCGGCGCGATCAGGAACAGCCACGGTGCCAGCGCCACCGCCAGGAAGCAGGCGCGCTCGTCAACGAAGAACAGCAGGCACAGGCTCGCCGCCAGGCGCAGGTAGGCGAAGGCTTCCGGATCGCCGCGGAAGTGGCGCAGTGCGCGCGCGGCCACGTAGAACACCAGCAGGCCCAGGCCCTGGTTGTTGCCGGACAACGTCGGCCACAGGAAGAACGGCTGCAACACCAGGCCCGCGCTCAGCGCCCACGCCCAACCGCGCCCCAGCCCGGCGGCAATGTCGCGCCACAGCAGGGTCACCAGCGTCGCCCCCGCCAGCACGTCGACCAGGTACGGCAGCAGCGGCGTGGACAGGCCCGGCAGGCCGCCGATCAGCACGCCCAGGTAAAGCGAGGCCTGCGCGTACAGAAAGCCCAGGTACTCGATGCGGAAGCCGGCCGCGTCGCGCAACAGCAGCAGCTTGGCGTACTGCGCCATCGCGTCGTCGCTCATGTAGCCGTGCGCGAGCAACCGGTGGCACAGCAGCGCCAGCAGCGCCGCGGTGAGCACGAACACCGCGGTGCCGCGCGCGCGCGGCGGCGCGTCAGTCGTCGAGCGCGGCGCGGCGCTCTTCGGCCATGTGCTTGCTGATGCCATGGGTGGTCTTTTCCCAGTAGAACGGGTTGCGGATGAGCTGCCACAGGCCCTTGTAGGCGGCGATGGACTGCAACAGCCAGTACAGCGGCACGGTCAGCGCGTAGGGCGCCAGGCGGAAGTAGTCGCGCTTGAACGCCGCCACCAGGGTCATGTAGATCAGGAAGCCGTTGCCGAGCAGCAGGTTGAGCAGGCTCAGGTACAGCAGCGCCGGCGGGAAGAACGGATCGAAGAATTTCGAGCCCACCGCCAGCCACAGCCCGTAGCTCAGCCACATCAGCGGCGCGGCCAGTGCGGTGAAGAAGGTGCCGCCGACGAACAGCTGGAAGCCCCAGAACCCGCGCACGCCGGTGGAGCGGTACAACTGCACCGGGTTGCGCATGTGCACCAGCCAGGTCTGCATGTAGCCCTTGAGCCAGCGCGAGCGCTGCCGGATCCAGTTGGGGATGCTGACGTTGGCTTCCTCGAACGTGGTCGAGTTGACCACGCTGACCCGGTAGCCCTGCTGGGTCAGGCGCACGCCCAGGTCGGCGTCCTCGGTGACGTTGTACGGATCCCAGGCGTGGACCTTGCGCAGGATGTCCAGGCGGAAGTGGTTGGAGGTGCCGCCGAGCGGAATCGGGATGCGCAGGGTTTCCAGCGCCGGCAGGTAGAAGTCGAACCACAACGTGTATTCCAGCGTGAACATGCGCGTGAGCCAGTTCTCGTCGGCGTTGTAGTAGTTCAGCCGCGCCTGGATGCAGGCCACGTCGGCCGGCGACTTGCGGAACGCGGCGACCACGCGCTTGAGCTGGTCCGGCTCCGGCTTGTCCTCGGCGTCGTAGATGGTGAGCATCTGCCCGCGGGCGAAGCGCAGCGCGTAGTTGCAGGCCTTGGGCTTGGTCTTGGGCTGCGACGGCGGCACCCGGATGATCTCGAAGAACGCCTCCAGGCCCAGCGCCTTGGCCGCCTCGATGGTCTCGGTGTCGTCGGCCTCCAGCACCAGCTTCACGTCCAGCTTGGAGGTCGGGTAGTCGAGCCGGCGCAGCGCGTTGGCCAGGATCGGCAGCACGTCCGGTTCCTTGTACATCGGCACCAGCACCGTGTAGACCGGCAGGTCCTCGTCGCCGAGCGCGGCCACTTCCTCGTCGCTGACCTTGATGTCGATGCGGCGCCGCGCACCGCGCCAGGCCAGCACCAGCTTCAGCCCGAAGGTGGCCAGGAACGCCACCGCGATCAGCGTGTTGAGCGCGATCAGGGTGACCAGCGGCCACAGCGCCAGGGCCGCGGCCAGCACCACGGTCAACACCACCAGGAAGGCGGACTGCGCACGGGTGATCACCTGCCGCGCCGAATGCTCCGGTGCATGTTCGGCCAGCAGGTTCAGCGCGTCGTGGGTGAGCTGCGCGTCGGCGTGCTGCTGCAGGCTCCACACGATGTCGAACTTGGAGGTGCCGACGAAGCGCACCTGCTCGCCATAGGTGGCGCGCGCCCAGGCGAAGATCTCCGGGCCGGGATCGGCCACCGCCAGCACCAGCTGGCCGTCCTCCTCGCGCCACGGCAGCACCAGGCGCTGCGCGTAGTCGGCCAGCCGCTCCGGCTGGAACAGGGCCGGGTCGATCGGTTGCTTGAGCAGATTGACGAAATGCAGCCCGAAATGCTGCGCCAGCACCGTGTAGAAACGCAGCGCGGCGACGCCACGCTGGGCCAGCACCACGTCGCCCAGTCGCGAGCGCCAGCGCGACTGCAGGGTCAGCGCATTCTGCAGTTGCGGCGGGTCGATCACCCCCGCGGCGACCAGCGCCTCGCCGATCGGCGCCTGCAGGCCGCCCTCGGTCGGCAGCCGCCCGAACCGGCCCGGGGCGCTCGCCTCGGCGGCGACGCTGTCGTGTTCGCCGGACACGGCTAGAACCGCCACCAGGCGGCCACGAACGGGCCGCCCGCGCCGCCGGTGTTGCGCCCGGCCACCGGCTGCTGGTAGCCGAGCTGCAGCTGCGTGCCGCCGGGCAGCGTGTACAGCACCGAGGCCTGCAGCTTGCTGAAATCGAAGTTGTTGCCGCGGATCGGCGTGTTGTCGCCGGGCGCGTAGATCCGGTTCGGGCCCTTGCCGTTGCCCAGGCTCTGGATCACGTTGAACTCGCCGATCAGCATCCAGCGCGGCGCCAGCGCCAGGCCGCTGGACACGTCCAGCCGCGCCTCGTCGGAGGCGTCGCCGCCGCGCAGGCGCACCGCCGTGCCCAGGTCGACATAGCCGTCGTGCTCGCCCAGGCGGTAGCCGCGGCCGACGCTGTAGCGCAACTCGGCGCCGTAGTCGCCCTGGCCCAGCGCCGGCCGCGCGCCGTCGCGCTGGCGCGCATAGGCGGGCACCAGCGCCAGCACCTGCAACGCGCCCTGCCAGGGACCGTCGCGGCCATCCGGGTCGAGCCGGTAGCGCAGGCCGATTTCCTGGTCGGACCAGCCGCTTCTGTGGCGGTCGCCGTAGCCGCTGTCGTTGCGGTAGCCGACCTTGCTGAAATAGAAATTGCCGACCAGGGTCAGGTCCGAGCTCAGCGCGTATTCGCCGTAGAGATTGAGCTGGTCCTGGCGGCTGCGCCCGGCGTCGGGGAAGTTGCCGGACTGGCCGTGGCTGTTGAACACCGCGCCGCCGTCGGTATGGCTGGCCTTGAGGATCACCAGCCCGTGGCCGGCCTCGTCGACCCAGGCGCTGGCGTAGCAGGGGCCGGCCGCCAGCGCGAGCAGGGCCAGTGCCAGCCGCGCGCGGCGCGCAGGCGTGGCGCTGCCGGCAGCGGCCATAGGCACAGCGGACGCGCAGGCGCGCGCGTGGGTGCGCGAGCGCACGCCGTCGAGATCAAGCATGGTTGAGTTCCTGGTGGGGCCCCCGAACCAGAAAGCGGGCACGGTTCAGGGGTGATCGGCGGAACACGCCATTTGTTAAGTGACGCACTTCCCAATATAGCGAATTTATGTTGCCATGCCGCACGCGCGCGCAACGCGGCAGATTTCGTTCAGCCTGGGCGCCGCCAGCACAACCGGGCGAAGGTGACCCAGGCGTGCAGCCAGATCACCGCCCACACCGCCGCCCGCACCGGCCACGCCCGGCTGGGCGCCTCGAACTTGCGGAAGTAGCGCCACAGCCCGCGGTGCTTGTGCCACTCGACGAACCACGGCCGCTTGCGGCTGGACACGCCGCGTACATGCAGCACGCGCAGGGTGTTCAGCACCGCCACCGTGGCCCCGGCCTGGCGGACCCGGCGGCACAGGTCCAGGTCTTCGGCATGCAGCCGATAGCCGGCGTCCCAACCGCCGATGCGCACAAACAGCGCGCGCGGCAACAGCATCAGCGCGCCGGACAGCGCCGGCACCGGCTGCAGCGGCTGCGCCGGGTCGGCCGCCAGCGCCAGCCGCGAGCCGGCCAGCGGATGCCGCAGCATCGCCGCGAAGTCCGGGTCGCGGCGCCGCACCGCGGCGTCGGCGCGGCCGTGTTCGTCGACCTGCTCCACGCCCAGCAGCGCCTCGCCGAGCGCGGCGGCCTGTGCGCGCAACTGCGCCAGGGTGTCGGGCTCGACCATCAGGTCGGGATTGACGAAGGCCAGCCATGGCGCATCGCTGGCCGCGGCCCCCTGATTGCAGGCGGTGGCGAAGCCGGGATTGTCGGGATTGGCGATGAAGCGCACCCGCGCATCGTCCAGCGCATGCCGCTGCACCACCGCCAGGGTGTCGTCGCGCGAGGCGTTGTCGACCACCCGGATCTGCGCCACCTCGGCGGCCGCGCGCAGCCGCTGCAGACAGGCATCGATGGTGCTGCCGCTCTCGTAGGTCACCACCACCACGGCTATCTGCTGTTCGCTCATCCGCCGATTATCCCGCATGCGCCGCCCGCCACGCGCGCAGCAGGCATGGCGGCGGCGGCGATTGCCGCGCATACTCTGCGCCCCGTGCACTGCGCGGCCGTTTGCGGCCCGCACGCGCGGGAGACGGAGCGATCCGTGTCCTTTCCTTCGCCCAGTGCAGATGCCGGTCAGCGTTGTTTCCTGTCCCAGGCTGCCGCCCCACCCCGCAGACCGCGCGCGCCGCCTGAGCCCGCGCGCATGCCGAGACGCCGGCGGCGCCACCGTCCCCGCTCCCGATCGTGCGACCGGGCCCTGCCCCAGGCCTCCCCGCCTCTGGTCTAGACCAGCCGCGCACAGCCGCCGCGACGGTGCGCATCGCGCGACCAGCATGCGGCGCGCCCGGGCGCACCACCACCGCGAGACACGCGCATGAGCGCGCGCCACCAGATGCACGGCATGGGCCTGCAGACCGTGGCTGCCGACTGGCCGCCGCTGTCCGACGGCGAGGTGGAGGCGCTGCTGCAGCAGTACGCCTTGCCCGGCCAGCTGCGCGCACTGCGCTGGCACAGCCCGCGCCCGTTCTCCGCGGCGGCGGAGGTGGAGACCGCGGCCGGCACGCTGTTCGTCAAGCGCCACCACCGCCGCGTGCGCGACCTGCACGCGCTGGGCGAGGAACACGCCTTCATCGCCCACCTGCGCGCGCACGGCGTGCCGGTGCCGGAGGTGCTGCGCGACCGCGACGGCGCCAGCGCGGTGCGGCGCGGCCACTGGACCTACGAGGTGATGCGCGCCGGCGACGGCGAGGACCGCTACCGTGAGGCGGTGTCGTGGACGCCGTTCGCCGACACCACCCATGCCGCCGCCGCCGGCCGCGCGCTGGCGGCACTGCATCGCGCCGCCGCCGGCTACACCGCGCCCCCGCGCAGCACCACCGTGCTGGTCGCCAACCTGCGCCTGTTCGCCCAGCCGCAGCCGGTGCAGGCGCTGCAGCAGGATCTCGCGCGGCGCCCGGCGCTGGCGACATGGCTGCAGCGGCACGACTGGCAGGACGACCTGCGCGCGCACCTGCTGCCCTGGCACGCGCAGGCGTGGCCGCTGCTGCAGGCGCCGCCGCCGGCGCTGTGGACGCATGGCGACTGGCACGCCTCCAACCTGCTGTGGCGCGGCCACGGCGCCACCAGCACGGTCAGCGCGGCGTTCGATTTCGGCCTGGCCGACCGGACCTTCGCCCTGTTCGACCTGGCCACCGCGATCGAACGCAACCTGATCCCGTGGCTGCAACTGGACGACGGCGGCGAAGCGGTCGCCGAACTCGACCAGCTCGATGCGCTGCTGCACGGCTACGCCACCCTGCTGCCGCTGGACGCGGCGCAACTGCGCTTGCTGACCGCGCTGCTGCCGCTGGTGCATGCCGACTTCGCGCTCAGCGAGATCGACTACTTCGCCGGCATCACCGGTTCGGACACGCACGCCGAGATCGCCTACCGCCGCTACCTGCTCGGCCACGCCACCTGGTACGGCGAGCGCGAAGGCCAGCGCCTGCTGCGGCACCTGCGGCGGCGCGCCGCGGCCGCGCCATGAACCGTCGCATCCACCCCGCCCCATCCGCCGTCACGGCTGCCGCGCGCACGCCGCGCGGCGCTGCCGCTTCCCTCTTTCGTTTCGTTTGCCCGAGGTCGTTCCGCATGCTTCCCACCCGCCGCTTCCCCACCCCGCACGCGCTTGCGCTGGGCCTGGCCATCGCCCTGCCGCTGCCGGCCCTGGCCGCCGACGATGCGCCGGCATCCGCCGCCGCGCAGACCCCGGTCGAACTGGACGCGGTCAACGTGCAGGGCCGCCAGCCGCACAACCGCAGCAGCCTGAGCGGCTACGGCGACGCGCCGCTGCTGGACACGCCGATGGCGATCGACACCATCGACCGCACCCAGCTGGCCGACCGCCAGGTGCGCGTGCTCAGCGAGGTGCTGCGCGCCGACGCCGCGGTCGGCGACAGCTACGCGCCGATCGGCTACTACGAGAACTTCCTGGTCCGCGGCTATTCGCTCGATGCGGCCAACAGCTACCGCATCAACGGCCTGACCATCGCCGGCGAACAGAACGTGGCGCTGGAGAACAAGGAGCAGGTGCAGGTGCTCAAGGGCCTGTCCGGGGTGCTGTCCGGCATCACCACCCCAGCCGGGGTGATCGACTACCAGACCAAGCGCCCGCAGCACGTGCGCAGCCTGGTGCTGAGCGGCGACGACGACGGCAGCCGCGGCGCGGCGGTGGACCTGGGCGACTGGTTCGGCAGCGAGCGCCAGTTCGGCCTGCGCGTCAACGCCGCGCACGAGACGCTGCGCAGCCATGTCGATCACGCCGACGGGCACCGCAACTTCCTGTCGCTGGCCGCGGACTGGAACATCGATCCGCAGTCGGCCCTGCAGCTGGACGTGGAGTACCAGGACCGCCAGCAGCGTTCGGTGCCGGGCTACCAGTTGCTCGGCGGCACGCAGCTGCCGAGCGGGGTGTCGGTGCATCGCCTGCTCGCCTACCAGCCGTGGTCCAGGCCGGTCGGCATCGAGGCACTGAATGCACAGGTGCGCTACGAATACCGCTTCAGCGACGCCTGGAACGTGCATGTCGCCGCGTCGCACAGCCGCGCCCTGATCGACGATTACTCCAGCTTCGCCTGGGGCTGCTACGGCGCGGCCAGCTGCGCCGGCGACGCCGTGCCCAATCACTTCAGCCGCGAAGGCGACTACGACATCTACGACTACCGCAGCCCCGCCGACAGCCGCCGCAACGACGAACTGCAGGCGATCGCCAGCGGCAGCGCCAGCACCGGCGTGTTGCAGCACCAGTTCCAGGTCGGCGTCGACTATCTGCATCGCACCATCGACCGCCACGGCTCGATCAATGAAATGATCGGCAGCGGCAACATCGACGCCGATCCGCCGCTGCTGGCACCGGCCGACGCCGTCCTCGGCCCCAAGCGCCGGCGTCTGGACAGCGCGCAGACCGCCCTGTTGGCCAGTGACCGCATCGGCATCGGCGATGCCTGGCAGCTGCTGCTGGGCGCGCGCCAGGTGCGCTACGACGAACGCGCCTGGGACCGCGACGGCACCCTGACCCGGCGCACCCGTCGCTCCGTGTTTCTGCCGCAGGCGGCGCTGCTGTTCAAGGTGCAGCCCTCGCTGTCGCTGTACGCCAGCTTCGCCAAGGGCCTGGCCCCGGGCGGCACCGCGCCCTGGTTCGCCAGCAACGCCGACAGCATCCTCGCCCCCACCAGCGCCTACCAGCGCGAGGCCGGCATGAAGTACGAGCGCGACGGCGTGACCCTGGGCGCGGCGCTGTTCGACATGCGCCAGGCGTACCAGTACGCGCAACCGCAGGCCGACGGCAGCTTCCTGTTCGTGCAGCAGGGCCGCCTGCACAACCGCGGCATCGAACTGTCCGCCGCCGGCACGCTCGGCGCCGGCCTGCACCTGCAGGCCAGCGTCGCCGGCATCCGCGCGCGCGCCGAGGACACCGGCACGCCGGGCGACGAAGGCCACCAGGCGTTGAACGTGCCGCGCTTGCGCGCCAGCGCGCAGGCCACCTGGGACGTGCCCGGCATCAACGGCCTGGCGCTGCTGGGCGGCGCGCAGTACAGCGGCGCCAAGTACGCCGATCGCAGCGGCCAGGTCGCCGTCGGCGGCTACAGCGTCTACACCCTGGGCGCCCGCTACGCGACGCGGCTGGGCGCTGTGCCGACCACGCTGCGGCTGAGCGTGGACAACCTCACCGACAAGCGTTACTGGCGCGATGTCGGCGCCTACGAAGGCGACGACTACCTGTTCCTGGGTGCGCCGCGGACGGCGCGGTTGGCGGTGCAGTTCGATTTTTGAATAGCGGGGATTGGGGAATCGGGATTCGGGATTGGTAAAAGCCAAAAGCGGAACATGGCGCGTCGCCTGTGTAGGAGCGGCTTCAGCCGCGACGCGCTGTTGCTAACGGGTTACGGCTGATCCCC